>NZ_JARVTG010000002.1:0-300000 GCF_029846635.1 Pokkaliibacter sp. MBI-7 | reverse complement strand
GCACATGAAAGCCGGCTTTGGCCAGCTGCGGGAGAATAGAGTCGACAATTTCATTACGGGACGCCGCGTTTCTGGCTTTGTCCTGATCAAGATCGACCATACCATCTGACAGCAAAATAATATGCTGGGGAATGCTACCCTGCGTTTTGGCCGCGGCCGCCTGCTTCAAGGCGGCGGCAATATCCGTCCACTGATCACTACTAGTGATTCGATCAGCACTCTGTACCGCCGCCTTGCGCCAGGCCTCACTGACCATGCCATGCGCCATTAAGGTGTAGGGCTGATTACCAAAGTTCCAGAATCCAGCCTGGCTGCCTGAAGGAATCAGCTGTGCCAACAGCTGAACAGCAGGCACACGCAGATTGCTCGGATCGTTCTGCTTCATACTGCCGGACACATCGACCAGCAGCCGCACATCCGAGGGGGCAGCTATTGCACTTCCGACAGAGAATGCCAGACAAGCAGCAATAAGCCAGGAACAACAAGTACGTATAGCGCGCACATCCATCCCCACTAACATATCCATCCCATAAGAAAGGTGATCATGAAAGTAGTCTGTTACCAGACATTTCTTCTGGCTAACTTATAGCAAAGATGAATAGCAGCGCCTAGAGCATCAGAAAAAAAGCTCAAGCTACCGGCATTTATGATTATCAGACTTCATTGGATTGCTGAGAGTCTGTGATTTACACAGACTCTGCCTGCTGCCAGCGCTGTGTTTCAGCAACATTAAGATCAGCGAACAACTGACGCTCAAAGACATCTACAAGCCACTGTTGAATTGAGATACCAAAACGAAACTCGTAACAACGATAGGCGTGGCGATTTTTACCCGCACAATACTCGACATAGAGGAAAGTAGTCGCCCATGCCAATCCCCATGCATCCTTGCGCTTCCCTTCGGCGGTCCAGATTCGGAGCGCACAATTGTGCTCGCGGTGAAAAATCCATTGAGGAGAGGTAAAGGGAGCTGAAACAGGCGAACTCAGGTCGCTGCTGCAGGAGTCGAAATCGGTGGTGGGGGTATCTAGCATTTGAGGCTCCCATGGTTTTATGAGAGCTGACGTGAGAAAGGCCTGTTTGGTTGCCAGTTGGCCGCATCTCCCTTACGGGAGTCCACCTTGCCCAGGTTAGGCAGGTTGGCGAGGACGTCAGCCCTACTCTTGATGCATATAGCTATTATTAATTCAGTTTTCACATCGACCGAACAGCATCTAAATTTGAAAGAGATGTTTGAATCAGTCGATGAACGCGCGAAAGAATTTACCCAAAGCCCCAAGGCGTTTCAAGCACTCAACAAGAAATTATTGCGGAACATCACAAGTCAGTGATATCGACAATCAACAATTCCCAGTCGGCATCCACAGGCACCACTCTCTCACTGATAGCCAGCCGCTTCAGTTTAATGCGCCCAGTCTTGCTAGTTGCAGCTTTGCCACTAATGAGAGGATGCCAGTCGGGCAGCCCTCTTTTTTCTGCAACCCGTCGGTACGCACACGACGGATGCAGCCAGTTGACACTACGAACAAGCTCCGGCGTCATTTGTACACAATCTGGTACACGTGACAATCGGTCTTCATAGTGCATACAACCACCAGACTTGATGTCCAGCTCCTTGCAAGCAACCCGAGTATGGTAAATCTCACCGGTGTCCTCATCTTCAAGCTTGTGCAGGCAGCATTTACCACAACCATCGCACAATGCTTCCCACTCATCGTGGTTCAGCTCTTCGAGGGAATACTGATCCCAGAAATGCTCACGCAACATCAGTAGCGACCCTCTGTCGGCGCTCGATAGTTATCCAGCATGTATGCCTCTTTGGGAGGGGGCATCTGCAAAAAGAAGCCCTGACTCTCTATTGCCGCCAGCACATCTTCGACCTTCGCTCGAGCAAGTTTACGATCAGCCTTCAACAGCATGTCGAACACATGAACAGGCTTGCCAAACTGCTCCAGCAACAACTCTGGCACTTTGGCAAACTGCTCCTGCTTGAGCACGTAGAGGTACATTTCATCCCGCTTGGGGCTTTTATAAATACTGCAGAGGACAGGCTTCATTTTTCTACTCATTAAAACGCAACGAGCTCAAACACTCGCTCAACAACTCTCCACGCCAGCCTTGCAGGCCCACAGGCCATTTGTCAGGCAGTGCCAGCAGTTCGGGGCGACGCGCCAGTACCTCAAGATCTCGCTTGCGTGCCAGCATATCCACCGGCACGTTCAATGGTTCAGCAACGGTGTCGATACGCCCACGAATGGTATTTAGTCTCTGCTGGGCAGATTTGGATAACGGCTTGGGCAGCGCAGGCGGCAAGGCTTCGTCAGGCAATGCCCGCACCGCCTCTACGATCGCCAGCACCGTTTTACCATGGCGCTTGACCAGATGAGCCCTAGCCCCTTCAATCCCCATCAACTGTTCGAGTTTAAAGGGTTTACGCTTGGCAACTTCAAACAGTACACGATCAGGCATCACCATATTCCGTGACAGATCCTGAGATCGCGCAATACCTTCTCGCCAGTCACACAGATCACGCAGGATAGCCAGTTCACGCGGCTTCAACTGCCAGGCCATTTTCACCTTGGCGTAATAGTCCTGTGGAGCTACTCCCCGGGCAATCTGGGCAACCTGCTCAGAGGTATCATCCAGCAGCCAGCGGAGGCGCCCCAAAGTCTGTAATTTGGCGTAAAGCTCTTCAAAAACCGGTAGCAGCCAGAACACATCTTCACTGGCATAGTGACATTGAGCTTCAGACAGAGGTCGCTGCAGCCAGTCCGAGCGAGTCTGCTCCTTGGACAATACCGTTCCCGTCAGGCTTTCAACCAGTCGCTGAAATCCCATCCCCTGGCCAACACCGGCATAGGCCGCAGCAATCTGCGTGTCGAACAAAGGTTGTGGTGTAATTGCCAGACGATGAATAAACAGCTCCACATCCTCAGAGCCGGAGTGCACCGCCTTCAGCACGGCAGGATCAGTCAGCACCTCACGCAGTGGTGCCATATCTGTTACCTTCAGTGGATCAATCAGCGTGATCTGCTCACCATCGTAGACCTGGATCAAACCAGGGCGCGGGTAAAAAGTCTGAGTGCGCTCAAACTCAGTATCAATCATCAGACTCTGCCGCTTCAGCCAACGTTTACAGCAGCGGGCCAGCGACGCATTGTCAGCAACCCATTCATACTCTGGCATGATGGCCTCGGTCATCCGATTACCTCTCTTTCAGAATCCGCTAGTCAACGACAATGATCTGACCATGATTCATTCATGTGACTGAATCCAGACAGTCGCCGATACAACAATTGAGATAGCTAACGCCAACGGCTTCAGCGCAGGGAGCGTCGCCCGCTTAATGCGTGAACCAGCGTACCTCCATCCACGTACTCCAGCTCACCACCCAAAGGCACGCCGTGGGCAATCCGGGATACCTTGACCGGCAGTGCACGCATCTGCTCAACGATGTAGTGCGCCGTCGCCTCTCCTTCCACCGTAGGATTGGTAGCAATGATGATTTCTTCAACAGCACTGTTACGAACCCGACTCAATAGCTGAGCGATACCCAGCTGCTCCGGTCCAATACCTTCGATGGGGGACAAATGCCCCATCAGCACAAAATAGTGCCCTCTGTAACTGCCTGTCTGCTCAATAGCAAGGACGTCTGCCGGCATTTCCACCACACAGAGCAAGGACTCATCGCGATGGCTGCTTTCACATAGCCGACAAATGGGCGACTCACTTAAATTTCGGCACTTTTCACAGTGCCCGACCAGCTCCACCGCCTTCAACATCGCCTGGGCCAGCCGTTCGGCACCTACCCGGTCTCTCTCCAGCAAATGCAGGGCCATGCGTTGCGCAGTCTTGGGGCCAACCCCGGGCAGACAGCGCAACGAGTCCATCAACTGATCAATGAGTGGACTGAAATGCATGATTAGAAGGGCATCTTGAAGCCAGGAGGCAGACCCATGCCAGAAGTTGCACTGGCCATCTTTTCCTTGTTAACAGCTTCAATCTTGCGAACAGCATCGTTTACCGCTGCAGCCAGCAGGTCTTCCAGCATCTCTTTATCTTCAGACATCAGGCTGTCATCAATGGTGACGCGTTTGACATCATGACGACCCGTCATCACGATTTTGACCAGACCAGCACCCGACTCACCGGTGGTTTCTGCATTTGCCAGCTCTTCCTGCATTTTCTGCATTTGCTCTTGCATTTTCTGGGCTTGCTTCAGCAGATTGCCCATTCCACCTTTTAACATGTCAACCTCTCTGTAATTCGACCGGTTTGATTGATCCGGGTTGGATAATTGCTTCGAATGCATCGAGCAACGCATGCAATGTCGCATCGTTGTGGATAGCGGTCTCAGCCTGTTGCTGGCGCAGCGCTCTGGCCTGCGCCTTGTAAACCGTGGCAGTATGTACCAACCCCCGCGAAGACTGGCAGCTAATCCGTACTGGACGTTTAAAATAGTCTGCAAGCGCCTCTTCCAGCAAGGATTGCTGACGGGCACTGAACAGAGAGTGCTGCTGATCTTCGCAAGTCAGCTCTAGCCCCTCTACCGAAACCCTAACCAGCTCAGTCGCCTCGACAATAGCACGTAGCACTCCACGTATGGGCACATCCTGAGCAATCAAGGGCCAGGTTTCCAGACTGATCTGCTCGTACCCGAACGCAGGCTCATGACTGGCGACATCCGGCTCCTCCTCCACCTCCGCCTCATCCAATGCCGCTTCGGCACTGACTACTTCGGGGCTGGACAGCTGACTCAGCAGATAGTCGGCCTGGTAGACCGCCTGGTCAAGCATGGCGCCGGGCTCGGAATCATCTTCATCCTCACCTGCATCCATCATCGCCGCGGCATAACTGGCTCCACTCTGATAGTCACTGTAGGCATCCAGAGGCACCTGAGTATCGAATGGCGGTGTGCCTGCAGCATCAGGAGCAGGAGCAGAATGCCCCGCTGGCCTGGCACTGTTCGTAGGCGCAATAACAGTATCCCTCTGTTCCGTATCTGGTATCGGAGTACGCGGGGCAACTGACGTTTCTTTTAGCACTTGTTCAGTTAAAGGTCGTGCCGTGTCACCTGAGGCACCCGGCTCTGTGACCCCAGAAGCATTTCCGACCGGCATCCCGGCCTGACTGTCGGCTGAAGATAACACGACAGGAGCCGCTTCTTTAGAAACAGGCACGGAGCTCGGTGCGCTAGCAGTGGGCTGCGGCGCAGTCATGACAGCAGGCGATACCTTATCAGTCTGCTGTATCACTGCTGGCATCGCAGCAGGCTCAGGCTTTTTTAGCCCTGCCCCCTCCACAACCACCGCAGGCGTCGCCGCTTGCACTGATGCAGGAGCAATCTGCACAGCACCGTTACCCGGCGTCACGGCAACCCCTCTGGGACGAAATGCCAGCATGCGCAGCAATGCCATTTCCAGCCCTTGGCGCGCATCAGGACTCAAAGGCAAATCTTTCCGGCCTGTCAGAGCAATCTGATAAAACAGCTGCACATCTTCTGCTGGCAGTAATTGCGCGAGCGCCAGCACACTGTCACGGTCACCCTGACTGTTGTCTATACCATCCGGCATGACCTGTGCCAAAGCAATGCGATGCAGCAGGCTCAGCATATCCGCCAGTACCCCCTGATAATCAGGCGCCAGCTCAGCCAGGGCGGCAACCTGTTGCAGCATCCGGGATACATCATGCCGAGCCAGTGCCTCAACCAGGGCAAAAGCCCACCGCTGATCAAGGGTACCCAGCATTGCAGCAACATCGGCCGCCGCAACACGACCCTGGCCATACGCAATGGCCTGGTCTGTGAGACTCATGGCATCACGCATACTGCCGTCAGCCGCCCGCCCCAGTTGCCACAAGGCAGGCTCTTCAAACTCGACCTGTTCTGCAGCAAGCACGTGCTGCAGATGCCCGACAATGCGCTCGGGACTCATATTTTTGAGACTGAACTGCAAACACCGGGACAATACAGTGATAGGCAGCTTCTGCGGATCGGTAGTGGCAAGCAGAAACTTGACGTGAGGTGGCGGCTCTTCCAGGGTTTTCAACAGCGCATTGAAGCTGTGTCCGGATAGCATGTGCACTTCGTCGATTAGGTAGACCTTGTAGCGACCACGACTAGGAGCATACTGGACGTTTTCCAATAACTCGCGGGTGTCTTCTACCTTGGTGCGGGATGCTGCGTCGACTTCGATCAGATCAACGAAACGTCCTTCATTAATTTCCTGACAGGAGGAACAAACCCCACAGGGTTTGGAAGTAACGCCGGTTTCGCAATTGAGGCATTTAGCCAGAATTCGGGCAATGGTGGTCTTCCCAACCCCGCGCGTTCCGGTAAACAAATAGGCATGGTGCAGACGATTGTTGTCCAGAGCATTGATCAGTGCTTTAAGCACATGCTCTTGTCCAACCATTTCATGGAAGTTTTTCGGCCGCCATTTGCGAGCCAAAACCTGATAGCTCATTAACTCCCTCTTCGTCACAGAGAGGTCATTATCAACCGAGCGGGAAAGAATCGAGAATGGGATAAAGACTGGAGGCGGTCCTGCCAGCCTCACCCCGGCACCCAAGTCTACCGCTGCGGCTGCTCCCTTCCGGGCCTGACCGGGTTCACGGTTTATTGTTGCGGGGGGACCGGCAGGGCCACCATTACACTTGCCTTTCCACAAGGCTTGCTCGTTTACTTTATAACCTTTTTACGAGATCACTCAGTACAGAGCACTATCAAACTAACACAAGTTTCCGCAGATTCACGTAAAGGCTTGTGCCGTCAGTAGGGTAGGGACAGCACATTACTGTGCCATCCCCCCCGTAGAACCGTGCGTGCGGCTTTCACCGCACACGGCTCGAGCAGATTAAACTAAGCCCACTTAATGGGCCGGTTTGTTTACTGTCAGACCACGGCTGTGAAGCTGAGCGTGACAAACGGGGTGCAAGAGTACCCGATTCCTCAGTGTGTCGTCACCCCCTTGTGAGCGGTAAACGATATGATGGTCATGCCATCCTGTTTCTTTGGTAACCGGTTCCTTGCATAACGCACAGCGACCTTTCTGCTGGGTGTACAGACTGGCAACCTGTTTACGATACTTCAGCTTATTCAGCATCCGACTCATTCGCAGCGCCTCACCTGTGGCTTCCATGTCGGGATCGAAGGGATTGTAGTCCCCTGCGATCTTTCTGTGTCGTTCTATCGGTGTACTGGCCAGCGCATACAGCGCCACCACCGACTTGTCGCCCCACTCATTCTTTACCGTGGCGGCAAACACCCTTGAACGCTCCCCGATGGGCTGGAAGTATTTCTCCATGACCCATAAGGCATTCTTGTTCGGGTGCCGACGCTTGGCCCATTTTCGTACCGCCTGAAAAATCAGGTCGTCTAAACGGCTGAACGTTGCCTTGGCTACCACCGGCTGATGGTACAAAGCCCATCCTTTCAGCACCGGGTTCAGCAGGCGAATCAGATTCTCCTGCTTAGCAGTTTTATTGGCGTCGATGATTTCCTTGACCTTGCGATAGAACGCTTGCACGTTTTTCTTGCTTGGTTTGATCAGGAGCTTGCCGCCGTATTTGCGGAAATTCCATCCCAGAAAATCAAAGCCATGGTCAATGTGGACGACATGTGTCTTTTCCCCGGATAGTTGCAATCCCCGCGTATGCAGGAATGTTTCTACCCAAGGCCGGATGTCGTTCTCCAGTACCTCTTTCGAGGCGCCTGTGATGACAAAATCATCCGCATACCGCACAACATTAACCTTGAATCGTCCCGATTTGGTCCGTCCCAAGTATTGCTGGAGTTCGCGTTCCAAACCGTCCAACGCCATATTAGCCAAGGTCGGAGAAATAATTCCCCCTTGTGGCGTTCCTGCCTCTGTCGACTGGAGCTGGCCCTTGTGGACCACCCCCGCTTTCAACCACTTGGTCAGTACCTGCCTGTCCGTAGGGACATGCTGGACCAGCCAGTCGTGATTGATATGGTCAAAACAGCCTTTAATGTCTGCCTCTAACACCCATTGGGCTGACGCCTTTTTGGCGAGGCACACAAAGAGCTGACCCATGGCGTCCGCAGTTGACCGTTCGATCCTGAAGCCGTAGCTGTTGGGATCGCCCCGTGTTTCCGCGACAGGAGCCAATGCCAGCAGGTATAACGCCTGCATGGCCCGGTCATGCATGGTGGGGATGCCCAGAGGACGTTCCTTCCCATTACTCTTGGGGATATACACCCTGCGCAGAGGCAGAGGGCGATACCCCCGGCGTTTCAACGTTTCCGCCGCCAGTTGTTTACTTTCGGGCGTATCCCAGAGTACGCGGTCGACTCCCGCCGTGCGCTTACCCTGGTTCTCAGTCACTCGCCGTACCGCCAGTAATCTGGCTGAACGTGAGCGGGTCAGCAGCCGTTGCAGGGCTTTCACCCTCCGCCATTTGCCTTCCTTACAAGCCTTCGCAATACGAATCTGCATTCCTCTGACGTTCCGTTGCACACGTTGCCAGTCGACCTCGTGCCACACCAACGGTCCGCCGGTAGGCGCAGACATCACGCTTTCGCGCGTCAGTTCTTTCATGCTGCCTTCCTTATT
Source organism: Pokkaliibacter sp. MBI-7 (assembly GCF_029846635.1). NCBI lineage: Bacteria > Pseudomonadati > Pseudomonadota > Gammaproteobacteria > Oceanospirillales > Balneatrichaceae > Pokkaliibacter > Pokkaliibacter sp. MBI-7. The sequence goes on along the minus strand of NZ_JARVTG010000002.1, from coordinate 291,427 downwards.
CAAGACCATGATCCTGAACGAAGACAGCATTCTCCCTGACGGGAAAAACTGTCCCGTCAGGGGTAGAGCAACAGGCAGACTCAAGGTCTGCCGAGTGTGTAGTAGGGTGAACTCAGGGTTCACCGAAGTGTTTAATGGTCTCAAAGGTAAGAGGGTAACAGCCGCCTTACGACGATCTGCCAAGTGGAAGTCTGCCCGGTTTCCCGTGGGGTGACATTAAAACCCCTATCCATCCTATTACCGGATGACCTTCGCTTTCTCCACCCTCCCATAACCGCACAGCCAACAGATTGCCTCACGGCGCTCCTGCCCCGAAGGGCGGCTATACGGTCTTACCACGTTCCCTGCTTACCACACGACTGGGTTAGGGACTGCCTTTTCGCCGATGGCTCTCATGACGACGTATCTCTAGCACTTACAGAGATAACCGGCCACACACCTTTTGGTTCAAGCCTGTCAGCAGTTTAGGCTTGTCAGTACTGACGACGTTTATCAGCAGTTCACTTACGTTTCCCCTACCAGCCAACCTAGCCCCTCAACCCGGTACTGCTCCGAGAATCCGCTGCCACTTCTCACAAAGTGCCAGCGCCCCTTGCGGGAGGGTTACATTCCGGGGGAGCTTCACACAAGGCAGTTACCCGCCCTGCATGTCCCCGTGGGTTACTGTTGGTCGTACAACAGGTCGACTTGTCCGCCGAAACGGACCCCGACAATGGTAAACAGAGCTTTAGCTCTGAACCTCTTGATTAAGTGAAAACGGAAGACGGACTTCCGCTATGGCACCTACAGCTCCTCCTGAGCGACGTCCAATTTTTCATTGTGCTGATTGGATTTGGGCTCCGATCCTTGCAGTGTCCCTTTACTGTTTCCTGATCATCCCGTCACCGGAATACACCGTACAACCCTGTACGACGACAACAATGGACCAAGGTCCATTAATCAGGTATCTCTGAACATACCGGCTAAGATATGCACTCCCGTGGCGAACCGCAGGACTGACGTGCCGAGACAGGCGTCAGGGTGGGTACATCCGTACCAAAAGGCTCTTCTCGTCCTTGCGGACAACCATCCTGCATTAGGATGGCCCCGGCAGCCGAAGCGTCTGCCCGTCCTCTGCCATATAGACCTCCAGCCGAGACTGGATTGACGTATCGAGGAGACCGTCGGGTGGGCACATCCGTGCCAAAAGGACCTTCGTATCCTTGCGGACAGCACTGCCCACTGGCAGCGCCCTGATAGCCGAAGTAACTACCAGTGCTCCTGTCTCTTCAGACAACAGCTCAACGAGCTGCCCCCACCTGCCGGAGCTGGTTGTGGGTATCAAGAGGACACGCTACACGTGTCACACAAGTGCGCGTACTCTAACAGCTAAAACTCACCTGCGCAATGCCAAACTGTCCTTTCAATCTCGCATCCCAGAGAGCTGGCCTCATATTTGCTTAAAATTTAAACAGGAAGTAAATCCGGAGTTTACAGATGGACATTCGCACTGAATGTATTGTCCACCCGGTACGTGTACCGATAAGTATAAAGACAGTACAACCTCCTCCACCTGCCATGCGCTTTCACTCCGCAAGGCGCTCTGTGACATCTCACTACCACCGCCATTTATTGAATATCAAACTGATAGGCCTTGAGGCCCTACCCGTCTTTAGCGATGTGACACTGCATATCCCGGGCCTTGACGGCAACCAGCCGTTGATGGGAAAGCTGACATTATGCCGCCCCTTGCCAGAGCGCCGCTTTCAGATGCAGATCAGCATTTGCGACCCGGATGAGGCACAACGGGCACGCATGATCGAACAGGCCTGCCACATCCACGCCTATCAGGTAGCAGAGATGGCAAGAGGACACCATCTGGCACTGGAACAAGCAGCAAAGGAATGGATTGAGCGTTTCGCTGCTCATTTCCCCGCATTAACACTCCCGGCTACGGAGTCCTGAGCGCCTCAAAGTACAAACCCTCAAGAGCAAACTGGAAACCTCCGACACCTTGCACCAGGAGCTTAAGGCTAATCATTTCTACTGGCAGGGAGTAGAATGGCAGCTTTTAGAGCCACAGGATCCCACTTTCATGAGCACCAAAACTGTACAGGTTGGCCGTATAGAAGTAGCCAACGATAAGCCATTTGTCCTTTTTGGCGGCATCAACGTGCTGGAATCGGAAGACCTGGCCCTCTCCACTGCAGAACAGTTCGTCCAGATCACCCAGAAACTCAATATCCCTTATGTATTCAAGGCATCATTCGACAAGGCCAACCGCTCATCCGTGAGCTCATTTCGAGGCCCGGGCCTTGAGCAGGGAATGCGCATTCTGGAAAAGGTCAAGGCCAGCTTTGATATCCCCGTTATTACCGATGTCCATGAACCTTGGCAGGCCAAGCCCGTAGCAGAAGTAGCCGATGTACTGCAGCTACCCGCCTTCTTGTCACGCCAGACTGATCTGGTAACGGCAATTGCCGAAACAGGCCGTGTCATCAATATAAAGAAAGCCCAGTTTCTGGCTCCCCACGAAATGGCGCACATTCTGCGTAAATGTGAGGAAGTAGGTAACACTCAGCTGATGCTTTGTGAGCGTGGCACCATGTTTGGCTATAACAATCTGGTAGTAGACATGCTGGGCTTCAGCATCATGAAGGATTTTGGATACCCTGTGATGTTTGATGTCACCCACTCGCTGCAAATGCCCGGCGGACGGGCTGACTCCGCCGATGGCCGACGCCAGCTAGCGACACAGCTGGCACGTGCTGGGATGTCTCAGGGGTTGTCCAGCCTGTTTCTTGAAACTCACCCGGATCCTAGCAAGGCTAAGTGCGATGGCCCTTCAGCATTGCCACTCGATAAACTGGAGCCCTTCCTAGCGCAGATGAAAGCCATCGATGAGCTGGTGAAATCATTCGCCGACCTGCAGACAGCCTGATCAGCAGAGTCAGTCAAGGCAGCATACACAACCGAGCCACTGCCTCGGCGGTGTGTGCTCTAAACTCCAACTATTCGGCTAGTGGTTTGTCCTGCACTATACTCTGGAAAACATTGCCGAGGCTTGGGCATGGTAGAAGAGCAATTATCGCTTGCCGACCTGCACACAGAAATGGCGCTCACCACAGGCGAGCGTCATTTCACCCTTGAACGCCCGCTGTTTACTTCCGCTGGGTCACATATCTGGCTCGCCAATGAAATCAGCAAGAAAGAACGTCGTCGCGGCAAAGCCTGCCTGCTGATACTCTCTCCCCTGCTGTTTGAACACCATCGTCATACCGCAGCTATCGAAGCACAAATAGCCTTACAGGAAGACTGGCATCATGCCAACGTAGTGCAAATTCAGGCAGTGGCCAGAGACCCTGCCGGATGGCACTTCGCCATCCTGGAGGCGATAGAAGGCGCCAGCCTTAAAAGTATGATCAGCAAGCATCACTTCAAACCTGAGCTTGCAAAAGCCGTCATGAAAAGCACCGCGAGTATTCTTCATTCGCTGCACAGCAAGCGTATTCTGCATCTTGACCTCAACCCGCACAGCATTCTGATTACACGTGACTACCAACTGAAACTGCTGAATACCAGCTATCAATACAGCATTTTCCAGACACTGCATGAAGGTCAGGCATCCGCAGTTATCCCTCCTGACAACGACAGCTGGCCCAGCCTTCGCTATCTGGCGCCAGAATTACTGCAAACACCGGCCAGCCTCAGCCCTGCTGCAGATATCTATTCTCTTGGCTGCCTCTGCTATGAACTCCTGATGGGTGAGCCACTGTTCAAAAGTACAGAACGCTTTCCTTTACCTGATATTCCTTCCCTGCACACCAATCAATGGCAGGCTCTCAACCGGCTGCTGGCTGTGGCTCCAGAGGAGCGCCCAACTCGCCAGCTAAACGAATTGATCGACGACATATTTACGCCAAGAGAAGACCCTCCGGCACATCCCCTCACCACCGAGCGCCCCGCTGCCAAAGCAAAGCGCTTTGATAGACGACGTATTCTGATGCTGGCAGGTGCCACCCTGTCAGGGCTGGCCATCATCAATTTTTTGATTTATCTGGTGCTGCACAAATCTCCTCATCAACAGGAAATGGCTGATCTCACCGAACAGATTGAGCAACTCCTGCAAAACCCCCAATCCGAAGCAGACCTGCGCAAGGCACAACAGCTTTTTGATCAGTTTTACCAAAAGGCCTCCGGACAGTCGGGATCGCGCAAACTGGAGGACAATATCACCGCCTTCTTCATGAAGTTGCACAACCCCGCACTGAAGGCACCGGCCGATATCTCACCGGGCAAACTGCCTGCCCCGAAAGCAGCCAGCCCCAACCGCCTGCGCGCAGGTGACAGCTTCACAGACGCGCTTGCCAATGGCATGCGTGGCCCACTGATGATGGTGATCCCTTCTGGGTCTGCCTACATTGGCAATCAGGATAGGCGAGGCAGTTCCGATGAACTTGCGCCTCATTTTGTCAGTTACTCCGCTCCATTTGCCCTGATGCAGGATGAGGTCACTTTTGAGGATTACGACCTTTTTGCCAAGGCAACCGGCCGCCTTCTCCCGAATGACAATGGCTGGGGGCGTGGCAGACGCCCAGTGATCAACGTCAGCTGGTATGACGCCAATGCATATGCGATCTGGCTGAGCAATATCAGCCGTCATGTGTACCGCCTGCCGACAGAGGAGGAATGGGAGTACAGCGCTCGCGCCAATACCAGCACAGCATACTGGTGGGGAGGCGCCATCGATAAAGGACACGGTAACTGCCAAAGCTGTGGCAGTGAATGGGACAACCTTCGTACGGCACCCGTTGGCGCCTTTCCAGCCAATAACTATGGTCTGTTTGACGTCAGCGGTAATGTCTCCGAATGGGTGGGAGACTGCTACACCGAGGGCAGCGTTGCCGCCAGCGGATCGACCGATGCACAAAACCAGCAGTGCATGAGTCGCGTCATCAAGGGCGGTTCCTGGCGAAGCCCTCCTGCACTACTGCGCTCCTCCGCACGCCAGCAGGCAGAACCAGACAACCGCAACAGTGAAACAGGATTCCGCTTACTGCGAGAGATCAGTGATCAGGAGCAATATGCCGCACCTTGATGCTCATCAGTCGCCAAACATAAAAAGGGAACGGCGGGTTGTAACGCTTTGTGCTCGGATTAAACTGAATTCATTTCATACAGACCCAGAGCCTATTCACACTCTAGTGAGTCTGGGGCAAGCAAAGCGAATGACGACCTGCAGCAGATCAGGAACGCGCCGATGCAACTAGCCACCACTCGCTGCAATACGAACGGACCACAACACCGATAAATAATTCAAACAATCATTAACACCGTGAACCACAGCCTGATTTGAGGAGAACCCATGAACACAAAAATACTGGCATGCACACTGGCCCTCGCCACACTCCCCGCTCTCAGCCACGCAGCCGGTGATGCCACCGCAGGCGCAGCCAAGTCTGCAGTATGCTCCGCCTGCCATGGTCAGGGCGGTGCCCAGCCCATCATGCCGACCTATCCTCGCCTTGCCGGACAAAGCGAGGGCTATATTGAATATGCCATCAAGACATACAAGTCACAGGAGCGTAAGGGTGCTCAGGCTGCGCTGATGTACCCTATGGTGCAAAACCTGAGCGATCAGGACATTGCCGACCTGGCCGCCTATTTCAGTACACAACAGTAAGCGAACACGTTCCTTTCCCTCGCTGGCACATGGCAACCCCATGCGCCAGCCCTCCCACCCAGCATGAATAATTTTGGCTTGCCGCTATCCCATGCCCAGACTAAGGTTATAACCATATAGACGTCAGACCCCGTGACTGACAAAACAAAATACCGGTCGCGGCAACGAAGACCCCCACTACGCGCGACGTTGAACGAACCCCGCAAAACGACAGTTAGAAAAATAGAACGAGCCAGAAAACCTGGCACATGCGATTACCGCTTTGAGTCGAGGGAGTTACCATGCCGGAACAGATCATGAACTGCCCGCAATGCCACAGTGGCATCTACGTTCAAGCGATTGCTCATCGCTCAGATGAACTTATCGTGTGTCCCCATTGCCGGGCCGTAAGCTTTTATGCCGATGTGTCCAGCTGCAAAATTGTTGCCCTGCGTCGTCCACGCAGAGCACTGAGGCCGGGCGCTCGTTAATACCGCTTATAGACTTACCCTCACATCATCTGACTGCCGAGCAAGGTGATTGTGCTTGCCTGTCGAAACCATTTTGGTTCAATCCCCTCAGTAAACTGCCCTTGATTCCCGTTCGACATACCAGCCCTGCACAGCGCTTCACGCTGCGTACCGTAATGACCTCCATGCACGCTTACTGAACAATTCCTGTTGTTCATTAGCACTGCACTGAAGCTGCTCATTTCCTGACGTTTTCTCACCTATCAATACCATTTCACCACCCTGCTGCATTGGCGCTTGATAATTCTCAGCCCTCGTACCATGAGTTAAGTATGTGCAACTGCAGTACATCAGGTTGGACACGTTGACCGGGAACAGACCCACAAGCATGGGAGAATCACCATGAAATCCCTTGTCACCCTTGTCGCTTCATTACTGCTGTTACTGAGCAGCGAAGCCAAAGCTGAGTCAGCCGACTTGAGTTATCAACTCTACGGTCAGGGTGATGTGGATTGTTCCCAGGCGTTCAAAAGCCGTGACAGCGTCATTGCCTCTCAGTCATGGACTCAGGGCTATCTTTCCGGGCAGGCCTTTATCAAAGGGTTGTCATTCCACGTCAGTGAACAGCAACACGCTGAGCTGCTGGACCAACTCCCTGTGCTGTGCCCAAAAGGTAAATGGCTGATTGATGCCATGCCTGCCGTGCTTAAGGCGCCACAGCTCGGCGCTGCCAGCTCGGAGTACAGCAGCGTGCTGGGTGCTGGCGCATTCAGTTGCAGCGATTATCTGCGCCACGCCCATGACAAACGCACCGGTGCCTTGGCACGTATCATCTATGGCTCATGGATGGAGGGCTACGTCAGTGCCGCCGCACTGGGCCTTGGCAACTGGTCACTCAGTGAGATAGTACAAAACGACATGGTGCTGACCTTCCTCAACAACTACTGCCAGCAATACCCACAAACAACGGTAGTTCATAGCGGAATAGAACTGATTCGCTATCTCTCCCCTACCGACACGCCCCATTTGCAGGCTGCCGAGACATCACCTCCAGCAGTGGAGGCAAAGCCCTGAACCACACCACTAACAGGCTGTTGAAAAACGTTATCGAGGCAGCCGAGACAAGGAAAAAACAGGCGAAAAAGCGGAGTTTAGTGAGCTAAATGAGCATTTTGAGCCTGTTTTTGACGCGGTATTCGGCAACGCAGATAGATTTTCAACAGCCTGCTAAAAGCAAAAAGCCTGCTGCATGACTCATCCATCTGGGTAATTGCCGATGGTAATGAGCTGACAGTCAGGCTTTTTGGGGCAGAGCCCCCTTATGGATAAGGCTCTGCATTATGAACAGAGCTATGTATTGATCAGGCCGTACTCATGACACGCTTTACGGCATTACTCCAACCCTTGTGCAGAGCACTGGCTTCCTCTTCGGGCAGTTGTGGAGAGAAGTGCTGCTGGCACTGCCATAGCCCACACACATCATCAACAGACTGATAGACACCTACGTGCAACCCGGCCAGATAGGCCGCACCCAGTGCTGTCGTCTCGATCACTGCCGGGCGATCCACATTGACCCGCAGAATATCTGCCAGATGCTGAATCAGCCAGTCGTTGGCCACCATGCCGCCGTCCACTCGCAACGTCTGAATATCGACACCATCTCGCGCCATCGCCGCCAGCAGATCCTTGGTCTGGAAACAGACCGACTGCAGCCCCGCTGTCACGATTTCAGCAATACCGGTATCACGGGTCAGACCGAATAACGCCCCCCGGGCTTCCGGATCCCAGAATGGTGCGCCCAGCCCGGTAAAGGCTGGCACCAGATACACACCGTGATTTACCGGTATCGTCTTCGCCAGCTGCTCGGTTTCCCGCGCATGCTGAATCAGCTTCAACCCGTCACGTAGCCACTGCACAGCTGCGCCCGCCACAAATATGCTGCCTTCCAGCGCATAGGAGACCTTGCCATTAAGGCGATAACCCACAGTCGTCAGCAAACGATTGGCGGATGACAGCGCCTTGTCGCCGGTATTGAGAATCAGAAAACAGCCCGTGCCATAAGTGCTTTTTGCCATCCCCGGCTGAAAGCAGGCCTGACCGACCAGCGCCGCCTGCTGATCACCGGCAACACCGGCAATACGAACAGGCGCACCGAAAAACTCTGCCTGGGTCTGACCAAAGTCAGCACTGGAGTCCTTGACCTCTGGCAGCACGGCTGCAGGCACCGCAAAGGCCTCCAGCAAGTCACGATCCCATTCCTGAGTATGGATATTGAACAGCATGGTTCGGGAGGCATTGGTCGCGTCGGTCACATGCGATTCACCGCCGGTCAGGCGCCAGATCAGGAAGGTGTCGACGGTACCGAAAGCCAGCTCGCCCTGTTCGGCTCGCTGGCGGACACCTTCGACGTTATCGAGAATCCAGTTGAGCTTGGTTGCAGAGAAATAGGGATCCAGCAGCAAGCCGGTTTTCTTTTTAACCTGCTCTTCCAGCCCTTTCGACTTCTGTTCCTTGCAATAGTCGCTGGTACGGCGATCCTGCCAGACGATGGCGTTATAAACAGGCTTACCGGTGGCACGATCCCACACCAGTGTGGTTTCACGCTGATTGGTGATGCCAATACCAGCAATATCGGCAGCTTCAATACCCGCCTTGGCGATGGCCTCACGGCTGGTGGCCAGCACCGTATTCCAGATATCTTCCGGATCGTGTTCCACCCAACCGTCATGGGGGAAGTGCTGCTTGAATTCTTGCTGCGCAGAGGCAATCACTTTGCCCTGAAAATCAAAAACGATAGCACGGGAACTGGTGGTTCCCTGGTCCAGGGCAAGCAGATAAGAAGACATGAAGGCCTCCGTTTTCTAGTTATTCTCGAAGTGGGAATCAGGAAAGCGCGTCAGAAGTCCGTGTCCGCGGCCACAGTGCAGAGCTGTCACGTTACTTTTACTCTCGCGAAGCTGCCGGGATAACGCACTACAACTTATTACTACGCCAAGCCGGAACATACGCTTTCCATGTTCGATTTTGTTCGTATTCTGCCCGCGACGATCCCAGATGCAAGTTCTTTTTCGAAAACGTCAAAAATCATGACACTGGAGAGCATCTCGATGGCCCTCTATTATTAGCGTCAACTTGTATTAACCACTTACATTGGGCAGCACCCGTAGCCCGCTTAACGGCTCAGGTCAGCACCATCATCAGGTTTCTTGCACAGGGAGCTCCACCACGCAATGAGTCAACACCGCCGTCAGGACGAAATTCTTGCTCTTGTTCAGCAGCAGGGCTTCGTGACAATTGATGAGCTAGTGCGCTTATTCAACGTCACGCCACAAACCATCCGCCGCGATCTGAATCAACTGGCGGATGCCCAACGCATTCGCCGTCATCATGGCGGTGCCGCATGGGAATCCAGCACCGTCAACACGGCCTATGCCACCCGCAAGATCATGAACCATCCGGAGAAAGAGCTAATTGCCAGAACGGTCGCTGCTCACATTCCTGATGGCGCCTCGGTTTTCATCAACATCGGCACCACGACCGAAACCGTGGCCCACGCCCTGCTGAATCACAAAGATCTGCGCATAGTGACCAACAATATCCATGTGGCATCCATTCTGAGTGCCAAAGAGGACTTCTCAGTCATCATTGCCGGTGGTGAAGTACGCACCCGTGATGGCGGCATCGTCGGTGAAGCAACGCGTGATTTCATCAACCAGTTCCGTATGGACTACGGCATTATCGGCATCAGCGGCATCGCTGAAGACGGCTCTTTGCTTGATTTCGACTATCGAGAAGTGCGCATTGCCCAGTCGATTATCCAGAACTCCCAGCATGTATTCCTGGCAGCAGACTCATCAAAGTTTGGCCGCAATGCCATGGTTCGACTGGGCAATCTGAGCCAGGTCAGCGCCCTGTTTACCGATGCTGCACCACCCAAACATATTCAGGAACTACTCAACCAGCATCAGGTTGAACTGTACGTCACAGAGTGAAGCCCGTTTAGCTTCGCCTTTGAACCTGTTATGAGCAGGGGCGGCCTACGCTCCTCTCACGTCTCTTCTGACCTGCCCTTTGTTTTTCTCTGCGCCACCGCACTACTCCCTGCCCCTTTCGCCTGCGACACCCAGCAGCAACTCACTGACTGTCATCTGACCTGTCTAATCTGTGCCTGATGAATCTTGCCGCGCACATCATGGCCAGGACAGTTCAAATACGTTCATGAAGAGAACAAAAAGCAGCAAAACATTTTCATGATTTTTCACTTGCCGGGATCAAAGACGAACACTATAGTTTCGTAAATTTTCTAATTTGTCACTTATCGAACATTCAACGAGGTAAGTATGAGCCAGGGCAACACTGATCAAGCCACTCCCATGTACGATCTCTTTGTCATCGGTGGCGGGGTGAACGGTGTCGGTATCGCCAACGATGCAGCAGGCCGTGGTCTGCGAGTCATGCTGGCGGAGCAACGCGACCTGGCCAGTGCCACTTCCTCCTCTTCCAGCAAGCTGATCCACGGTGGTCTGCGCTATCTGGAATACTACGAATTCCGTCTGGTCAAAGAAGCACTGAAAGAACGTGAAGTGCTGCTGAACAAGGCTCCGCACATTGTCTGGCCTTTGCGCTTTCGCCTGCCACATCGCCCGCACCTGCGTCCGGCCTGGATGATTCGTGCAGGCCTGTTCCTCTATGACAACCTCAGCAAACGCACAACGCTGCCCGCTGCCAGCAGCCTGCGCTTCGGTGCCAACAGTGCATTGAACGCCGAGATCACCAAGGGTTTCGAGTATTCAGACTGTTGGGTCGATGACGCTCGTCTGGTGGTGCTCAATGCCATGCAGGCTCGCGAGCTGGGTGCAGTCATCAAGACTCGCACCAGCTGTATCAATGCCAAACGTGACGGCGGCCACTGGGTTGTCACACTGCAGGAAGAAGGTAGCGCCGAAAGCTACGATGTGCGCGCCAAGGCACTGGTCAACGCAGCTGGCCCCTGGGTGTCATCCTTCTTCGACACCGCCCTCAAGCGCAAGTCGCCGAAGAACATTCGCCTGGTACAGGGTAGCCACATGGTGGTGCCACGTATTCATGAAGAGAAAGCAGCCTATATTCTGCAAAACGACGACAAGCGCATTGTTTTCGTCATTCCCTACATGGACAAGTACTCGCTGATCGGCACTACCGATCTGGAATACAAAGGCGATCCCTATAAGGTCCATATGACTGAAGACGAGATCAGCTACCTGATTGATGTCACCAACAAGCACTTCCGTCAGCAAATCAAACGCGATGATGTGGTCTGGACCTACGCAGGAGTGCGCCCTCTGCTGGATGACGAGGCGAATAACCCCTCAGCAGTAACCCGTGATTACACCTTTGAAGTGGAAGATGCCAACGGTGTAGCGCCACTGGTGTCTATTTTTGGCGGCAAGATCACCACCTATCGCAAGCTGTCAGAAGCAGCAGTCAACCGACTGCAGGATTATTTCCCTCATATGCATGCGCCCTGGACGGCAGGCAGCATTTTGCCCGGCGGTGAATTCCGTGATCACGCCAGCTTCCTGACCTACCTGAAAGACGGCTACCCGTGGGCACCGGAAGCCATGCTGCAGCGCTTTGTTCGCAGTTACGGCACACTGACGCGCAGCATTCTGGGCAATGCCCAGTCAGTGAACGATCTGGGCAAGCACTTCGGTGCTGATCTCTATCAGGCCGAGGTGGATTACCTGATCGAACAGGAATGGGCAGTCCAGGCAGAAGATATTCTCTGGCGTCGCAGCAAACTCGGTCTGGCGCTGGACAGCAGCCAGCAGGCGGCACTGCGTGACTACCTCAGCGGTGATGGCAAAGCCAGTCATCTCTACGCCGTTGCCAATGCAGCTAACCACTGAGGAGAACATCACCCGTTTATTCATGTCATTCCCTGTTGTTGCCCTGTGTTCATATAGCTGAGCGTTGATGTGTGAGCACTTCCCTTGGCCCTCCTTGTTGAGGGCCTTTTTTTTGTCTGCAAAAATGTCTCCCTGCACCTCCTCGTCCTCCCGGACACTGACCACCCAAAGCCTCCATCTGTGCTAACGTAACCGGGCTTCTGACCAGACCAGATCGACCGCCACAACAGGGAATGCCCATGTCCACTACGCTGCTCGCCGACCTCAACCAACTTGATGCAGAACACATCCAGCTCGTTGCCCTCTGGCGGCAGGAACCGGTGCTGGAAAAGGTGGGTGAATTACGAGTGCCTGATTCCCTGCAGGCTGCCTATCAGCAGCAGTGCAAAGCGCTGACGATCAATGAGCCTGTGTGCGTACTCGCCGCGTTACCCAAGACAGCCCCTTCAGGTGCTGCGAGCCATCGCCTGCTGACCTATCTCGAGTCAGACTACGCCACCATCATGACCCTGCGTCGTGCTGGTCAGCGCCCCATGCTGATCGCAGCAACCTGCATGGCGATGGATGTGCACCAGCAGCAGTTTCTGTTCCAGCAGCGCTCCAGCAAAAATCATCTGTACCCGGGTTATCTGTCCGTATTCGGCGGCGGCATCCACCCTCAACAGGATGGCGCTCAGGCAAGCCAGGGGGCTTTGCGTGAGCTGCAGGAAGAAAGCGGCCACGACGGGCACATCCCTCCTTCCGCCTGGTGGTGTCTGACTCAGGAACCCGATAACGGTGCAGTGCAGCTCACCTGCATGCCGACCTACATCAACATCAGCGAACACCCGCAGTTTGATGAAGCAGAAGGCACGGTGGTCAGACTGGATTGGCATGCCTTGCAACAGGAACGTCAGCAGCCACAGCAACACTGGACGCCTCTGGCACGTGTGCTGGTAGAGGCATGGTTTCGCGCTGGCGAACAGCAAGACTGACGACCTGAATCTCCCTGTCAACTGCGCTAAACTGCTGCCTTTCCCCCGATGAGGCTCTGCTCGTGCGTTTAGCGGAAATGGAAAATCTGACGTTGAATATCGGCCTGACGGTGTTCGCCTGCTTTGTATTCTTCATCATCTATGATCTGGCGAAGAAATCGAAAGCGGGCAAATTCGGCACGCTCATCCTGTTTTTGACGTTGGGGCTTGGTCTGTTTGCCTTTCTTATCAAGGAAGTCATCGTCCATCTGATGGAAAAGAACTAAGTGCCGACGCCTCCCATGAACACCCCTACGCTTGATCGCGCCTCCCTCGATGACCCGCTCTACTACCTGCACAATGCCCGTACCGTACTGCAGTGGGTGCTGACGCATCATGGTGATTTACTGCATGTGGATGAAGCCCGCCAGCTGGAGGCACTCCTTCAGCTACCGACGCAGGCTCAGGCACTGCTGATGCGGATGGTGATGCGCAAGGGTGAACTGTTTCGCACCAGCAAACTGAACTACAGCGAAGTTACCGATATGCCGGCTGCCGCACAGGCACTGGCTGAGGCCCGGCTTCTGCAGCTGTTGCCTGAGATCACCCTCAGCGAACTGTGCCAGCTGCTAACCAAAGCCGAACTAGTACAACTCTGCCAATATCAGCTGCCTGACATCGCCGTGCCGCGTGCGGCAGTGAAAGAGCAGATCATCGACATGCTGCAGCCCCTCGCACGCCCTGACGAAGACGTGGAACCAGCATCACCTCGACGGATGACCTATCAGGGCTGGAGGCCAGAGGCTGACGATCAGCTCTGGCAGCTGTCCTGCATGGCGCTGTTCGACCTGGTCCGGCTGCTGTTTTTCGGTAATCTGCGCCAGGACTGGTCGGAGTTCGTGCTGACCGAGCTGGGTCACCAGCGCTATGAAAGCGTAGACTTCACCCCCGCCTCACGAGCCTTTCAGACAAGGCAGCAGGTCGACATCTATCTGCAGCTGCATCAATGCCGCGAACAGCTGGAGAGCAGTGAGGTGGTACTGGCAGAACTGCTCGAAACAGTCCCCGCCGCGCTGGATAACCCCTGGCTGGAAAGTCGCCGGGCACGTCTGCTGTTCAGCATCGGCAGACAGGCTGAACGTGAGCAGCAGCAGGCGCTGGCACTGCGTTGTTATGAACAGAGCGGTCACCGGGAAGCGGCAATTCGCACGCTGCGTTTGCTGGAGAAATCAGCAACGCCGATGGAGGTCTATCAGCGCGCCGAAGCGGCTCTGCAAAGCGCCACTCACGCCGATGAACAGGTCTATCTCTATCGTATTCTCAAGCGGGTGGCGAAAAAGGCCGGTCAGCCCCTGCGGCTACCGCCTGCCCCCGCCGACATTCCACTGCAGTACATCAGCGTACCTTATCCCACTGGCAGCACGGTGGAGCTGGCAACCGTCGCCTACTTCCACCGTCAAGGTCAGCAGCAGGGCACATTGACCCGTGCTTTCTACGTGGAAAACACCCTGTTCAACGGCCTCTTTGCCCTGTTGTGCTGGCCTGCTCTGTTTGCCCCCCTGCCCGGTGCGTTTTTCCACCCCTTTCAGTCTGCCGCCGCCGATTTACTGCGCGATGACTTCGTCAGCCGCCGTCAGATGTTGTTTGATGAGTGTCTGCAAAAGCTGGACGACGGCAGTTACCGCCAGCAGATTCAGCATTACTGGCAGCTGAAACAAGGTATCACCACCCCTTTTACCTACTGGCCCGCACTGGAGCAGCCGCTGTTGCAGCTGGCCCTGCAGCACCTTCCTGCACCGCAGCTGAAGGCCATCTTCCTGCGCCTGCTGCAAGACATCAAACAACACCGTAGCGGCTTTCCCGACCTGATTTGTTTTGATGCGGACGGCCATGTCCGCCTGATCGAAGTAAAAGGCCCCGGCGACCGCCTGCAGGATCATCAGCGGTTATGGCTGGAGTACTTTATTGAACTGGGCATGGATGTCAGTGTCTGCCACGTCAGCTGGCTTGATAACATCAACGCCGCACCGGACGAGACTGCCTTATGCTGAAAGTGGCCGTCCGTACGCTCTGTGAATTTGCCGCCCGCAGCGGTGATCTGAGCCATCGCTACACCCCGGCCCCCACTGCCGAAGAAGGTATGGCAGGGCACCGTCTGGTGCAGTCGCGACGCACCCTCGACTATCAGGCGGAATTATTGCTGGAAGGCGAATGCAGTGGCTTACTGCTGTCCGGGCGCGCTGACGGCTACCTGCCTCACAAACACATTCTGGAAGAGATCAAAACCCATCGCGGTGATGTGGCACGTATCGGTCCTGCCCAGCGAACACTGCACTGGGCACAGCTGAAGGTTTACGGTGCCCTGCTGTGTGCCCGCGACAATCTGAAATCTGTCACCCTGCGACTGGTGTATTTCGACATCGTCAACGACAAGGAAACCCAACTACAGGAACAGCATGACCGTGCGGATTTGTGGCAGCACCTTGAAGCGCTGTGCCAGCGCTTCCGCTACTGGGCAGAGCAGGAGCAACACCACCGCGAACTGCGTGACAGTTCACTGCTGACCCTGAGCTTCCCCTATGCGCAGTTTCGTCAGGGTCAACGCCAGCTGGCCGAGAACGTCTACAAGACGGTCTACACCGGCAAGACCCTGATGCTGCAAGCGCCCACCGGGATTGGAAAGACACTGGGCGTACTCTACCCGGCCCTCACCGCCATGCCGCGCAAAGCACTGGACAGGCTGTTTTTTCTCACCGCCCGTAATACCGGCAAACAACTGGCGGTCGATGCCGCCCGGCAGTTACTCAGGGCGCAGACCGGGCCGTTGCCGCTGCGCATTGTGGAGTTATCCTCCAAAGACAACGCCTGCGAACATCCGACACTGGCGTGCAGTGGTGAGTCCTGCCCACTGGCAAAGGGATTTTTCGACCGCCTTGCCGATGCCCGTGCCGAAGCAGTGCAGTCAGGCGTGCTGGACAAGGCCAGCCTGCGTCGTATCGCGCTGGGGCACGACATCTGCCCCTACTTTCTGGCGCAGGAAATGGCGCGCTGGTGCGACGTGGTGATTGCCGACGTCAACCAGTATTTTGATCAGCAGGCCATGCTCTATAGCCTGACGCTGCAAAATGACTGGCAGGTGGTCACCCTGATTGATGAAGCCCACAACCTGATCAACCGCGCCCGGGGCATGTACAGCGCTGAACTGCATCAGGCGCGTCTGAAACAACTGAAAAAGCAGCTGCCTGCTGATCTGAAGAAACCGCTGGAGCAACTGCAGCGTAAATGGCGGGAACTGATCAGGAGCGAACTGGAACCACCGCAGCCGGACACTGAAGACTCCGCAGTCGCTGTCGATGAAGCATTTACGCTGGCGACGCCGCCAGCGGAGCATGCCCGCCCGGAGACCAACCAACGGCAACGCAAAGGCGAAGATCTCGGTCAGACCTATCTACAACAACGCCCCCTGCTGCTCGATGGCGCACTGGCGCGCCTGATCAGCGCCATCATTGATTACCTTACGGATCACCCCGCCGATGCGGTACTGCAGGAGTTGCTGTTTGAGTGCATCGGCTATCAGCGTCTGGCTGAAACCTACGGTGATCACTCGGTAGCCGGGCTTAGCCAGCAACAGAAAGGCAAAGCCGTGACGGGCATTCATAATCTGATCCCGGCGGACTTCCTCGCTCCCCGCTTTCTCACCAGCCATGCCACCGTGCTGTTTTCGGCGACGCTGGCGCCCGCTGCCTATTATCGCGATCTGCTGGGGCTGCCAGACAACAGCCTCTGGCTTGATACCGACAGCCCCTTCCGCGCCGAGCAGCTGCAGGTCAGGCTGGTCAACCGTATCAGCACCCGCTACAAAGACAGACAGCAGTCGATTCGCCCCATGGTGGCCCGCATTCTGCAACAGTATCGGCAGGCACCGGGCAACTATCTGGTCTATCTCAGCAGCTTTGCCTATCTCAATGCGGTGTATGATGCGTTGAAAAAGGAAGCCGGTGAGATTCACCTCAACCGCCAGCAACCGAGCATGAGCGACAGCGAACGTCAGGCCTTTATTGACAGCTTTCAGGAAGGTCAGCAGCAGATCGGTTTCGCCGTACTGGGCGGCGTGTTTGCCGAAGGGATCGACTTGCCGGGGCAGCGCCTGATCGGCGTCTTTGTCGCCACCCTTGGCCTGCCGCCCTATGACCACTACCATGAGCTGCTGCAACAGCGGATGCAGCAGCGCTTCGAGCGTGGCTACGATTACACCTATCTCTACCCTGGTATGCAGAAAGTAATTCAGGCGGCAGGGAGAGTCATCCGTACCACTGAGGACACCGGTGTAGTGGAGTTGATCGATGATCGCTTTGTCCGGGCGGAGGTCAGGCAACTTTTGCCGGGCTGGTGGCAGCCTCAGCGCGTGTAACCACCGGAGAACATAGACACCAGAGAACGTAGCTACCAAAGAAAATAGTTACGCTCTGGCAGACTCAACCGCCTGCCCCACTAACCTGATGAATTAACTGGACGATGTAACGCAATGAGCACCTCAACCAACCTCTATAGCAGCGAGCAGGCGCAGCTGAAAACCCTCACTCATCAGTGGCTGCATGAGCTGGGTATTGATGTCGCCCTGATCGACAGCCGCCCGCTGCCTTTTTTTGCCGAAGCGACAGAACTGGTGATTGCCGAAACCAGCGAGCAGGGGCGCGAATTTCAGCTGACGCCGCACGCAGCGCTCGCCTGGCAAGCGATGAAAGCGGCTGCCGCCGCAGACAACGTCATCCTGCTGATGGTGTCAGCCTATCGCAGCGTCGACTATCAGATGGACCTCATCCGCCGTAAACAGAGCCGCGGAGTCGCTGCCGACGACATCCTCACCGTGCTGGCGCCCCCCGGTTGCAGTGAGCATCACACCGGACGGGCCATCGACATCAATACGCCGGACTGCGCCCCGGCCAGTGAAGATTTTGCCGCTACTCAGGCTTTCAGCTGGCTGCAGCACCATGCTGCCGAGTACGGCTTCCGCCTGTCCTTCCCCCCTGACAACCCCTGGGGATACGTCTACGAGCCCTGGCACTGGTGCTGGCATCCGGCATGACCTCTTGTCGACAAGATCACGGCAGATCGGTGTCTGTCTCAGCCATCTGTGCCATAATCAGCCCATTTTGCGAGTAAAAGACCGGAACAGTTCATGGAAAACAACAGTGACAATAACTCTGATAAACAGACTGTCAGTTTCAGTGCCCTGGATACCCTAGTTGGCTACAAGATTCGCCGCGCTCAGCTCAATTACTTCAATCACTTCCAGGCAACATTCGCCGAAAATGGCGTCAGCCCCGGCCAGTTTGGCGTGCTGTCTATCGTGGCGGAAAATCCGGGTCTTACCCAGACAGCCGTGGCACAGGCGCTCGGAAATGACCGCTCGGCCATGGTGGCGGTGGTGGACAGGTTTGAAAAGGATGGGCTGATCGAACGTCGCCCGGTGGAGAATGATCGTCGCTCCTACGCGCTCTACCTGACTGACGCGGGGACGGACTACTACGCCAGCCTCTATGCCAAGGCGCGGGAGCATGAGGCACGCTTCGATGCCATCATGACAGCAGAAGAAAAGAAGTGGCTGCTGGACATTCTTCAGCGCCTTGCCGATGTCTCCTGAAGGCAGACGCAGCATGGGCTGTCGCGCTAACGCGGCAACCCGTGCTGGTTGTCCTTTTCTGATGATTCATTGCCGGCAGACGTCATCGACACAGAACAGATCGTGAGCAGGCGCTATACCGCTGGCATGAGCCGATAAGCCGTAATCAGCACCGCCTGACGCTCAGGTTTCAGGCTCTGCAGTGTCCCGACGACCACATAGTCGTTGAGCCAGGCGTACGGACCTGCCGGTGCCGTCAGCTCGATATGTGACAGCGCATACCGTTTGCCTTCCGGTAGTTGCTGATGCACCGTCACCCGATTGCGAACGCTGATCACCGCACCATCATCCGTCTGCATCTCATAGACCGCATCCAGCTCCCTGACCCCATCCGCGCGGATCAGCTGACGATCTGCACCACCTGCCAGCACCTTGCCCTTCAGGCCTTTTCCCTCAAAGCTGCCGCCGGTAATCGGCACCATACGCCGCTCGCCCAGTGGGCCATTACCCAGCTCCATCGCCGGCTCGATATCGACAATAGCCTGATAGATTTCTTCCAGTTGCGGGCTGGCCACTGCCGCAGCTGCCTGACTCTGAGCGGCCCGGGCAGCGGGTACGGCAAGCGTTGCCAGTGCCAGACCTACACCGCTCCCTAGCAAGCGACGCCGTGAATTATCCATATGCTGACTCATGTACCTTCCTCTTGTTGTTGTTTTGTATATAAGCGGCAGGGAGCGCCCAGTCGTCGCGCTCCACCTGATGAACTGAAGATGTGTGGACACTACTGACACAGGAAACTGGCAGCCTGTTCGGGATCACCTTTACCGTCATATCTGGCCAGCTGAGGGTAGGGGCACAGTGGACGACTGCGTTGTGCTGACCAGTCAGCAGGGATTTCCGTATTAGGTGACAGTGAACCCTGACCACGCGCGCTGGCGATCACACGCTGCGGCGCCTTGCCCTGCTCTACCCAGGCGACAATGGCATCAAGCATGTCGAACTGATCCGTCGCCGGGCCATAACGGGTGTGGTTCATACCGGGGATCAGGAACAGACGCACGCTGTCGGCGGTCGCCTTACCGTGATTGCGGCTCAGTGCCTGATACCAGTGCACGGTATCCAGCGCAGAGAACACCGGGTCACTGTTGCCATGGAACACGATCAGCTTGCCGCCGCGCTGAATGAAGTGATCCATATGCGCTGCCTGCGGTGGGGGCATAAAGGTCATCGCAGCTTCGGTGTAAGTCGAATTACTGGCGTAAATACGCGGCGCATCCTGTTCCAGACTGAAATTAAGGGCGTAGTCCAGCAGACTGGTCCCTTCGCCGTTGACCACGGCAGGTGACACCGGCGGTGTCATAAATACAAAGCCCAGCGCGATGGCATCACGCGGGCCGACGCTGTACTTCAGCTTCCAGTCACGCCAGTCCTGACCATCAATGCCGCTGTCCCACGGCATAGCGCTGTAAAGCTGCTGCTCACCCAGATGCGGACCGGCAAACAAGCGCTGCAGTACACGCTTTCGTCCCTCATCCAGACAGTGGTCAGTCTGACCTGACTGACAGCTGGCAACATCGCGCTGAATATCAAAATGGCGCTGACAGGCGGCCATATCGAAGATCAGACCATCCTTGAGACCGTCCAGCCCGTCACAACGCTGCAGTACCGCCTGCGCCACCCACTTCAGCTGCGCAGGAGTGAAGCTGGTTTCCAGATCGGGCTTGCCAGCAGCGTTCAGACTGGCCACCCGGGCAAACTGCTGTGCTCCCCACACCTGAGCAACGGCGGCCTGAGGCAGATTGAAGCCGGGATCACCGGCGACAATACCATCGTACTGGCCGGTATCACGGGCAGCGGCCACCATGGCATGACGCCCTCCATTGGAGGCGCCCAGCAAATAGGAGCGCGCAGGACGATAACCGTAAAGGCCGGTAATCAGCTGACGCGCCATCGGGGTCAGCTGCGCTACGGCGTTGTAGCCGTAGTCTTTGCGGGCCTGCGGGTCCAGCCCAAACAACGCTGCGCCGATCCCCTTACCCCCTTTTTCCATGGCATGCCCGGCGTCGGAGCTGATCACTGCAAAGCCTTTCAGCAAACCATTGCTGTCCGGGCCACCGCCCAGCTGCCCACCGTAAGCGGGCACCAGACGTCCATCCAGACCGCCATTGGCCTGATAAAAGAAGCGCCCGTTCCAGTGACTGGGCAGACGCATTTCAAAACCGATGGCGTAGCGTTTGCCATCGACCGGGCTGACCCGCTCGTTGAGTTCGCCACGCCCCAGACAATGCTCCGGCATGGCCTCGGCGATCCCCGGCACGCTGAGACTACCCGCTGCGATCAGCTCGGTACTGGACAGTTTCATACTCGCATAGGGAAAGCTGCGCAGTGCCTCACAACTCATGGTGGGTTGCAGCTGATGATCGAGCGGTGCTTTTGTGCTGGCGGCCCAGGTCGGTGCTGACAGGCTCAGCATCAGAGCCATGGGTAACGGACAGCGAGTTATCGGACGTTTTCGGGTAACAGGCATGAAGGACTTCCAGAACATAGCAACTCCATGTATTCGAGCTAAAGCAGTTGAGACAGCCATCATTGCGGCAGGCGGGCACTGAGGGTCGGCGCTAGTATTCCTCCCCTCAGCGGATCATGAACAGCAGCCCAGAACGTGCAGGCGACGTCAAGAAGGTGAGGCCGTTACTGCAGGTATCACGGCGTAGCGACGCGAGAACAGGTAGAGCACCGCTCCCGAGGCAATAACCAGCCCCGGCGCCGCGGCCATCAGCACACCTGTCGCACCGGCTCCGGCAGCCAGTATCTGCCCGGCAGCAAGAGGGCCGGAGATGGAGCCAAGCCGCCCCACCGCAACAGACACCCCGACCCCGGTCGCACGGATATTGACCGGATACAGCAACGGCGCCAGCGCATAGAGCAACGCCTGCCCGGCCAGCGCGCACAGACCTGCGGCAAAACCTGCGATCAGCATGACCGTCATACCACCGTTGGAACCCAGACCTGCCAGTGCCAGTAGCATGCCCAGATAGGCCACCACCACGGCAGTTACATAGCGCTCCTTGTCCATCAGACGGCCACTCAACAGCGAGCCCAGCGCACCACCGACGTTGAACAGGATCTGCACGATACTGGCCTGTTCGCGGCTGAAGCCTTGTCCGACCAGCAGCGTAGGCAACCAGTTAAGCAACAGATACAGCACGGTCAGAGTGAAAAAGCAGGCCAACCAGAGCAATAAGGTAGGTGTGGTGCGACGCTCATTGAACAGCGCAGTCAGGCCATTACCCTGCTCTGCTCTGCTCTGCGCTGTCTGTGTCTTGAACTCCTGGGACTCCGGCAGCCACAGCCATAGGGCAAGGGCTATCAGCACAGGCACCACGCCACCGATATAGAAGATCAGCCGCCAGTCAGTGCCGTACTCCGTGGCACCCAGAATTGCCGCCAGCATCCCCCCCAGCGGTACACCGCAATAAGTAAGGCTGACTGCCGTAGCACGCAGTTGCGGTGTGGCGGCTTCCGACGACAGTGCAATCAGAATGGGTAAGGCGGCGCCGAGGCCCAGCCCGGTAAAGAACCGTGCCACCAGCAACGAGCCATAGCTCCAGGCATGGGCCGTAGCAAAGGAGAAAATGCCGAACAGCACCACGGAGGCGATGAGGATCCAGCGTCTGCCGATGCGATCAGCCAGCCACCGACCAGCGCCCCCGGCAGCAACCCCACCAGGCCAAGGCTGAAGAACCAGCCCATCATCGGGGGCGTCAGGGCAAATTCGCCCTTCATGCCGGGTGCAGCAATGCCCGCTGCCTGCAGGTCGAAACCTTCCAGCAGAGCAGTCAGAAAGCAGAGAAAGAACGTGAGATACATCGTGCGCTGCGTGGTTGAGGTGTTCATAAGGCACCTCCAGACAACGCCAGAGCAGGACAGGATAGAGCGAGACAGGCTGCCCGACGGCAAGCAGCGGCCATGACGTAGAACATGATTCATCTCCTGGGTGTTGTCTTTGTTGTGACCAGGTTGGACAAAAGGTGATCAACTACAGCTACGCCAGCTTACTGATAATTGTTGTAAACAACAACAGTTTTTAAAAAACCATAAACTCCGCCTACCGACTGATATGCGTCCTCGCAAAACAGAGCATCGCAAATTGAAAAACCATGGGAGCGCTAAGGTTCCCATGGCCCGGAGTGTGCTCTGTACACCCCGACACCGCAGCAGACTATTCAGCGGCGGTCTGTACGGTATTGGAAGGTAAAGGCAGACGAATAAAGATCATCAGTGCAGCCAGTACAAACACAATGGCACTCCCTGACAACATGGCCAGTGGGCCACTGTGATCAAGCAGCCAGCCGCCACAGGCCGCCCCGAGGCTGATGGCCAGCTGACAGGTTGAGGCCATCAGAGCGCCGGTGCTGTCAGCCATCGTCGGCGCGACCCGTGTCGACCAGGTAGACCAGCTGACCGGTGTGGCACCAAAGGCCAGCGCCCAGAGCATCAGCATGGCAACCGCAAACAGCAGACTGCTGCCGGCATCCATGACCTGCAAACCGATACTCACCCCCATCACCAGTGGTGCCATGCGCAGGACCCAGCGCAGGCGGTGATCCAGCCAGCGACCAATCAACAAGGTACCAATGAAGTTCGCCACACCAAAGCTCAGCAGCCACAGCGGCAACTGGTCAGTAGCAACCTGGAGCGCCCCTTCCAGAAAGGGGCGAATATAGGTAAAAGCCGCAAAGTGAGCAGTAAAGATCAGCAGGATGGCCAGAATGCCCGGCCCGATATGAGGGCGTTGTACCGCCTGCCACAGACTGACCTGTCCCTGCGCAGGCGTTGCGGGCATGCTCGGTAAGGTCAGCCATTGCCACAGCAATGCAGCCACGCCCAGCCCCGCTGCCAGCCAGAACACAGCACGCCAGCCCAGCAACGCACCGAGATAACTGCCAACGGCAGCAGCACAGATAGTCGCCAGAGGCACGCCGCTAAAGATCAGTGACAAGGCGCGCGGCACCGCACTCTCTGGCACAAATCGCAGCGTGGTGGCCGCGGCCAGCGACCAGAAACTGCCCAGCGCAACCCCAAGTAGCACCCGCCCTGCCAGCAGCACAGGCAGGCTGGCGGCCGTTGCGACAATGACGTTGGACACGATAAGCATGGCGCTCAGGGACAGCAGCACGGAACGCCGATCAAAACGACGTGTAGATGGCACTACCAGCAATCCGGCGATCAGAGCAACCACTGCCGTCACCGTCACACTCTGCCCGGCCTGACCATTACTTACAGCAAGGCTGTGCCCCATCGGCGTCAGCAGGCTGGCAGGCAGAAACTCCGCCGTCACCAGACTGAATACACCCAACGCCATCGCCCAGACAGCACTCCATCGAGTCGGGGTAGATACAGTCATAAATAGCTCCTCACTCCACACACGCAGACAAGCGTTGTTCGAGGTCGCAAGATTATAGTAGGCTCGCCGGACGAACTATCTCTGGAAAGCCTGAATGTTTGACATATCGTCCGAAAGCAGTGTTCTGAACAAAGACCCCATGATGGACTTGATGAGTGAGCTGCTGCTGGGAATGCGCATGTCGGGCCTGCACTATTGCCAGCTGCAACTGGTGCAGCCGTTTGGACTGCGGTTGAAAACCGAAACAGGACGTGCCCAGTTCCATTTTGTCGCGCAGGGCGTTGCTTATCTGCGCTGCCCATCCGGGCAGCTGCTGGTTCTGCATGCCGGTGACGCGGTATTACTGCCACGAGGGGGCACTCACGAGCTGCTGTCGGATGAACAGGTAGCCTGTCGGGATATCACCGAAATTGCCGGTGAACCGGTCTGCTGGGCGTTCAGCACCCTGCGCAATCACGAAATGAATACACTGTCACCGATCAGTGCCCAGCTGTTCAGTGGCTGCATGGCCTTTGATCTGGGAGGCCTGCATCCTCTGGTCGCACTGATGCCGGAAGTGATGCATGTCGGCACCCTGCTCAGCCGCTACCCGGAGCTGCTGTCGATGCTGCAAGCCATGTCGCGGGAGTCCGAACTGAAACGTGCGGGCGCCGCCGCGATTCTGGCCCGGCTGGCGGATGTGGTGTCTGCCTATATCGTGCGCGGCTGGGTGGAATGCGGTTGTAGCCAGATCAACGGCTGGGTGGAAGCGTTACGCGACCCCAGAATGGGCAAAGTTATTGCCATGGTTCACAAGCAACCGGGCCACAACTGGACCGTAGCGGAGATGGCCAGCGTGATGGGAGCCTCACGCTCGGTGTTTGCCGAGCGCTTTCGGGCGGTAGTAGGGGTGTCGCCACTGCAATACGTGACCTCGCTGCGCATGCGGCTGGCACATCAATGGCTGACAGAAGACCGCCAGACGCCTGAGCAGGTCGCCTGGCGGTTGGGCTATGCGTCACAGGCGGCGTTTTCCCGCGCGTTCAAACGCGAAACCGGAGCGACGCCGGGCTCACTGAAACTCTAGTCCGGTGAGATGCTATCGGACACACACCCTTTCAGTGACACAGCACGTTGCAACAACATCACGTATGCGTCCGTCAGGGAGCTAGCCCGTCAAATAACGTCTGGGTCAGCTTGCGAATGCGCTGCTCGTGGGCCTGCAGGTCGGGCACGTCATCCTGCACCAGCCGCATGAACAGCATGGTGCTGTAGTCATTGAGAAACTCAGCCACAAAGTCGACATCCACTCCCGCCTTCAGCAGCTTGCGCGCCTGCAACTCACGCAGCAAAGCAGCCACTTCCTGCACCAGCCGGGTATTGAGCTGGGAAGCCGCCTCGGGGCGCGGAGACAGCACACCCAACGGCAACAGCTCACGCCAGATGGATGCCGGCAGTGCCTCCAGCTCCTGACGGATGATCTGCGACTCCAGATGGCACATGGCATCCACCGCGTTATCAAAGACCGGTATGTGCTGTCTGGCATTGGCAACCGCCTGCTGATCTGCCCGCTCCATCAGGGCGAGCAGAATATCCTGCTTACTGCCGAAGTAATTGAATACCGTTGGGGTGGAGACCCCGGTCTGAGCAGCAATCTGCTCCACTGTCGTTGACGCAAAACCCTGCGCTTCAAACAAAGACAACGCCGCGGCAATGATTGCCTCACGACGCTGCTCCTTCTGCCTTTGCCGCAATCCACTCACACGCCTTCCTCTTACCTCTGGCTGATCTGCCAAGGCTGCCGATCCTAGTAAATTTTTCGATTATGATCAAATTTTTTATTTGACTATAAAATTTTATGGTTATAAAAAATAACACATACACCGAAGAGAACTTCACATGAGTACCGATTTTGCCCTGGCACTACGAGACGCTTACTGCGCTACTCAGGAGGACACACAGCAGTTGCTGATGCAGGGATTCCCCCCCTCGCCGGAGCAGCGGGTAACCTGGCATAACTTTATGGCGCCACCCTATAACCGCTGGGCGTTCCATAACCTCGGCCGCATTCGACCCAATATCACGGTAGAGCGGGGCTCTACGCCGGCCGCTTCGCTGGCACAAGCCACCACGACTGCCGATGACCTGCGTTTTACAAGTGCCGCCGGGCATGAAGTAAGTACGCAGGAACATCTCGCCGCAACGTATACCGATGGCTGGCTGGTAATGAAAAACGGGGTGATCGTTCAGGAGCAGTACACTAATGGCCATCAGGCTCACAAGCGCCACATCATGTTCTCCGTCACCAAGTCACTGATCGGCATGAAGGCCGAAGAGCTGGTGCAAAGCGGCAAGCTGAACGATCAGGCACTGACCGTCAGCTATGTTCCTGAACTACACGGCAGTGCTTTCGGCGACGCTACCGTGCGCCAGTTGATGGATATGGCCGTGGCCATTGACTATGACGAGGTGTATGACGATCCGAACTCCGGCAGCTCACAGTTCGGCTATGCCTGCGGCCTGACACCCCCTCCTGTAGGCATCAAAGCCAGCCCGTCGCTGTACGAATATCTGCCTGCAACCCGGAAATCAGGTGAACACGGCGGTTTCTTCCATTATGTAACAGCCACCACAGAGGCTCTTGGCTGGGTTATAGAGCGTGCCTGCAAGCGCAGTTGCGCTGACCTGCTGAGCGATGTGTGGAAAGGTTTGGGATGTGAGCGCGATGCTTTCTTCGTGGCCGACCCCTGGGGCCGTAATGTCACCGGCTGCGGTTTTAATGCCACGCTGCGTGATATGGCTCGTTACGGCGCAATGCTACTCAACCATGGTCAGAGCCAGGGCCAGCAGCTGGTCAGCACGGAAGCTGTCGCAGCCGTACTGACAGGAGGCGACCCGGCCATTTACGACGCGAACGAGACCTTTGCGGTGTGGAGCCCCGGAGCTACCTACAAAAGCCAGTGGTATGTCTATCCGCAGCAGGCGTTACTCGCCGTAGGCATTCACGGTCAGTACCTCTATGTGGATTACCTCAACAACGTGGTGATTGTGAAGCAATCATCAATGCCGGTTGCCGAAAGCATTCTGGATATCGACACAGTACGACTGATTCGCACTGTCGCAAGTACGGTCTGAACAGCAGTCCACTCAGCAGCTTCAGTACGGGCCAGACACAAACTCAGCCAACCTGTAAAGGAGACACCCAGACTTATTTCAACAGCCCTGAAACGATTGCTTACCAGCCTCTGATCACTCCTGCCCTGACCCCTCCCCGGCTTGCCCCCTTCAAGCCGACGGCGTCGTGCTGCCCCGGAAAAGTGTGCTGGCCAGATAACAAGAAACGTAAACCGACTTTTCTCTTCCAGACCAATCAGAACCATGGAGCCTAACCGTATGAACAAGATTGCATCCTGGGGGCTGGCCAGCAGCCTGTTCGGCCTATCCCTGTCCGCTCACGCTATCGACCTGACGGCAGAGACCCTGCTGGATATCAATGTGGGATTGTCCAGCGACTACCGCATCGGCGGTTTCTCACTGGATCAGAACAACGCACCGGAGCTGCTGACGTCAGCAACTCTGGTACACAAACCCAGCGGCATGTTCGCCGGGGTATTCACCGCCAACGTGGAGATGGGCACCGATAGCAACAGGGAGTGGGATTACTACGTCGGTATTGCCAGACCGATTACGGAAAACACCCGCTTCTCCCTGTCCTACGTACGCTATGACTATCCGGGCGACAGCTGGATCAACTTCGGTGAATAGGTTGGCACCCTGAGCTACCGTCATGCGACGGTTGGCCTGAAGTACGCTAACGACCTGCAGAATCCGCCGGCCCGCGCTCAGGCAGCAGCGACCGTGGACCAGCTCATCGGTCTGGGAGTGCTGCCTGCAAATGCCGCAATCAAACCACGCGACAAGCACCGTACGGTGGGCTGGGCCGAATATGATTTTTACCTGCCCTGGCAGACCAAACTTAATGTCCGCTACGGCCACACCTGGACCTCCGACGAACAGGCCTGGCTCTCAGACGATGGCTCTTACCGCAGTGGCTACAGTGACTGGCAGCTGGCACTGAGTAAACGCCTCTACAGTGTGGAATGGAAAGCGGCCTATATCGATACCGATCTGTCCAAAGCGGAGTGCACTAATAACTTCGGTGAAGGCGGCAAGTGCTAGGCCACCGTCGTGTTTTCTGCCAGCAAACACTTCTGACGTTCAACTTCACGACCGCGCGACACTCACTCCCCATTCGACCACTTATTCGAGGATAGTTATGCATCTGACTCCCCTGACCCGCACGCTGAGTCTGTGCGCCCTCAGCCTGGCGCTGCTCGCAGGCTGCAGCACCCAGCCCCCCATGGAAGGACCACCTCCGGCCGACCGAAGCTTTCTGGGGAAAACGCATCACCGGCTATCTGACTGCCGCCGACGGTACACAGCTGCGCTACTCGGTGCTACTGCCCAAGGGTGAAGGTCCATTCCCTGTATTGATCCGCTATAGCGGTTATGACTCCGGCAGCATCGGCGGCTCAGCCTATCTTGCTGATAATGAAACCTTTTCAGTCGCGATGGACAAAGACCTGATAGAGCGTGGCTATGCCATCATGGGCGTACAGGCCCGTGGCACCGGCTGCTCGCAGGGGACTTTTGACTTCCTTGGCCCTCAATACGGCACCGACGGCCGCAGTGCGGTGGAGTTTGCCGCGCAACAAAGCTGGTCTGACGGTAAGGTCGGCATGTTTGGCTGGTCCTGGGCGGGGATGTCACAACTGATGACCGCCAGTGAACAGCCCAAAGGCCTTAAAGCCATCGCGCCGGGCATGATCCTTGGCGATCCGCACAGCGACAGCTGGGCTCCCGGCGGTGTACCCAATCAGGAGTTCACCACCACCTGGCACTGGTTTGTCGATATGCGCTGGGATGCCGTCAAGGCCAGTGCTGCCAGCGAGCACGACGAACGCTGTCTCGCCCAAGTGGAGGAAAACAAAGCCAGGGTAGTCAGCAGCTCACTGATGTATAACCTGCTGCGTCACCCACTGCGTGATGCATGGACCAAGCAACGTATCCCACGTGACCGGGCCAGTCAGGTACAGGTGCCGGTACTGTCCATGCAGGCATGGCAGGACGAAGCGGTACTGGCTCGCGAAGGGTTTTATCAGGAGCATCTCAACCCACAGCAATTGTGGATGCTGCAGACCAGTGGCGGTCACAACCTTTATGAGTCCGAACGCTTCCGCAAGGAAAAGCTCTATCCCTTCCTCGATCATTTTGTCAAAGGCGAGCAGAACGGCTTCGAGCAATCCCCGCACTTGCAGATCTGGCAGGAAACCGTCGCCGATAACCGCATCGGCCGGCATGAGCCCAACGAAACAGCCCACCCCGGCTGGACCATCGAGCGTAACCAGTATCCACTGGCAGTAAAGCCTGTCCACTTCGCGCTCAGTGAAGATGGCCAGCTGATCCGGGACGGACAAGGAGCGGGCAAGCCAGACACGTACCTCTACCCCATTCCCGGCCCGGAGGTGAATACCTATCTCAACGACAATGCCTGGGGCTGGCAACATCAGCTCTGGCGCAAAGGCAGTCTGGCTTATACCAGCGCGCCGTTCGAGCATGACTTCCTCAGCTATGGTTCTGCCAGTGCTGACCTGTGGCTGTCGACCTTCCTCGCACCGGATACCGACGTCCAGGTCACCATCACAGAGGTGCGTCCGGATGAGCAAGAGATATTCGTCCAGCGCGGCTGGCTGCGGATGTCAGACCGTAAGCTGAATGAGCAGAAATCTACCGCTCTGCGGCCATGGCTGGCAGACGAACCAGACAGCATCCAACCCATGCTGCCCAATGTTCCAGCATTGGGTCGGGTGGAAATCCCTCCCTTCTCTCATCCGTTCCGCAAAGGCTCAAGACTGCGCATCTGGATTGACGCCCCCTCGCCAACCGGTGGCTATGGCTTTGCCTACTACTCGCTGGCCAGTCGCAACAGCCTCTACCACGATGCCCAACACCCCTCGCAACTGGTACTGGGCGAGCTCAGCGGCGTCGCTATCCCGGCAACACCGCCGGAATGCAATGCGGTGCTGAAGCAACCGTGCCGACACGACCCGCTTTCCTCCTTTCCACCGTTCTGAACTGCATCCCACCTGTTGATACAGCAGGTGGTTTGCTCACCTTCAATTAGGAGCCCACATATGCGCACATTCACATCACGCCGTCAGGCACTGCAGTTGCTCAGCGGAGCAGCACTGGCACTGACCACCACCTGGCTACCCACCGTGCAGGCAGACGAGCTGAAAGAAAAGATTCCCAACCGGTTGAGCAATGAGCTGGTCATGCAAATCGATGTCCAGCTCGGTCCGCGTGAAGACATGGGCAAAGGCGCTGACGGTATGCGTATTAATTACCCCATCATTGGCGGCACCCTTATCGGCAAAGGTATGCGCGGCACCGTCGTGCCCGGTGGTGCAGACATGTCGGTCACACGCGAAGACGGGGTCACCATGGTCAATGCGCTGTACCGACTGAAAACCGATGACGGCCAGATCATCATCATTGATAACGCGGGCATCTGGCGCCTCAACGAATCTGGTCTGGCTAAAAAAGCAAAAGGTCTGCAACTACGGGATATGAAAGAGAGTGACTTCTACTGTCGCACCACGCCGAAATTCAAGACTCAACCCGGAGAACACGCCTGGCTGAGTGACTACATTTTCAACGGCACTATTGATGGCGTCAGCGAGCACGAAGTACTCATCAGTATCTACAAGATTGAAGGCGCTTAAGATAAGCGCAAATACAGGGTGGTGACGGTATGAAGGTCACCACCCGCTAATCTTTCAGAAACTATCAGAGTTTTCATGCGGCCTGCATGAACACCCGAATCCACACCATCTGAACCTAGAGCCGGTTCAAGTAAGTGGCGAGTCGGTTACAATGCACAGAAACCGCACTCATCACTGAATTATCAGACCCCGCTGGAGTTCGCATTTGCGTTCCGAAAGCAGGAAACAGAAGCAACAACCAACGGCATTACTAGCAACAGGTTGGATTAAATATCGGGGGAAGGTCAGCTGGTATCGATACCAACTGACTGCACGAACAGGCTCATTATGCGTAAATCGACTGTATTTTGGTGTACCCTCTTACTTATCGCGGCCGGGATAGTTGCCGCCATACTTTACAATGCAAAATCACTTGGCGAACAACGGGGCAAAGCCAATATTGAACGTCTTCAGATGGTATGGCCCACCCTATTCCAGATGCCTGAAAAGGACCGCACCCTCCTCGCGGTGCTTGCCATAGACTGCCGTATGGATTTAATAGACCCAAGTAAACAGGGCGTAGTCGACTGTCTGGAGCATTCCCTCAAGAAGAGCAACCCTTTGCTACCCAAGGATGTGTCAGTTGAGCAAGCCCGCTCTCGTTTTGCTGAGATAGTTTCAGAGAGCAGCCACTAACACTAGACGTTAGCAGTCAGTGTCGGCTGCGCCTGCTTTTTGCCAAAACAATACTCAGCCAAAGCCCCAGCCTTTATGTAACAGGAAGGGGCACATAATATCGGCCACGCCTTCTGGGCAGACGTTCAGCACTGGGTGCCACACTGGCCTGCTGTCCGACAGATCATGGATGCTATTTCACCTGAGCAAGACCCTAAGCAGGCGGCCATATGCGGCCCTGTCGAACGGCGAACGCTTCCGCGCAGACCTGGCCCGCCTGCAGAGTGGCAAGGCGCTGGCGTGGGCATGCGCTTTTTGAATGCCATTTGTGAACGGTGGCGGCTGGGGCTGAACCGCTACGGCAAGCCCATGCCGACCCTGTTCCATACTTCTCACCCAGGGCTGGCTGACGCATTACGGCGTGACCCACACTGGACGCAGGTCAGCGCCAAACTAAACGGAGAAATATCCACCCTGGCCAAACGCAAGAGCGGCCGTTCATTGAGCGCCCAGCACGGCGGCCACTTCCGGGCGGTGCAAGGCTTCCGCTATTTAGGAGCACCATGCGAATCATGATTGTTGGCCAGAACTGGCTGGCCACCGAGGTACTGGCTCAGTGCCAGCAATTAGAAGGCGTCGAGGTGTTAGCGGTGTACGCGCCAAGCGTTAGTGACAGGCTGGCCGCTAACGCTTTTAGCTCAGGCATCCCTGTCCACACTGGCCAACGCCTAAAACCAGAAAACATACCAGCAGGCACCGGGGCGGAGATGCCGTCTATTGGGCAGTCCACATGGGCGAACGCATCACCGGCGGTAGCGTGTACTGGATGAATGAAGTAGCCGACGGCGGTCCTATCGCAGCCCAAGACTGGTGCCATATCCGCTCCAGCGATACCCCCGCCAGGCGGGAGCTGGCACCGATGGGCGTCCGGCTTCTGACAAAGGTGATCACGGATGCCAGAGACGACAAAATCACCCGCCAGCACCAGAATGAAACCCTGGCCACATGGGAACCTAAAATCAGCCGCAAAACACTGCGGGAAACGGGGTAGTTTCAGAGACGAAAAACGGGGCCAAAAGCCTAATGCCAGTCAGTTAAGCTGACTGGCATTTTTATTTCTGGTCGGATACTTGGACGGCTTGGGCTTGACCACCCGCGGGTAACTGCGCTCCTCACGTCGATGAGGCAGGACGTAGTGCATGGCCGAAGCCTGTAGTTCAGCCAGGTAGCGAGGGATGTTGCCTGGATGATTCAAAGAGACCCCGTTCAAGAAGCCCAGGATCGCCCAGGTGCAGGCGGTGAAACTCATTTCGCAGGGGGAGATGCCAGGGCAGTGGCGACTCATTTCCAGCATTTGATAACGCAGCAGATTGTACCCCAGCAGTACGCCCCACAGCTCTTGTTCAATCATCTCCGGCGTTTTACTGCGCAGTGTGTAGTGACCCGCGAGCATGCCTTGCTTCATTTCTCGATAGCCCAATTCGATTTCCCAACGCTGGCTGTACAGATCCACGATGTCATCTGGCGGAAAGCGCAGAGGATCGATCATCGAAGTCAGTACTTGCCGGACTTTGCCCTTGATGGTCTTGCTTAATAACCTGGCCTGTAGCGTGTCGGGCAGCTCGGGCCATTGCTTACGCGCCTGCGGCGAGGTCTTTAGCGAGACGATGGCATCCTGGCGTCCCAGCTTGTATAGCACCTCATATTGAGCATCCTTGCGCAGCGGCAGTAGCCAATGGCGCTGAGTGCCTGTTTGTTGCCAGCGATGAAGAAGCCCCAGCGAATAGAAGCCACGGTCGAACAAGGTCAGCGAGTGATCGGGTGTGCTGTCGATCAGTTGTTCGGCCAGCTTCATCTCGTTGCTGTGGTAGCCGGCAAAAGCACTGCTCACCAGCATGTGACTGGTCAGTTCCATCTGGCAGACCATGCGCACTTGAGGAAAGCCGGTATCGCCATGCTGGTTACTGGCACTGCCATAGTGCTTGCGGTTGTCGTCCGTATCCGGTGTGCGCCAGACCACGCCATCGACACTGAGCAGGCGCAAACCCGCCCAGGTGGGGTGATTGGCGCTGGCATGCCAGCGTTGTTGCGTCAGGGAAAAGACTTCTCGCACCGCCGCACTGCCCAGGCGCTGCCGACCTTGCACGATGGCACTGGGTGCCACCAGTGGCCTCTGCCCAGGCAGCATGATGTCCATACGACTCGCAGCATCCCAGGCCGACATCCGGCGAAACAACGCCATGGCGATCACGCACCAGATCATGGACTCAAGAGGGAGGCGTCGCTTACGTATGGTCGCCACTCCCGCCGTTTCCAGTGCGGTGCTGACCAGGTCTGGATCAAGCAGCGCCCCCAGTTCATCAAGGGCGTGAGTAGTAGAAGCAGCTTCGTGAGTCAGTGCCAAGGCGCGGGACAGTCGCATAAAAAATCCGATGCTCAAAACAAGCATCGGATTTTCGTTTCAGGGCGCAAAAGGTCAAGCTGTTGGGCTTAACTGACTGGCATTAGCCAAAAGCCCCGTTTTCATGCGTTAACGCTGTGCCAAAAGAAGCGCGAAATTACAGGCAGGTGTAAACCTTATTCAGGATAGGACAATGAAATGCGAAAAGGCCGATCTGTCTCCAGATCGGCCTTTTATTTTGGTCGGGACGGCAGGATTTGAACCTGCGACCCCTTGCACCCCATGCAAGTGCGCTACCAAGCTGCGCTACGCCCCGAATTCTTCTGTAATTTGCCGCCTCGCACAACAAACAAACCACATATAAATCATTTCCAAAGTCAGCCCTTCAACCACTACGAATGCTAAGACCCGTTCAAGTGGTCGGGACGGCAGGATTTGAACCTGCGACCCCTTGCACCCCATGCAAGTGCGCTACCAAGCTGCGCTACGCCCCGATTGAATTGTTTACTCGCCTTATTCGCTCATCGATTCTTTCGACTTGCGGAGGGTTTCAACCGGTGTCTCACTTTGTGCCGCGTATGATAGCGTAAGCATTTGAAATTGCAACCCGTTTTTCTATTCCAGACAATCTGCAGCGGTCGCATTCCGGGCTGAAAGCGGTCTTTTCAGGGGAAAACAAAAGACCCATGGTTGTGGCCATGGGTCTTTCAGAATTACAGCTTACAGGTTTTAGTGGGTCTGAAGATCAGTGTACATTTCCACCTTCTCTTTCAGTTTCTGACCCGGTTTGAAAGTAACCACTCTTCGAGCAGAAATGGGTACCTCCTCTCCCGTTTTCGGATTTCGGCCCGGACGCTCTCGCTTGTCACGCAGATCAAAGTTACCAAACCCTGATAATTTGACCTGTTCGTTAGCGCTCAGACTTTCACGGATTTCCTCGAAAAAAGACTCAACGACCTCTTTCGCTTCCCGCTTGTTGAGCCCCAGCTCTTCAAACAGTCGCTCGGATATATCGGCTTTGGTCAGAGAACCCATCTTAAACCCTCCGGCTGCATCCTCAGCTTCTCAGTGCCGCACCCAGCTTAGCTTCCAAGTCATTGATAACCTTGGTGACTGCAGCACTAATTTCGTCATCAGTAAGAGTGCGTGATGGATCCTGCCAGGTCAAGCCCAGCGCCACACTCTTGTGACCATCTGGTACACCCTTACCACGATACAAGTCGAATATGACGACATTCTTGAAGCTGTCACCAGCTGCATCGCGAACAACACTCTGCAGATCAGCGAATGACACTTCATCTTTAGCCAGAACAGCAATGTCGCGACGCACCTCGGGGAACTTGGATACGCCGGCAAAGCTGTTCACTACACCTTCCTGCAACAAGGCCAGACTGATCTCGAACAGGAACAGGTCGCCATTCAAATCCAGCTCTTTACGCAGCGTCGGATGCAAACGGCCGATGTAACCAATGAGCTGCCCCTGCTCGTTGCGAATACTGGCAGACTGACCGGGATGCAGTGCTGGATTAGCATCAGCTTCAAAGCTGAATTGCTTGCCCGTCAGACTTAACATCGCTTCAACATCACCCTTCAGGTCAAAGAAGTCGACAGGATCTGACTTGCCATGCCAGCTCTCCGGCATACACTCACCGCAGATTACCCCGGCAATGACCTTTTCCTGGACCAGCTCATCACCTTGCGGCACAAAACGCAGGCCCGTTTCAAACAGCCTCACACGTGACTGCTGACGGTTCTGGTTGTATTGAACCGTTTTGGCCAGTCCTGCCCACAAGGTGGTCCGCATCACCGCCAAATCGGCAGAGATCGGGTTGGCCAACGCAAGTGGTATACGCTCTGGATCAAACTTAGCCAACAGCTTGGGCTCAGTGAAGCTGAAGGTAATCGCTTCCTGATAGCCACGGCTGATCAGCGTCTGACGCAAGCGGCCCAACTGCACCTTGTGCTCAGGCAAGGCAGGCATTTCCATGGCAGCAGCAGGCTGTTTTGATGGCAGTCGGTTGTAGCCATAAATACGCGCAATCTCTTCAATCAGGTCTACTTCCAGACTGATATCGAAGCGCCATGAAGGCACCTGCACTTGCCACACTCCCGCCTCAGCACGCTGTGGAGACATCCCCAGGCGGCGCAGAATGCTTTCCACTTCAGATTCTGGCAGCTCGACGGCCAGCATCATTGCCAGACGCTCATCACGCAGACGAATCACATTGCGTACAGGCAGGTGTTCTGGAGCTTCAGCGACCACTACCGGGCCTGCTTCACCCCCAACGATCTCAACCAGCAACGCGGTAGCACGCTCAACGGCCAGGTATTGCAGCTCTGGGTCAACTCCGCGCTCATAGCGATGAGAGGCGTCAGTATGCAGGCCATGACGACGTGCACGGCCGGCAATCGCCAGCGGACTGAAGAAAGCACACTCAAGGAAGATGTCACGCGCATCAGCGTTAACCCCTGAGTGCTCACCCCCCATGATGCCTGCCAGCGCGACGGGCTTAACTTCGTCAGCAATAACCAGCTCGTCTGCAGCCAGTTTGATTTCGCTGCCATCCAGCAGAGTCAGTGTTTCGTCGGTTTTAGCCATACGAACAACAACTGAGCTCTCCAGCTGCGCCAGATCAAAGGCATGCATGGGCTGACCAAGCTCAAGCAGCACGAAGTTGGTTACATCAACAACGGGATCAATACTGCGGATGCCACTACGACGCAACTTTTCCACCATCCAGTCAGGTGTAGCCACACCCAGATTAATGCCCTTGATGACCCGCCCCAGATAACGGGGACAGGCTGCACCGGCTTCGATGCGTACGGGGAACGTAGCATCGCAACTTGCTGCAACCGCTTCGATCACTGGCTCGGCTACGTCACACTGATTCAGGACACCCACTTCGCGTGCCAGACCACGAATACTCAGGCAGTCACTGCGGTTTGGGGTCAGATCAACATCAATAGTGATGTCATTCAGGTTCAACAGCTCACGCAGGTCCGCACCAATGGGCGCATCTTCAGCCAGCTCCATGATGCCATCATGATCTTCGCTGATGCCCAGCTCTTGTGCTGAACACAGCATGCCGCAGGACTCCACCTGACGGAGCTTGGCCTTTTTGATCTTGAAGTCGCCGGGTAATTCGGCGCCGATACGAGCGAAAGCAGTCACCAGCCCTGCTCGCGCATTGGGAGCGCCACAGACTACCTGGAAGGTTTCACTACCATCAGTGACCTGACAGACTTGCAGCTTGTCTGCATTAGGGTGTTGCTCGGCAGTCAATATCTTGCCTACTACCACACCAGAAAACTTGCCAGCTACCGGAATGACGTCATCGACTTCCAGCCCGGCCAGAGTCACCTGCGCCATCAACTCATCACTGTTGATCGCGGGATTGACCCATTCACGTAACCACTGTTCTGAAAATTTCATGCTGTGCCTCTTTGTTTAACTGAAATGCTTGGTTCCTGGTTCCATCGAACAATCAACGGAACTGACGCAGGAAGCGCAGATCGTTTTCAAAGAACAGACGCAGATCACGCACACCGTAACGCAGCATCGCCAGGCGCTCTACACCCATACCGAAGGCAAAGCCAGTGTAGACCTCTGGATCAATCCCCACGTACTCAAACACCTTGGGATGCACCATGCCGCAACCCATGACTTCCAGCCAACGCTGTTCACCGTTGACGGTATAGCCAATGTCCACTTCCAGAGAAGGC
This sequence comes from Pokkaliibacter sp. MBI-7, assembly GCF_029846635.1. Taxonomy (NCBI): domain Bacteria; kingdom Pseudomonadati; phylum Pseudomonadota; class Gammaproteobacteria; order Oceanospirillales; family Balneatrichaceae; genus Pokkaliibacter; species Pokkaliibacter sp. MBI-7. The sequence continues at coordinate 253,903 of NZ_JARVTG010000002.1, read as the reverse complement.
TCAGTAAAAGGGAAATAGGATGGACGGAAACGCACCGCCAGATCATCCTGCTCGAAGAAAACCTTGAGGAAGCGCGATACTGTGCCCTTCAGATCTGCAAAGCTCACACCTTTATCAACCAGGAGCCCCTCTACCTGGTGGAACATGGGTGAGTGCGTCTGGTCAGAGTCACAGCGATATACACGGCCCGGACAGATGATACGGATAGGCGGCTGACCCGCTTCCATGGTTCGAATCTGTACTGGTGAGGTATGGGTGCGCAGCAGAGTACCAACATCAAAATAGAAGGTATCGTGCATGGCTCGCGCCGGATGGTGAGAAGGAATATTCAGCGCTTCAAAGTTGTGATAGTCATCTTCAACTTCCGGGCCTTCAGCAACACTGTAACCGATACTGCCGAAGAATTGCTCCATACGCTCAATGGTACGCGTCACTGGGTGCAGACCACCCATGTCCTGACTGCGACCAGGCAAAGTCACATCAATACGCTCACCAGCCAGCTTGGCTTCCAGCTCTTGTGACTGCAGCATTTCCTGCCGGGCATTCAGTGCATCCTGAAGCTGCTGCTTCACGACGTTGATAGCAGCACCAGCCTGCGGGCGCTCTTCCGCCGACAGTTTTCCGAGACCTTTGAGCAGCTGGGTAATTTCGCCACTCTTGCCCAGATATTGCACACGGATAGCATCCAGCGCCTGCAGATCTGCAGCGGTGGCTATCGCTTCACTGCCCTGGTTTAGCAGGGTATCAAGGTTTTCCATAGATTCAGGGGCTCCAGAAACGAAAATAGGGGAAGAGCTACACACCCTTCCCCTATTAAACAGTAGCTACGATTACAATCGTAAGCAGCTTTCCTAATATGCTCTGTTAAAAAAGCAATCAGGTGGGTGTCTTACAGAGCCGCTTTGGCTTTTTCGACAACCGCTGCAAATACTACCTGGTCATTCATAGCCAGATCAGCCAGGACCTTACGGTCGATCTCGATGGCTGCTTTTTTCAGGCCAGCGATCAGACGGCTGTAAGACAGACCGTTCAGACGTGCACCGGCGTTGATACGAGCAATCCACAGAGCGCGGAACTGACGCTTACGCTGACGACGGTCACGGTAAGCATACTGACCAGCTTTGATAACGGCCTGCTTGGCTACACGGAATACACGACTACGTGCACCGTAGTAACCTTTAGCTTGCTTTAAAATTTTCTTATGGCGGCGACGAGCGACCACACCACGTTTTACGCGAGGCATATTTCAATCCTTCCGTTAGTTAAATCTGATTCAAAAGTGCCTTATGCGTAAGGCAGCATGCGAGACACGTTGCCCAGGTCAGTTGCTTCTACATGGTGAGTAGCACGCAGCTGACGCTTACGCTTGGTGGTCTTCTTGGTCAGAATGTGACGACGGAAAGACTGCTTGTGCTTGAAGCCGCTACCAGTCTTTTTAAAGCGCTTGGCAGCACCGCTGTTGGATTTGATTTTTGGCATCATCTACTCCACGCATTCAGAATGTTAACGTAACCCTCACCCGCTCAGCCTTAATGCTAAGCGGGCCAGCTTTACATCTATCCAAGGATTGACCCAGGGCAGTATATAGAGCGGGGTTACTTCTTCTTTTTCGGTGCCAGGACCATGACCATCTGACGCCCTTCAAGCTTGGCACGCTGTTCGACGACCGCCAATTCAACAAGATCTTGTTCAATTCGCTGCATCAACTGCATGCCCAGCTCTTGGTGCGCCATTTCCCTACCGCGGAAGCGGAGAGAGACCTTGGCCTTGTCACCATCTTCAAGGAAACGTACCAGGTTGCGCAGTTTTACCTGGTAATCCCCTTCTTCAGTTCCTGGACGGAACTTCATTTCTTTAATCTGAGTTTGCTTTTGCTTTTTCTTCGCAACGGCCAACTGTTTTTTCTTTTCAAACAGATGTTTACCGTAGTCCATTATCTTACACACCGGAGGCTCCGCCTCGGGGGCGATCAGCACCAGATCCTGCAAGGTTTCTGCTGCTTTGCTCAGAGCATCATTAATGGATACGATTCCGATCTGCTCTCCGTCCGGTCCTACCAGACGAACTTCGCGTGCGCGGATCTCTTCATTAATTAGGGTCTTATCACCACGCGGTGTGTTTGTAGTACGCTTAATGGCTAGTTCTCCGTTGCAACCCGTCCACGCTTCGCGATATTAGCAGTAAGGTGTTGGGCAAAAGCGTCCAAGCTCATGCTGCCGAGGTCTTCCCCTGTGCGAGTGCGAACGGTGACAGTATTCGATTCAACCTCCTTATCGCCTACAACCAGCTGATAAGGGATCTTCTGTAAAGTGTGCTCGCGGATTTTAAAGCCGATCTTCTCGTTTCTCAAGTCCGCTTTCACACGGAAGCCTTGATTCAGTAAGAATTCCTCAACTTTTTTGACATACTCCGCTTGTTTATCGGTGATATTAATCACCACCGCCTGCACTGGCGACAGCCAGGCGGGCATAGAACCGGCATAGTTCTCAATCAGGATACCGATGAAGCGCTCAAACGATCCCAGGATCGCACGGTGCAGCATGACCGGAGTCTCACGATCTCCCTGCTCATTGACGAACTGGGCACCCAGACGGCCAGGCATGGAGAAGTCCACCTGAATGGTACCGCACTGCCATACACGTCCCAGACAGTCCTTCAGAGAGAATTCAATCTTCGGACCATAGAATGCGCCCTCGCCCGGCAATTCCTGCCAGTCCAGTTTTTTTGCGTCCAGTGCATCAGCCAGCGCTTTTTCCGCCTTGTCCCACACGGCATCAGAGCCTACACGCTGCTCTGGACGAGTGGACAGCTTGTAAATGATTTCGCTGAAGCCAAAGTCCGCATACACCTCATGGAGGAAATCGATGAACTGTGACACTTCATCCTGAATCTGGCTTTCAGCAACGAAAATGTGACCATCGTCCTGAGTAAAGCCGCGCACGCGCATAATACCGTGCAGCGCACCAGAGGGCTCATTACGGTGACATGAACCAAACTCGGCCAGACGCAGGGGCAGATCACGATAGCTCTTCAGGCCCTGGTTAAACACCTGCACATGACAGGGGCAGTTCATTGGTTTGATAGCAAAGTCACGCTCTTCGGAATGAGTAGTGAACATCTGCTCTTTGAACTTGTCCCAGTGACCGGACTTCTCCCACAAAGTGCGCTCAACCACCTGAGGAGTACGCAGCTCCTGATAGCCACGCTGGTTCTGCATACGGCGCATGTACTGTTCTACCGCCTGCCAGATAGTCCAGCCATTGGGATGCCAGAACACCATGCCCGGTGCTTCTTCCTGAGTATGGAACAGGTCAAGCTGCTTACCGATTTTGCGGTGATCGCGCTTTTCCGCTTCAGCCAGACGCTCCAGATAAGCGCTCAGGGCTTTCTTGTCTGCCCAGGCAGTACCGTAGATACGCTGCAACTGCTCGTTTTTGGAGTCACCGCGCCAGTAGGCACCTGAAATCTTGGTCAGTTTGAAGGCTTTGAGAAAACGGGTGTTGGGTACGTGCGGTCCACGGCACATATCCACGTATTCTTCGTGGTAGTACAGCCCCATTGCCTTTTCGTCAGGCATGTCATCCACCAGACGCAGCTTGTACTCTTCACCGCGCGACTCAAATACCTGGATGACATCATCACGAGGAGTCATCTTCTTGATGACGTCGTAATCCTTGGCGATCAGCTCCTGCATGCGCTTCTCGATTGCTTCCAGATCCTCTGGCGTAAAGGGGCGCTCATAGGAAATGTCATAGTAGAAGCCATCGTCGATCACCGGACCAATAACCATCTTGGCGGTTGGGTACAGCTGTTTGACAGCATGACCGATCAGGTGCGCACAGGAGTGACGAATAATCTCGACGCCTTCCTCATCCTTGGCGGTAATGATCTGTAACTCGGCATCGGTATCGATGATGTCACAGGCATCAACCAGATGGCCGTTGACGCGACCGGCGATGGTGGCTTTGGCCAGACCAGCACCAATATTGGCGGCAACATCATACACACTTACAGGATTGGAAAATTCGCGCTGACTACCGTCAGGGAGAGTAATTACAGGCATGTTCTATCCTTTTGCTCAGTGGTGACCCCCACGACGGGCCACATAAGACAATTCGCCATTCGCCGGTAAAACAGTTACCGACCACAGGGCGGTGAATGAGGGCTTGAATAGCGCACAAACCAAGTGCGACAGGCGTGGCAGTATAACAGCCTGATATGGCGCCAACCAGCGCTCAATAAGGCGCTTTTCTGCAACTTAACCGGGGAATAAAGGAAGCAAAGCCAGGTCACCACCCTGCTCAGCCTTGCCGCCCCGGTTCCAACTGCTCGAGAGTTTGCCGGGTCGTAAGGATATGCTGTTCAGCCGCCAGCCTTGCTGCCTCGGCATCACGACTGCAGATGGTCTGAAAAATATTCCGGTGCTGCTCCTCAATATGAGGAGGGTAACCTCCCGTGCGCCGATGGGTGCGCCCCAGCACACCGTAGATGGCATTAAAGAATTTGCTGTAGAGCAGCTGCGCCAGACTGATAATCAGAATCTGATGACAATGCTCAGCAATCAGCATGTGAAACGTCAGGTCTGCCTTGGCCCGCTCAAGCGGCGTCATGGCATGGTGGCGTCGCTGCTCCATCCTCTCAAACTCACTGACCAGCATCTGCATTTCCTCAGCTGAAGCGCGCTGACAGAAGTACCAGGCAGCTTCACCGTCAATCACAGTGCGCATTTCCAGCACCGCCAGCTGCAGCTCATAGGAGTCCTGCGGCAGATCGCCAAAATGCTCATCGAACAGGTGTGCCATCGGATTGCACACTCTGGTGCCCTGCCCATGACGACTTTGCAGCACCCCTTTACCCACTAGCTGAGTGACACTTTCCCGAACCATCGCTCTGGACATTTCGAACTCAGCTGCCAGCTGTCGCTCTGACGCCATAAGCTGTCCAGGTTTCCACTGACCACTGATGATCCGTCCGGTAATGTGTTTTGACAGCTGGTCCGCCTTGCTGATGCAGAACATGTCCGCTCTCTCGATATTTTCGTTGTGCTGCTCAGTCATAACGCTCATTCCTGGTCAGACCAGTACGCTACCCCAGCCTTTGCATTTTTGCCATCGGCGCCTTTAATTACCCCTATACGAGCCGTAGCCGCTCATGTTTATAACAACAAATTGCCCGCAGCTGTCGTTATCAAGACTGCGGTGCCACCCTGCCTTGATGAGGAAAACCATGCCTGCTGTGCATACCTATACGCCTGCGCGCCCCAAGGTCGCCTTATTTGTCACCTGTCTGGTCGATATGTTTCGCCCAAGCGTTGGCTTTGCTGCGGTGAAACTGCTGGAACAGGCAGGCTACAGCGTCGAAGTACCGCCTACCCAGACCTGCTGCGGCCAGCCAGCGTTCAACTCAGGCGACAGGCTCACCACCAAGGATATTGCCCGGCAAGTCATCGACGCCTTCGAGGACTATCCCTATGTGGTAGGTCCATCAGGCTCCTGCATTGGCATGCTGCATCACTACCCCGAACTTTTCACGGACGAACCTGCCTGGCAGCAGCGCGCAGAAAAACTGGCTGCCCGCGCCTGGGAACTGACCAGTTTTCTGCAGGATGTGGTGCAGTTTCAGGGTATTGATGCCCAGTTTGATGGTAGGGTCACCTATCACGATTCCTGTTCCGGCTTACGTGAACTGGGAGTCAAACAACAGCCCCGCACCCTGCTTGGCCAGGTCAAGGGACTGGAGCTTAAGGAAATGGAAGAGAGCGAAACCTGCTGCGGCTTTGGTGGCACCTTCTGCGTGAAATACCCGGACATCTCCAACCGCATGGTCAGCAACAAAACACGCTTCATCAAGGATAGTGGTGCAAACACCCTGCTCGGCGGGGATTTGGGCTGCCTGCTTAACATGGCAGGGAAGCTCAAGCGGGAAGGCATCGATGTACAGGTCCGTCACGTTGCGGAAGTACTCGCTGATGCCTGCCACCAACCTGCCATTGGCGACGCGGAGGTATAAATCGTGGAGATTCATAGCCCGGAATTCAAAGCCAATGCCCGCATCGCCCTGCATGACGCCTCGTTACAGAAGGCCTTGGGCAACCTTCGTGATGGTTTTCCCCGCAAGCGAGCCATCGCGGTGTCACGCCTGCCTGAGTTTGAGCCGCTGCGCGATCAGGCCCGCGATCTGAAAAATCACATTCTGTCTCATCTCGATCTGTATCTGGAAACCTTCGAGCGTAACTGCACCGCCAATGGTGGTCAGGTTCACTGGGCAGCCGATGCAGAGCAGGCCCGCCAGCAAATTCTGGACATCTGTCGCAGCGTCGGTGCCAGGACAGTGACCAAGGGCAAGTCGATGATCTCAGAGGAGATCAATCTTAACGACTATCTGGAGCAGCATGGCGTTCAGCCGGTTGAGACCGATCTGGGTGAGTACATCCTGCAACTGCGTCACGATCATCCGAGCCATATCATTGCCCCGGCAATACATCTCAATCTGGAAGATGTCAGCGACGCCTTTCATGAGCACCACCCCAAATACGGTTTTACCGAACGCACCGAAGATGCCGCCGAACTCATGGCAGAGGCACGCACCGTCATGCGCAAACATTTTGTCGCTGCGGATGTGGGCATTACCGGCGCCAACTTTCTGGTGGCGGAAACCGGCTCCAGCATCATCGTTACCAACGAAGGCAATGGCGACCTGACGCAGACACTGCCCAAGGTCCATATCGTCATCACCAGCATCGAGAAAGTAGTCCCGACACTGGAGGATATGAGCCTGTTTCTGCGTCTCCTTGCCCGCTCCGCCACCGGCCAGGAGTTCAGCGTCTACAACACCCTGTCAACCGGCCCAAAGCGCAGCACTGATCAGGATGGTCCAGAACAGTACCATGTCATCCTGCTGGACAACGGCCGCTCTGACATGCTCGGCAGTGAGTTTCAGGACATGCTGCGCTGCATCCGCTGCTCCGCCTGTATGAACCATTGCCCGGTGTACGGCTCTGTTGGCGGCCATGCATATGGCTGGGTATATCCTGGTCCGATGGGCTCAGTACTGACCCCTCAGCTGATTGGTGTAGATCAGGCAGGCCATCTGCCCAATGCGTCCACCTTCTGCGGCAAGTGCGAGTCGGTCTGCCCGGTACGCATTCCGCTACCCAAACTGATGCGACACTGGCGCGAACGCGAATTCGAACGGCATCTGACACCGTCAACGGTACGTCAGGGGTTGTGGGGGTGGGCAGCCTTCGCCAAACGACCCACGCTCTATCGCTGGATGTCTCGCAGCGCCAACTTCCTGCTGCGCCGCCTGGCGCGAAACGGTCGTATTAGTAAATTACCTCTGGCAACGGGATGGACTGACTGGCGTGATATGCCAGCACCACAGCAAGGCACCTTTATGGACCAATGGAAGAAACGCCAGCAGTCGGAGCAACAGCAGGGAGGTCGCCGGTAATGAACAGCGGACGTGAACAGATTCTCGCCAAACTGAGAGCCAAACGAGACACCTCCGACGCTGCCGAACAGGCAGCAAGACAGCGGGTAGCAGAACGTATCCAGCACCATGCCCCGGTGTTGATTCCTGCCCGCGGCCAGGGCGACAAGGCAGAGTTGCTGGCCCGTTTCCAGCAAATGGCAACCGAAGCCATTGCGGATGTCAGCCTGCATGAAACAGAAACAGCGGCACTGGCAGCGATAGCCGACCAGCTGCAACAACAGGGTATTACCTCGCTGGTGACGACAGCCGATGCACAATGGCAGCAGCATGACTGGGCATCACAGGGCATACAGTGTCAGATACGCCCCGCACAGGTAGGTGACCATGCCAGCCTGACGCCCTGCCTGGCGGGGATTGCTGAAACCGGCACACTGATGATCACCTCAGCACCGAATCACCCCACCACACTGCACTTCCTGCCGGACTGGCATCTGGTCGTGTTGCGCAGCTCACAGATTGTCGGCAGCTATGAAGATGCCTGGACACGCTTGCGTCAGCAAAACCAGCAGACAGGTGGCATGCCTCGGACAGTCAATATGATTACCGGCGCCTCACGCAGTGCGGATATCGAGCAACGACTGCAGATGGGTGCCCACGGGCCCAAGCGTTTGAGCATCTTTATCGTCATGGACAATTAACCCACGGCGATGACCTTGCCATAACGACCAAGGGCAGCTTAACAGGCTGCCCTTGGTATTTTCGGGTGGTCAATATGGTCGACCTGAATGAGCAAGCCGAAGGTCTTTTCAACACCGTGCGGTCGCTACACAGCAGATCGCCCCCCTAGCAGTAATGTTCTGCCACACCACCAATCCAGCTGCTGCGCAGTTGCAGCGCCTCACTCAGCCACAGGACGTCTGCCTGCGCCCCTTTATGCAGATGCCCGAGTTCCTGGCGCCGCAGAAATTGAGCCGGATAGAGACTGCCCATACGCAGGGCTTCTTCCAGCGGTAACCCCAGCATCTCGACACTGTTTCGCACCGCCTCCAGCATACCCAGGTCTGAACCTGCCAGTGTGCCGTCAGCCGTTTTCAGGCATCCGTCCTGTCTGTAAATCGCCTCTCCGAGCAATGCAAACTCCTCGCCTGCGACCCCGACAGTATGCATGGCATCGGTCACCAGCATCATCTTGCCACGGACTTTGGCACGAATGGCCACTTTCAGACTGGCGGGATGCACATGATGACCATCGACAATCAGGCCGCACCAGCTAATAGCATCTTCCAGAGCCGCTCCCACCACTCCGGGATCACGGCTCTGCATACCGGACATGGCATTGAAAAGATGAGTAAAACCAGCGACGCCGTGCTGCAGGGCCGCCCGCATTACCCCGTAGTCTGCCAGCGTATGGCCCGCACAGACCCGCATCCCCCGCTCGGCAAACGCAGTAATCCAGGCCAGATCAGGCAGCTGCTCAGGTGCCAGGGTCAGCACCACACTGCCAAGCTCTGCAAGCGCCAACAGCCAGTCGCGGTGCTCCGCATCCATCACGCGAATCTGACTGGCACGATGTACCCCTTTCTTGCCGACATTGAGGTAAGGGCCTTCCAGATGAATGCCAGCAATACCGGGCAGCGACTCCCGTCGCGCCTGCTTTATAACGGCGATAGCCTGCAGCATGCTGGCATCAGTGTCAGTGATCAGGGTGGGCAACATAGCCGTCGTACCATGCGCCCGATGCGCAGCCATCATGGTGCGCAAGCCGGCGATGTCCGGCTGGTCATTGAACAATACTCCGCCACCACCATTGACCTGTACGTCCACCAGTCCGGGCACCAGCATCCCCCCCTCCAGCGAGTGAGGAGTGTACCCGGCAGGAATTGCCTGTTCATCAACACAGCCTGCCACTCTGCCGCTGTCGAGCAGCAGTGCATATCCCTCAAGCCAATCGGCTCCGGTAAAGATGCGAGCCCCTCGAAGCGCCACCGGTAGCTGTTGCTGACTCATGTGCGCAACCCTCCCTGCAGCTCGATGCCATCACGCGCCAGCAACATGGCTCCGTACAAGGCATCCTGCTGAGGATCGACCAGAAAATGACCAAACTCCGCAGATAATTGAGCAGAAGTCCGCGCTGCCAGCCCTCCCATCAGCGCACAGCGCCCGGCGCCCAGTTGCTGCAATCGACTAAGCAGCAGGCGAACATCGTCCAAATGCTGAGTGACCAGACTGTCCGCCAGCACATCACCAGCCTCATAGGCCTGCCAGACCAACGGCGCCAGCGCAGCATAGTCGCGGGGCCTGGCCTGATCCATCCACGCGACCGCCTCGACCGGGTGACCGCCCAGCTGCTCAAGCAGCCGCTGAGAAAGTTCAGTGACCGGCTGCATACCATCAAAAGCCAGCAGTGACTGCTGAATCAGTCGCAGCCCCAGCATGGCACCGCTGCCACCGTCCGAAATGGGAAAGCCCCAGCCACCAATGGAGTGAAAATGCTGACCGTCGAAGTACAGGCCACAAGACCCTGTACCGAGGATAAGAATGGCACCCGGCTGGCCACAAAAAGCCCCCAGGCAAGCAGTATGAGCATCCGTCAGCAAGCTGACAGAGCGAAAAGGATGTGAACAGGCAGCCACTTCTGCCTGCTGCTGCGGCTGGCACGCGCCCGCCATCCCCATACCGACCGACACCTGAGCCAGCGTATCATCCGGTAGCCCTGCGCTGCGTACCACGTGCAAACTGGCGGTGATGATATGCGCGAATACCTGATCTACCCCGAGACGCAGATTGCCGCTACCCGAGGCAGCCTCACCCACTACCTGTTGCTGTTCATCATAAAGACGAACCCGGCAGTGCGTGCCGCCACCGTCTACCCCAAGCCAATATTGTTTACTCATCTACCTTTCACATCCGCTACGGTGATGGCATCCCGCGTCCACCCCGGCCTCAGTCTAACAGGATGTTGCCGCTCAGGCGTTGGCCATCATCCAGCCGCTCAGGACTGCTGCTCGTCATCACGAATATCTGTATTTTGCGGAACGCTGTGCACATGCACCCCTTTGCGCAGACTCTTGAGGCGGCGCTCAAAGCCGTCGATACCGACCAGAATAATGACCGTCAGGACAGCGAGCTTGATACCGAGGCCATGATCATGCAGCCCGATGGTGACACCGATACCCGCCAGCACCCAGATGACCGAGGCCGAGGTTACGCCATGCAGGATCCCTTCTTTATTCATGATCACCCCGGCACCAATAAAACCGATACCAGTGATGACCTGCCCCACCACACGACTGGGATCACCCGACGCACTTACCAGACCATTAGAGATGGCGACGAACAGATAGGAGCCAAGGCAGATCAGCATACTGGTGCGAATCCCCGCAGGCTTGCCCTGCAACTGGCGCTCCAGACCGATAATGCCGCCCGCCAGACAGGCGCTCAGCACGCCCTTCCAGTCAAGAGGAGAAATATCCAGCAACGTGGACCATATTGAAGCCATCATCAACCTGCTTAGTAGGGCATGGAACTCTGGTTATAAGAACGTATTCACGCTCTGGACCATCCGGCAGTGTAGCCTGCCAGCTGCTGCAGATAGTAACGGCCCCGAGGGGCCAGCTGAACCCCTTGCACTGCTCATTTCCTGTCCTTAGAAACAATAACGGGGATGTGGTAACACATCCCCGTTATTTCCCCTTCGGTCGCCCGTGCGGCCGCTTTTTCAGGTGGGGTCGTTGATGACGCCCCCACCCGTCCCCATCAGCGCGCGGACAGCAGATAGCCTGAACGCACCACCTTGTCGCCTGACACAAAGGTCAGTTCCATGTCTGAATGAGCAAAGCGAATCCGGTTGCGCGCATAGAGCAATCCATCCACGCCTGAAACCAGCGTGTGCTTGTCGTTGGTCAGAGGATCAATCAGTGATACCAGTGCATCACCTTCCCTGACCATTTCACCTGGCTCACGATGGTATTCGACTATCCCGGAAACAGGCGCTCGAATAACATCTGTGGCGGCCAGATCTTTGACTTCCCGGGGTAGCTCAGGGCGTGCGGGCAGACTGCCTGTATCGACAGCACCCTGAGCACGCAAATAAGTGAAAATCCGCTCGGCATCATCAGTTGCCAGTTCGGTGCTGACGTCTTTCTGGCCACGGTACTCCACGGTGCTGGCAAAGCAGGCCATCGGAATAGCCGCATCCGGAAACGCCTCACGCAAGGCGGCCCAAGGGCCGGAGGCTGATTCGTCAAAAGGCTGACCGTTACTGGCGGGAGCATGCATGGTGACGGCGCTACCCAGATAACGTGCCAGCTCCGCACCTTCTTCCTGCTGATCACTGTGAATATAGAGGTGCAGGATTGCTTCGGAATCACAATGCAAATCCAGCATGATATCGGCGTCGCAAGCCAGGGTCTGCACGACGAGTCGCATGCTGTCCAGCTCGTTGACCGCCTTCTCTTGCGCCATCACGCTGCGCATGGCAGCACGGATTTGCGCTACGTTGCTGTCAGCATCCGCGCCCAGTTTTCCTTCCAGCAATGGCGTCACCATGGCAGCCAGATCGCGGTAATTCCGGTTGAAGTTCTGACCGTTGCCAAACTCGAAGCGGCCGTGGAACTGCATGGCCAGTGTCTGGTTGAGACCGATGGGGTTGGCAAACGGCACGACCACGATTTCACCACGAATCTGCCCGGCGTCTTCAGCGGCCTGCAGCAGAGGACGCAAATAGTGCAGCACCAGCATGCCGGGGTTCTCATCTGCGTGCAGACCCGCCTGAATGTATACCTTGGGGCCTGGCTTGCCATTGCTGTAATGCAGGCTGGTCAGACTACGGCTGGTGCCGACCGTGGCAGACTTGAGAGGGTGGTGCTGGGTTTGCATAAAAACTCCTGAAATGTACTACCAATACTCATTGCAGAGTGTGTGCTTACGTGCCCGTCAGCTGATCTGTCAGTGAGACGGCACCGGTACGAATCGACGAACGCAGGGAAACGGCAAGGACGAACCAGATAACCTGAAATAAACCAGCCAGAGAACAGCCAGAGAACAGCCAGCCTGTCAGTCGCTGATAACCTCCACCAGATCAAAATGCATGGCGAGAAAAACATAATCTTCATCCAGCAGCTCGTCAGGCCAACCATGGCGCATTACCGCCTGCAGGTGTTCAGCGTCACAGCAACCTTCCGCTTGCCAGAGCTTTTCCGGGATGGCAGCAAACGCTGCCTGATAAATGTCGGTCACACGGATACGTCCGCGCAGGCGCTGCTGGGCATCCTGCACCATGGCCTCTTCACCCACGGAGAAATGGCGTGGATCGATGGTCCCGGGACGCTGGCTGTGCAGGCGTGACACAATCGCCCGTTTTTTACCTGCCAGCACGCGCTCCAGCAAGGTGTTATCCCCAGTGGAATAGCTCCAGAACTGAATCACCTTGAGAGGCATAACCGAACAGGCTCCTGTTAATGGAAAGGAAACATAGCATATAGCACAGCCTCGCCCCAGACGCGAAACTACGCCATTGCGACCTAAACTAGCGAATATTGTATGCAATCCAAGGTGCGCGCCAGACCTTACTGCTGCTGATCATGCCCGCAGAGACCAACGGCCTCCTCTGATGCTCAGTCTTTTGTTTTGTCCAGGTCGTAGAACAGGTCGGCCTGAGGCGCCAGACTCTTGTCATAGCCGTCATTAACAAAGATCAGGATGGAGTCGACAACAGGTTTGAGCTGCCGTTCGATATAGAGTTCATAGTCGAGCGGTGCCGTCGTCAGACCCAGAGCTTCAGGGCCATGCAAGGTCAGCACATATTCGACACTACTGCCACGCTCATAGCGCTCAGGCAGTCCTTGCTGCCGACGGTGCTCACGCATCTTCCGTGCCGCCTGCACATGAGGAGGGACGTTTTTCTGATAGGCATCTAGCGGACGTCGCAGGCGTTTGCGGTAAACCAGTTCAGCGTCGCATCGACCGCCAAGCAGGTCGTCCACCTGCTGGCGCAGCCAGTTACGATAGGGCTGATTGAGGAACACCCGCTCATACAGTTCGCGCTGAATACGCCGGGCAAAGGGTGTCCAGTCGGAGCGGACGGACTCCAGCCCCTTGAACACCAGTTTATGCTCGCTGCCCTTACTGACCAGACCGGCGTACCGCTTTTTGCTGCCTTCCTGCGAGCCACGAATGGTCGGCATCAGAAAACGGCGGTAATGGACTTCAAACTGAATTTCGAGGTGGCTTGCCAGATTGAACTCCGTCAGCAACCGGTCTCGCCACCAGTCATTGATAGCAGCAGCCAGCTCCCGTCCTCGGGCACACGCCTGCTCTTCGCTGTGATGACCATGTAAATGCACAAACAGTGAATCGGTATCGCCATAGATCACTTCATAGCCCTGCCGCTGAAACCAGGCCTGACTATCCTGCAGTATCTGATGACCACGCAGTGTGATCGAACCGGACAGACGCCGATCAAAAAAGCGACACAGTGGCGAGCCCAGCACACCATAGAAAGCATTCATGATAATTTTAATGGCCGTTGCCAGCGGCATATTGCCATCACGTTTTGCCTGATCCCGCGCCTGCCAGCATTCCGCCACCAGTGCGGGCAGGATCGGCTCCTGCCGCCAGAAACTGGCCTGATTGAAGCCATCCACCTGCTCATTGTCAGGATGCGCGCCGGACAGCCCTTCTACCAGAGCATAGGGATCAATCAGGAAAGTGCGAATGATGCTGGGGTACAGGCTCTTGAAGTCCAGCACCAGCACATGGTCGTACAGCCCGGGCCGGGAATTCATGACAAAGCCACCCGGACTGTCCACCGTCGCATCGCCAGAGGCATAGACCGGTGCGACATACCCCTTGCGATGCAAGCGCGGTAAATACAGGTAGTCAAAGGCGGCAGCTGAGCCCCCTACCCGATCCAGCGACAACCCGGTCAGATCAGCACGGGCAATCAGGTAGGGCATCAGTTTGGCGTGAGCAAAGATGTCGCTGACCAGCCGACAGTCTTCCAGGTTATACGCGGCCAGCGCCCAGGGATCGTGGCGAAACAGACGGGTAATTTCTTCGCCACGCTGATCGGGATCTTCGATCAGTTTCTCCCGCCCCAGTAACTCTCGTGCCACCTCATTAAGTGCAAAACTCTCAAACTGCCAGGTGGCTCCGCGTAACGTATCAATGCCATCCAGCACTACCCGCCCCGGCCAGTCGACAAAGTGATGATTGGTGGTTCGGGACTCGCGCAGCTGCACCTCCTGCATACCCCGTCCCCAGCGCAGCGGGATACGCTCCTGTTCACAGGCTCGCGCAAGTACCTTGAGATCAAAGCCGACGACACTCCAGCCGATAATGGCATCAGGGTCCCAACGCTGAAAATAACCCTGCATGGCTTCCAGCATGGCTCTGCTGGAATCAAACCATTCGACCTGCAGTGCAGGATCGATGCTCTCCGGTCTGGGCGTTTCCTCCCTTTGCATCAGCACGACACTGCGATCAGCCATTTGCAGTGCGATGGAATAGATACGCCTGGCATCCATGGTGGTTTCTATATCCAGCGATAACAGCCGCAACTCGGGTTGCACCTCTGCCTTGCGCGCCTGCTGGCTGATCAGGTGCAGTGAGCCATCCGTATTACGGCGCCAGCTCCCGCGCACTTCGAGACCGGCCCGAATACCCCGCTCCATCAAAAAGCGTTCCTGAGGTCGAATATCCTCTTCCATCAATGGGATATGAGCGGCCTGTAATTTCTCCCGACAGCGGTAGAAGCCGGTGAGACTGCGGCAGTACAGACCCAGTACAGGTTGCTGCGAAAAATCGGTTAGCGGCAGTGGCTGCAGACGCCACCCCTCCTGATCGCCAAGAGCCTGTTGAGCCTTCGCCGCACTGGCCGCCGGGAGAAAGCAGATCGCCTCCTGCTCGGGCACTTCCCAGTAGATGGCGCCTTCTGCCGTCCACAGCCAGTACCCCAGACACAGGCTGCCAGCCACATCGTAACCATGACGACTCAGCACATACCCGCGTATTTGTATGGGCGCCTCGACATCGGTGGGGATTACCTGATTAGTTGCCATGACTTCTCATTGCGATGCAGTCGTAAACACTGCAGTAAAATAATTCGCGCTCTGAAGGGCACTGCTGATGGCCGGAATCGATAGGAAACACGAAGGTTGCCGCCAATCTATCACAGGAAAATTGTTCCTCCGTATATATTGTTGATAGACAAGCAGTTGTTGGCCATGCTGTAGAACATCGACTGCCATAATTGGATAAATCCCGTACACTGTTCGTCAAAGCCATGTAACATTTTGACGCACCTGAGAATATGCTCTGAGGATCATCGGATTTTCTGCCATGATCCTGCGTAACCCCAATGTCAGGGATACGCCAGTACCCCGCAGGATGTGAAATTGAGCCCAGGGTTTAGGAGAGGCTATGACCTATTCTGTTCTGATATGTGATGACTCGGGTCTGGCTCGCAAACAGATGGCCAGAGCCCTGCCGGAGAGTTGGGCAACCACACTGGACTTCGCCACCAACGGTGCAGAAGCGGTCGCCTGGTTACGCAGCAACCCTGTCGATGTGATGTTCCTTGACCTGACCATGCCGGAAATGGACGGTTATCAGGTTTTGGAATGGCTGCAGCAGGAAGGTCTCGAGGTCAAAGTCATCGTCGTCTCCGGCGATATTCAGCCGGAAGCCCACCAGCGGGTCATGAACCTTGGTGCTTTGGAGTTTTTGCAAAAACCCGTGGCTCCGGAAAAGGTACTGGAGACCATCGAACGCTTTTCTCTGCGCCCTGACACACCCACCAGCCAGAATACAGTCACCGCCGAGTTTGAGGTTGACCTGCAAGACTGTTATCGCGAGGTAGTCAACGTCGCCATGGGACAGGCAGCTGACCGGCTGGCGCGATTACTGGGGGTGTTTGTCCGGCTGCCCGTGCCCAAGGTCAACTTTATCGAGCCCACCGAAATCCAGATGGCTCTTGAAGCAGTATCGGACCATCAGAGTCTGTCTGCGGTATGCCAGGGCTTCATTGGCTCAGGCATATCCGGTGAGGCGATGCTGTTGTTTGCAGACTCGGACTTCAGCGATATTGGCCAGTTGATGAACTTCAACCTGCCATTGTCTGAACACGACCAGCTTGACCTGCTGATGGATGTGGCCAACATTTTGATCAGCGCCTGTCTCAAAGGTATTGCCGAACAACTGGACATTGAGTTCAGCCAGGGGCATCCCGTGGTATTGGGCCAGCACTGCAGCATCCGCGATCTGGTATCCACTCTCAATCAACGTCCGCAAAAACTGCTCGCCATCGAGATCAGCTATGATCTGGAAGATCAGCACATTACCTGCGACCTGCTGCTCCTGTTCACTCCGCAGTCCGTTCCGGCTCTCAACAGCCGTGTCAGCCTGATCATGGAATAACTGCTATGCCAGACCAACACGATAAAGAGTTCAACGAGTTCCATTGGATGGTGAACATGCTGCAGACCCTGGATGTCGGCCTGGTCGTCATTGATCGCCAGCAACAGGTGCAGCTGTGGAACGGTTTCATGGAAAACCACAGCGGCATGAAACCTGATGTCGTCCGCGGCCGTCAGCTGGCAGAAATCTATCCGGAGATGCCGCACGACTGGCTGAATCGTCAGCTCAGCATGATTTTTACGCTGGGTAACAAGGCCTTCTCCACCTGGGAGCAACGTCCTTATATTTTCCCATTCCATACCTACCAGCCCATCACCGGGCAGGCAGACCTGATGTATCAGAACGTCACCATTATCCCCCTGCTGGGGCTGGATGGACGGGTCAATCACGCCTGTATGATGGTTTATGACATGACAGATGCGGCGGTCAACAAGCAGGGCCTGAAAGCAGCCAACGATGAGCTGGCCATGATCAGCCGCACAGATGCCCTGACCCGGCTGTTCAATCGTGGGCACTGGGAAAGCGAGCTGGAAAAAACCTATCGCCGCTACCAGCGCACAGGCGAGCCCCATTGTCTGGTGATGTTTGATATCGACCACTTTAAAAAGGTTAACGATGGCTTTGGTCATCCTGCGGGTGACGAGGTTATTCGGCAGACCAGCCGGATATTACGTGCCAGCCTGCGAACTACGGATGTGGCAGGTCGCTACGGCGGTGAGGAGTTTGGTGTCATTCTTGTCAACACAGACATTGCCGGTGCCAACTTCTTCGCTGAACGTCTGCGCAAACAGATTGAAAAGCATGCAGTGAACTATGAGGGGCAATCCATCAGTTACACAATCAGCGTAGGCATTTGCCAGCTCAACCAGACTATTCACTCCCACAAGGACTGGCTGGAGAAAGCGGACCAGGCGCTGTATCGCTCCAAACAGAATGGTCGCAATCAGGTTAGCCACTCCTGATATTTGATCATTTGTTGGTGCCTGTCTGTCACCAGCAAGTGAGTGCCATTCAGGCTAAAAACCGACTATAATGCGCGGTTTTTAGCCGTGGGACGTCCATGAAAGATAAAGTCGTCGTTATTTACTCTGGAGGAATGGACTCCTTTACCGTGTTACACCGAGCCCTGCGTGATGGCTATGAGGTGTACCCGCTGTCGTTCAACTACGGCCAACGCCACGCCAGAGAATTACTGGTGGCAGAGGAAGTCTGCACGTCCCTGAGTCTGAGCCACAAAGTCGTCGATATCCGAGCTATCAACTCGCTTCTGGCGGGTTCGTCTCTGACCGATGACATCGACATTCCTGAAGGTCATTACGCGGCGGACAACATGAAGTCCACTGTGGTTCCCAATCGCAACATGATCCTGCTGTCTCTGGCCATCGGCTATGCCGTCTCCATTGGTGCACGCAAAGTTATGTACGGTGCACACTCTGGCGACCACACCATTTACCCTGACTGCCGCCCTGAGTTCGTCGAGAAGATGAACGACGTAGCGCAGATTGCCAATTTTGAACCCGTACAGGTTGTTAGTCCTTACTTGTACAAGAACAAGATCGACATTCTGGCCGATGGTCTGCGCATGGGTCTGGACTACAGCAAAACCTGGACCTGCTACAACGGCCGCGAGTTGTCGTGCGGAAAATGTGGCTCCTGCCAGGAACGTCTGGAAGCCTTCCAACTTAATGGTGTCAAAGACCCGTTGGATTATGAACAAGCCTGAATTGCTCACGGCCTGGCCATCCCCTACGGCGGTTATACTGCAACCTGGCAATGGCGCTGCTGATACATGCCGCGCCGATGCCATGAGGGCTGGTGATGGCAGGTAAAAAACGTTATCAGATCAAGGAAGCCTTCTACACTCTGCAAGGTGAAGGGGCTCACAGTGGGCGGCCCGCCGTATTCTGTCGTTTCACAGGGTGCAACCTGTGGTCAGGCAAGGAAAAGCACCGGGCCACAGCTGTCTGCCAGTTTTGTGATACTGATTTTATCGGTACGGATGGTCAGAATGGGGGGCAGTTCGACAGCGCTGACGCCTTGGCCCGTCATATACATGGACTCTGGCCCATCACTACTGAAGGCCAGAAGTATGTGGTCTGTACCGGTGGTGAGCCACTGCTGCAGCTTGATCCCACACTGATTGAAGCCTTCCATCAGCTGGGCTTTGAAATTGCTATCGAGTCCAACGGCACTCTGGCAGCACCGGCTGGCATTGACTGGATCTGCATCAGCCCCAAAGCCGATGCGGAACTTCAACAGCTGGCCGGCCACGAACTGAAACTGGTCTATCCGCAGCTGCTGGCGATGCCGGAACGTTTCACCCATCTGGACTTCCAGCACTTTTATCTGCAGCCCATGGATGGCCCCGACCGGGAGGCCAACACCAGGGCTGCCATCGCATACTGCCTGGCACACCCACAATGGCGTCTCAGCTTGCAAACCCATAAGTATCTGGGTATCGACTAATGGCTTTAACCCTTTTTGTAGAAAATCTTACCGTTCTGGACTGCTCACTCCTGAGTGCCGATCAAGGCATTCAGGGGGAAAGCTGGCGCGTGGATATTGAGCTGGATGGCGAGCTGGATCAGCAAAGTATGCTGCTCGACTTCGGTGAGGTGAAAAAGCAGATCAAGCGTCATATCGATGCGACACTGGATCACACGTTGCTGCTCCCCGCCCGCCTGCCCGGTTTGCTCATTGAGAAAGAGGCAGAGCAGACGCGAGTCGTGTTTGACCACAGTCGTTTTGGCTTTGAGAGCAGCGGGCCCGCCCAGGCTTACTCGTTGCTTGACTGCGAGGCAATTACGGCAGAGTCAGTTGCCTTGCATCTGCAACAGCTGATTCTGCCCTTGCTACCTGACAACCTGCAGCAGGTACGTTTCACGCTGGTGAATGAACAGGTTGATGGCGTGATGTATCAATACAGCCACGGCCTCAAGAAGCACAGTGGAAACTGTCAGCGGATCGTCCACGGCCACCGCTCCACGATTCGTATTTTCCGTAATGGTGAGCGTGATCGACAGGCCGAAAGCGCATGGGCAACACGCTGGCAGAATATCTATCTGGGTACGGCGGAAGACGTGACTGGCTATACCGAGCATCAGATTGATTTTGCCTACAGCAGCAATCAGGGCCACTTTACCCTGCGCATGCCTGCCGCACGCTGCGAAATCCTTGATCGCGATACCACCGTAGAAGAATTAGCACGGTATATCACCGAGCAGCTGCACGATCAGCACCCCGATGCCGAGTGGCGAGTGCAGGCTTTCGAGGGTATCGGCAAAGGCGCTATCTACCGTATTCCTCCCCGCAGATAACACCGCACCAGCATGCTGGCTGACCATGAACGTGGCCACGCTAATCCGTCAGTCAGCATCACACGACTAACCCTGTCAGCCGTTGTTCAGACTCGTTTCGAGTACCCCCAGCAAACGATGCAATGCAGCCTTGTCATCGTCTGACATTTCTGCCAGCAGCGCTTGCTCCCAGGTACGCGCCTTGGGCACCAGCCGCCGATAAAGCTCCCAGCCCGCCTCACTGAGGGTGATCCGACTCTGGCGATGATCACCGCGCTCACGCTCACGATCAACCAGCCCCTTGCTGACCAGAGAAGCCATGGCGCGAGACACCTTAGCCTTGTCCATCCATGTTTGCTCACCAATAAACTTGGCCGAGAGCGGCTCACTGCTGACGCCAAGAGTTGCCAGAATACGCCACTCAGGAATACTCAGGTCAAACTCCTGTTCATACACAGCCGACAGGGCCTGGCTGATCCGTCCTGCCAGGGTATTAAGCCGATAAGGCAGGAAGTCTGCCAGCTGCAGAATGTGACTGGCATCCGATGAAGCAGGCTGTAAGGACAATTTATCGAGATGATCTTGATGAGACATAGGCCAAAGATGCAGATATAGACAGTTAACGTAGGAACAAGCTTAGCGACAGACAACGCATCATGCCATTTACCGGCGCAATTGTCCGTACTCATGGCGCTTCCTTCATACGACCAGCTCTTTGCCTTGGAACCTTTGGTACTACCCCCAAAGAACAGAGCAAACAACCCGCTTTCATCGTGAGGACGTCATCATGGGCAAATCTTCACGTTACACCGCTCATACCGCTGATGCGGCAGGCCTGATTCACTACAGCGATACTGAGCACCACACCTGGCAGCATCTGATTCACCGTCAGGTACCCTGCATTCAGGGCAAAGCCTGCAAACAGTATCTGCATGGTCTGGCCACGCTGAACCTGCCTACTGATCGTATTCCTCAGTTACCGGAGATCAACGTCGCTCTGCAAGACACAACGGGCTGGCGCGTTACCCCTGTCCCCGCACTGATTTCTTTTGATCACTTTTTTCAGCTACTGGCGAATCGTGAGTTTCCCGTTGCTACTTTTATCCGTACCCCGGAAGACATGGACTACTTGCAGGAGCCGGATATCTTCCATGAAATTTTTGGCCACTGCCCTCTTCTGACCAATAAGGACTTCGCCGCCTTTACTCACACCTATGGTCGGCTGGGTTACCACGCCACCAAGGAGGAACGCGTTTATCTGGCAAGGCTTTACTGGTTCACCATTGAGTTTGGTTTACTGAACTGGCAACCAACGTCAGTAACAGACCGGGCTTATCGTGTGTATGGCGGCGGTATACTCTCCTCCATTGGCGAGACTGAATACGCCTGGTCCAGCCGCCCCAGCATCGTGCCATTTGATCTGCTCACGGTGTTACGCACCCCTTATCGCATTGATATCATGCAGCCCAGGTACTTTCTGCTGGATAGCTTTGAAACCTTGCTGGAGCTCAGCCAGCTGGATCTCTTGCACTGGGTCCGTCAGGCACAGCAGCTAGGCCTGCTCCCAGCGTTGTTTGAAACACCGGTATCCGCCTGAAAAACCACAGCCAGTGCCAGTCGCTACAACAGGTTTGCATTGCCTGCATGACCATGACAGTCTGTGCCGATGAATCCAGCACTCGTCGAAACCATCTGCCATTTAATCAGACAGGAACTCGCCCTCTATCCTGCGGGGCTCAGCGAGTACGCCTTGATCAAAGCGCTGCGCAAGCACCATCTGGACTTACCTCTATCCCCCGAGCTCTCTCTGTTTCGTAGCCACTTTTTGCTGTTTCACTGCCTCTATCATTTACGTGAGCAATTACTGAGCGAGCAAAGTGGCCTTCTGGAGATTCATACCCTGTGTATTTGTCTTGCTCCCTGGCAGCCAGGGCATGAAGGCCTGACCAAAAGCGATCCACTGCAGGCCTACTACATGGACTGGCAGCAGTTTGCCAGCACCGATCAGCAGGAAGTCCACGCACTGCTGGACAGCTTCTGGAAGCGCTATCACCTCACGGACAGTGGCCACCTGCAAGCAGCACTGTGCGCCCTGGAACTACCTCCGGAAGCGACGGTGGACGTCAGTAGCCATCAACTGATCCGACGGCAATATCAGCGACTGGCCATGCAGCATCACCCTGATCGCGGCGGTGATGAGTGTCGCTTCAAGGAAATACAGTCAGCCTGGGACTACCTCAGACCCTTTTTGGGCACACAGCGCGGTTAGCATTTTTCAGACGCAAACCTTCTCTTTACCTTGCCCTTACTGGAAGGTTTAGACTCAGTCCATTCTGCTGTTTTCCACCTCACTCAAAGCAAGAGTGAATACTGGATTCAGTACCTTTCAGGACTGGAGGTCTGTCATGTCAGCTCATCTGACCATTGATATAGAAGGCATGCGCTGCGCAGGCTGCGCTAACAAGGTCGCACGTACACTGAGTAACCTCGATGGGGTGTCACGAGCCGATGTCAATTTCGCTCTCAACCGTGCCACCATTGAACCTGCGTCAGCCGACATCAGGGAGCGTAGCCTGGAAGCCATCAAACAGCTCGGCTATAAAAGCAAAACGACGGTTATCTCTGTGCACATCGAGGGCATGCACTGTGCCAGCTGTGTTACCAAAGTAGAACAAGCGCTGAATACACTACCGGATGTGGTGTCAGCCAGTGTTAATCTGGCCACGGGCAAAGCACGTATCGAAGCATTAGAGAGCAGTCAGGAATTACAGCATCAGATAGAGCTCAGTATTGAGTCTCTGGGCTACCACGCTCGGCCAGAAATGGCCAGTCAGGGCAACTCAGCCGAACACCACTCTGTTTTATCCTCTTCATCCTGGATGCTGGTTGTAGCAGCACTGCTTTGTGTTCCATTACTGCTACCCATGACAGGTGTTATTCAGCCATTACCCGGATGGGCACAATTTATTCTTGCCCTGCCGACACAACTGGGCCTTGGGTATCGCTTCTATCGTGGGAGTTATCACGCTCTCAAATCCCGTTACGCCAATATGGATGTGCTGGTAGCGCTCGGTACCTCAGCCGCTTTCCTCTACAGCGTTACACTCATGCTTACGGGTTATGATGGCCATCATCTCTACTTTGAGTCAGCGGCGGTCCTACTGACACTGATCAGTTTTGGCAAATGGATGGAAGAAAGAGCGAAGCGCAAAACAGCTTTCGCTCTGGATGCCTTGTTGTCCCTGACGCCTGATGTTGCACGACGCTGGCAGGATGGCAGCTGGCAAGAAACCTCTCTGGCCAGTCTCAGGCTGGGCGACAGGATTCTCGTCAAACCTGGTGAGCGTGTACCCGTGGATGGCCGAATCCTATCTGGGCAAAGTGAACTTGATGAGTCGTTGCTGACCGGTGAAAGTCTGCCAGTCAGCCGCCAGCCTGGTGATAACGTCATCGCAGGCAGCATCAATGGTTCATCCACACTGGAGATCAACGCTACCGCGATGGGCAGCGACACAACCCTTGCCAGGATCATTAAGCTGGTAGAAGAGGCGCAGTCAGGCAAGGCCCCCGTACAGCAGCTTGTTGACAGAATCAGCAGCATCTTTGTACCCGTTGTACTGGGGATTGCAGCTCTAACCTTGCTGGGCTGGCTGGTGGCTGGCGGCAGTTTCACCGAAGCCCTGATGGCAGCAGTGTCCGTACTGGTTATCGCCTGCCCCTGCGCACTGGGCCTCGCCACCCCTACAGCACTTTTAACGGGGACGGGTATAGCTGCTCGTCATGGAATTCTGATACGTGATTTACAGGTACTGGAGTCTGCCCGCCATATCGATACGGTGTTCTTCGATAAAACAGGCACGCTGACCGTAGGCAAGCCAATGGTCAGCCATTGGTATCAGCGTCAGACAGCGCCGGAACAGCTAGCCTCAATTGTACTTGGTGTACAGCAAGGCAGTGAGCATCCTCTGGCTAAAGCTTATACAGACTATGCACACAACCTGGGAGTTCAGGCGGCTGAAACAGATGCGATTACAGCCATTGCAGGTAAAGGTATCAAGGCAAGCTACCAGCAACAGCCAGTACTGATCGGCACCGCTACGCTTCTGCAGGAGCATGGTATTTCAATACCCGATGATGATGCGCAACTGCTGGCACTGCAGCAGACAAATGGCAGTCTGGTACACGTCGCCATCAACAATGAATGGTTTGCTGCCTACACAATGTCTGATCAGGCTCGTGAAACGTCTGCCAGTGCAATCGAGTTGCTACACCAACGTAATATCGCCAGTTATATGCTGACTGGTGATCGTCAGGAAAGCGCCGTAACGCTAGCCGAGGAACTCAAACTCGATGGCTTCCATGCTGGGCTCTTACCAGCACAGAAGGTCGAGCACATCGCTGAGCATCAAAAACAGCACCCTACTCTGATGGTCGGTGATGGCATTAACGATGCCCCCGCTTTAGCTCAGGCAGACTTGAGCATTGCCATGGGTAGCGGTACGGATGTTGCGAAGGAGACGGCAAGTATTACCCTGTTACACGCTGATCCACGCCTTGTCCCCGCCGCCCTGGATATCTGCAGAAGAACCCGTACGAAGATAACGCAGAATCTGTTCTGGGCGTTTATCTTCAATAGTTTGGGGATCCCTCTGGCTGCCTGCGGCTATCTCAGTCCTGCTCTGGCAGGTGGGGCCATGGCATTGAGTAGCCTGACCGTTCTGGGTAATGCTCTACTGCTGCGGCGCTGGCACCCAGGCTGGTAGCAGCCTGACTAGACACCATGCCATCACAGCTCAATGCTGCGATGGCAAACTTACCCAGATAACATACTGCAGGTGATAAGGTGAAGATAAGCGATCTGTCCAAACGCACTGGACTATCTACCAAAACCATCCGCTACTACGAAAGTATTGGCCTGCTACAACAAGCCAGACGCGCTGAAAATGGCTACCGACACTATGGCGAGCAGGACGTACATACGTTGCAGTTTGTACTTCGCGCCAAGGATCTTGGCTTCTCACTCGAAGAATGCGCAGAACTGCTCAAGCTCTACGAAGATCCTCATCGCGCAAGCGCAGAAGTTAAGCAATTGGCCCAGGCACGCATCATCGAACTGGACCGACAAATTCAGAACCTTCAAGCCATGCGAGATGCATTGGGAGAGCTGATCAGGCATTGCCATGGTGATGACAATCCGCAGTGCGCCATTATCGACTCACTTGATGCAGCCGAGAGTGGCACGCACTGACTCTGCTATACTACTCGCCCCTAATTCCAGATCCACCAAAGCAGTGACTACCCTTTCCACCCAACAACTTGTCGATCTGACTGAAAAAATCCGCCTGTGGGCACGTGAGCTGGGCTTCCAGGACATGGGCGTCAGCAGTCTGGAGCTCGGCGACCATCCTGAATACATGCGCCAGTGGGTTGAGAAAGGCCTGCACGGTGAAATGAGCTACCTGGAAAACAATCAGGAGTTACGTCGTAATCCTGCGCTCCTGCATGAAGGAACTCTCAGCATTATTTCAGTGCGGATGGATTATCTGCCTCCCGAAACCCAGGCACTCAAAATACTCAACTCACCAGCCAAAGCCTATGTATCAAGATATGCCCTGGGGCGTGACTACCACAAAGTCATACGCAAGCGCCTGACACAACTGGCAAAGCAGATTGAGCAGGACGTCGGCACACTTGGCTACCGGGCCTTTGTTGATAGTGCCCCCGTAATGGAAAAGCCCATAGCGGAACAAGCAGGGCTGGGGTGGATGGGGAAGAACAGTCTCATCATGAATCGGAAGGCCG
Organism: Pokkaliibacter sp. MBI-7; assembly: GCF_029846635.1. NCBI lineage: Bacteria > Pseudomonadati > Pseudomonadota > Gammaproteobacteria > Oceanospirillales > Balneatrichaceae > Pokkaliibacter > Pokkaliibacter sp. MBI-7. Next base: position 227,954 of record NZ_JARVTG010000002.1, on the reverse strand, counting down.
GCTCATGGTTCTTTCTCGGAGAGCTGTATACCAATCTGCCACTCATTAACACTGCACAACCTGTCAAAGAGCATTGTGGACGTTGCTCCGCCTGCATGGATCTTTGTCCGACAAATGCCTTTATCGGACCGAAGCAACTCGATGCGCGACGCTGCATCTCTTACCTCACCATAGAATACCGCGGCAGCATCCCGACAGAACTGAGACCACTTATGGGTAACCGAATCTATGGCTGTGACGACTGCCAGCTGGTTTGCCCGTGGAACCGATTTGCCAGCAGTACACCCGAGCAGGACTTCCATCCCAGACATAGCCTCGACAGCGCAGATCTGCTTACCTTGTTTGCATGGGATGAAGCCACTTTCCTTACCAATACGGAAGGCTCACCCATAAGACGCACAGGCTACGAAGGGTGGCAACGCAATATTGCTATCGCCCTGGGTAACGCACCGTTCAGCACATCCATACTGAGTACATTACAAAGTCGCCTCACGAGCTGCTCCTCACTGGTAGGAGAACATATTGAATGGGCTATATCGCAACAACTGTGCAAAGCGGAGACATAGCCTGCCACGTGCCCCAGCACTATCTGACAAAGACTGATAACTTTCATGGCAGCTAGATGATAGGCAATAAAAAACGCCCACAAGGGGCGTTTTTTATTTCAGAGACAGACTTAATGGCGCTCGATTGCAGCCGACGTTCTCAGCTTCTCGAGGAAAGCCTGGAACAACTGAGAGCCTTCCTGGCCAGCGAGATAGCTGGCCAGACCCTGACGCTGCTCATCCGACACCTTCTGCTCTCCAGCATGCACCTTAGCAAGATCAACCAGCCATACATCGCCACTCATCAGAGTGATAGGCTCAATGCTCGGCTTGCCTTCTTCTGGTTTAGGCATAGCAAAAATACCACGGACCAACAAAGGATCTTCCTGTGCATTACGAGTCAGATTGTCTTTCTGCTGCCAGGCAGACATTCCATCCGGCTGCTTGAGCACTTCCGCCTTCAAAACGTCTGCGGCTTTGACAGCCAGATCATGGGCCTGCTGACGCTTCACAGCCTCAGTAACACGATCTTTGACTTCATCAAGAGTCAGCTGACGCGACTCCTTGTGATCGGTTACCCGAATGACGACAACATGATCTTTACCTACTTCGATAGGATCACTGTTTGTACCATCATTGATGAAATCTGGATCAAACGCTTTAGCCAGTACCTTCTCGTTTGCCACGACACCTTCAGCAGTATTGCGGCTAAATAAAGGTACTTGCTTAACCTCCACTCCCAACGTCTTCGCGGGCGCCTCAAGATCGGATGAGGTAAACACCAGATCTGCCAGCTGCTCAGCCTTCTCCAGGAACAGTTGCTCAGCTTTACTGTCTTTTTGTTGTTTGACCAGTGAGGCTTTCATGTCGTCAAAAGAAGGAGGCGTTTTGTCCTGTACAGAGACGAGCTTAACGATATGGTACCCATAATCGCTGCGCACTGGCTCAGATACCTGCCCAACCTGCAACGCCTCTACCGCTTTATCCAGTGAGTCACCCAAGGTTCCTGGCTCCAGCAAACCCAGATTCCCGCCGTCATTCGCACTTCCGGAGTCATCAGAATACGTTTTCGCCAACGCAGAGAAATCTTCCCCTGACTTGAGCTTGGCTTCCACTTCATCAGCACGAGCTTTAGCTGCAGCATCATCGCGTTTATCGTTCACAGCGATGAGGATATGAGCCACTTCACGAGCCTTCTGAGCCTTGAGTTTCTCAACAGCGGCATCGTAATCGGTCTGAAGCGCAGCCTCATCGACTTTAGCCTGGTCAACAAAGTTATCCTTGCTCAGTTCAATGTAGTTGACTGCCACCTGCTCAGGTGCCACGTACGTCTTGAGATGAGCATCATAGTAGGACTTCAGGTCCGCATCTGAAGGAGTAGCCTTATCAAGGAAATCAGAAACCTTGAACTCACTATATCGGATGTCACGCTGCTGACGATCAAGCGCCATAAGCTGATCAAACTCAGACGGCAGCATAAAGGATGAACCCACAATAGCATCACGCAATTGACCGATCAGCAGCTGCTTCTGCAGTAATTGTCGGTACATCAATGGAGTCATACCATTATTGCCCAGCACTTGCTGATATCGCTCCTGGCTAAACTTCCCATTGTCCTGAAAGTCCGGCGTCTGCACGATCATTTGATCCACCATCATATCGGGAACGGTAAGATGACGTTTAGCAGCCTCCTGTAACAGAAGCTTTTCATCAATCAGGCGATCCAGTGCTTGCGACTTGAGCCGATTTTCTTCCAGCATGGCCGGGTCAACATTCCCTCCGAGCTGGTTATAAATCTGTCTGCGCTGCAGCTCTACCATCTGGCTTAGATCCTGCTGCTTGATATCATCGCCGTTCACGCTGGCAGGTGCTGGCTCACGATTGGCTAAAGATATCAGTGACTCAACACCGAAAAGAGCAAAGGTTAAAACAATAAATCCAATAACTATCTTGGTAATCCAACCAGTAGATTTATCGCGTATGTTTTGCAGCATGGGGCCCCCACTCTGCCTACGTTAACTGCTAAAAAAAAAGCGCATTCCTGAGAATACGCTTTTTGCATTTGGCGGAACGGACGGGGCTCGAACCCGCGACCTCCGGCGTGACAGGCCGGCATTCTAACCAACTGAACTACCGCTCCTCAAGTAGCCCTACACGCGTTTGAGCAGAGCTACCAGCTTCTATCAACCGTTGACCGCGTCTTTCAGCGCCTTACCGGGCTTGAAGTTAGGTACTTTAGCTGCAGAAATCTCGATTGGAGCACCAGTCTGTGGGTTACGGCCAGTACGAGCTGCACGTTCTTTAACACCAAAAGTACCGAAACCAACCAGTGCGACGGTGTCACCTTTGCTCAGAGCGTCAGTTACAGCGTCGATCATTGCATCCAGTGCACGACCTGCTGCAGCTTTAGGAATGTCAGCAGAGGCAGCAATTGCATCGATCAGTTCAGATTTATTCACGTTAATCCCCTTCGAAGTTTCGTTGGTATTCTTCTATGTTTGGTACGTCTGAAACAGGCAGAGCCCTTTTATACCAAGGCCGCTAAACTAGTGTCAAGCTAGTAATGACGCGGCCTCTAGCCATTTCAGTGAGTGCTTGGACGCGATCCTGAATCAGCTTCTGGCTCAGATTCTTTAGAAGTCGAAGCATGCTCAGTGGTTTCCTTAACCTCTTCAACGAGGGGTTGAGGCTGGTACTGAAGAGCAATAGCCAAGACTTCATCAATCCACTTAACCGGGCAAATTTGCAGCTCTGCTTTGATATTTTCAGGAATTTCCTTCAAATCTCTGCGGTTTTCTTCAGGAATGATCACGGTGTGGATCCCACCCCGGTGAGCAGCCAGGAGCTTCTCTTTCAAACCGCCTATGGGCAGAACCTGCCCGCGCAAGGTAATTTCGCCCGTCATCGCCACATCCGCACGGATAGGAATGCCGGTTAGCGTTGATACCATCGCCGTGCACATAGCAATACCTGCACTAGGACCATCCTTAGGTGTAGCACCTTCAGGAACATGAACATGCATGTCCTGCTTCTCATGAAAGTCACTAGCGATGCCAAGAGCCTTGGATCGTGAACGCACAACAGTAATGGCGGCCTGGATCGACTCCTGCATAACATCGCCGAGAGACCCCGTTTTAACGACACGACCTTTACCAGGCACAACCGTACACTCGATACGCAAGATATCGCCACCGACAGAAGTCCATGCCAGTCCGTTTACCTGACCAACCTGATCGTTGTCTTCTGCACGGCCATAAGAGTATTTACGTACGCCATTGTACTCTTCCAGCAGATCTGCGCTGATCACCAGCACACCAGCATCGAGCTTCTTCAACAATCTCGCTTTGACAACCTTTCGGCACAGCTTGGCCAGCTCACGCTCCAATCCCCGGACACCAGCCTCGCGAGTGTAGTATCGAATCAAGTCACGTACGGCTTCTTCAGTTACTTCCAGCTCTTTTGGCTTGAGACCGTTATTGGTCATCTGTTTGGGTATCAGGTAACGCTGAGCGATATTGACCTTCTCATCTTCGGTGTAACCGGGAATTCGAATGATTTCCATACGATCAAGCAGAGGTGCAGGGATATTCATACTGTTGGATGTACAAATAAACATTACATCTGAGAGATCGAAATCCACTTCCAGATAATGGTCATTGAAAGAGTTGTTTTGCTCCGGATCTAAAACCTCAAGCAAGGCAGAAGCAGGATCACCACGATGATCCATCCCCATCTTGTCAATTTCATCAAGCAAGAACAGTGGATTCTTCACACCAACCTTGGAGATCTTCTGCACCAGCTTACCGGGCATTGAGCCAATATAGGTTCGGCGGTGGCCACGAATTTCAGCCTCATCTCGCACGCCACCCAAGGCCATACGAACGAACTTCCGATTAGTTGCTCGCGCAATAGACTGCCCCAATGAGGTCTTACCTACACCGGGTGGTCCTACCAGGCACAAAACAGGACCTTTAAGCTTCTTAACGCGCTGCTGAACAGCTAAATATTCAAGAATGCGCTCTTTAACTTCATCCAGACCGTAGTGATCCTCATTGAGGATGGTCTCCGCCAGCGCCAGATCATGCCGCACCTTGCTGCGTTTGCTCCAAGGGACACCTAGCATCCAGTCCAGATAGCTTCGAACGACCGTTGCCTCAGCAGACATAGGCGACATCATTTTCAGCTTACCCAGCTCAGACATAGCCTTTGCCTGGGCATCTTTGGGCATACCAGAGCTTTCAATACGTGACTTGAGATCTTCGATCTCATTGCCACCGTTTTCATCCAGATCACCAAGCTCTTTCTGAATAGCCTTCATTTGCTCATTCAGATAGTACTCGCGCTGACTCTTTTCCATCTGTTTCTTGACACGACCGCGAATACGTCGCTCAACCTGAATCAGATCATTTTCCGCTTCCATATGCGCGATGAGCTGTTCCACACGCTCAACAATATCCACCAGCTCGAGCACTTTCTGCTTGTCGGCCAGTTTCAGATTCATATGTGCAGAAATGGTATCAGCGAGACGACCAGGCTCTTCGATATTAGCAAGCGATGACACGACCTCTGCCGGGACTTTCTTGCTCGCCTGAACGTACTGTTCAAATTGCGACATGAGGGCACGACTAAGAACTTGGGCCTCAGCCTCTCTGACATCTTGCTCAGGAAGAGACTGCACTTCCGCCTGATAACAACCATCAATCAGGTCTACAGACTTGATCTGTGCACGATACTCGCCCTCAACCAGAACTTTTACCGTGCCATCCGGGAGCTTGAGCAATTGCAATATGCTAGCAACAGTACCTACAGCGAAAAGATCTTCCCAGACAGGATCCTCATCTGCGGCATCGCGCTGTGCGACAAGCAGAATTTCCTTCTGCTCTTCCATCGCCCGCTCAAGTGCTGCAATGGATTTGTCTCTACCTACGAAAAGGGGAATAACCATATGCGGGAACACCACAACATCCCGCAAAGGTAACAGTGGCACGGTGACATTGGTCACATCATGCTTGGATGCTTGTTGCTCCATAGACACCTCAAGGTAGCGGAAGCGAATGATCACTTCCATTCATGGCTTACAGGCATAGGTGGGGATTGATACAAGGGAATGCAACAACTCTGACATAAAAAGGGCAACATTACTGTGCCCTTTTCTCCACCTTGATCAACGCTCAGGTAATGCGCGCTTCTCTTCTGTATTTTCGTAGATCATCAGAGGTTCTGACTCACCCTCAATTACAGAAGCATCAATAACTACCTTGCTGACACCTTCCAAAGAAGGCAAATCGAACATTGTGCCAAGCAGAACATTCTCCATAATCGTTCTCAAGCCTCGAGCCCCGGTCTTTCTCTCCATTGCCCGCTTCGCAATTGCACGCAGAGAATCTTCACGGAACTCGAGCTCAACACTCTCCATACTGAAAAGCTTCTGATACTGCTTGGTCAGCGCATTTTTTGGCTCTACCAGGATTTCGATCAGCGCCTCTTCATCCAGCTCCGTTAAAGTCGCCACCATGGGTAAGCGCCCCACAAACTCAGGAATGAGACCGTATCGAACCAAATCCTCCGCCTCAACTTCCATCAAGGTATCGGAAACAGACTTGGAGTTTTCCTTGGACTTAACTGTGGCAGAAAAGCCGATGCTACTCTTCTCACTGCGATCACTGATGATTTTTTCAAGCCCAGCAAATGCACCTCCACATATAAACAGGATATTTGAGGTGTCAACCTGCAAAAACTCCTGCTGAGGATGCTTGCGACCACCTTGAGGCGGCACCGATGCCACAGACCCCTCAATCAGCTTCAACAACGCCTGCTGAACACCCTCGCCTGAGACATCTCGGGTGATGGAAGGGTTGTCAGATTTTCGAGAAATTTTGTCGATTTCATCAATGTAGACAATGCCCATCTGGGCTTTCTCTACGTCATAGTCACACTTCTGCAACAATTTCTGGATGATATTCTCTACATCCTCACCGACATAACCGGCCTCGGTTAACGTTGTAGCATCTGCAATCGTGAAGGGAACATTAAGTAAGCGAGCCAGTGTCTGTGCAAGTAGCGTTTTACCGCTACCAGTAGGTCCAATCATCAGAATATTGCTTTTACCGAGCTCCACATCTGAAGATTTATCACTCATACGCAGTCGCTTGTAATGATTGTACACCGCCACTGCTAGCACACGCTTAGCCAGATCTTGCCCTATGACATACTCGTCTAGGGTCTGTTTGATTTCTTGGGGAGTGGGCAGCTGGTCACCGTGGTGGGCATCTTTCCCCTGATCTTGAATCTCTTCGCGGATTATGTCATTGCAAAGGTCGACGCACTCATCGCAGATATAGACTGAAGGTCCTGCAATAAGCTTACGAACCTCATGCTGACTCTTACCGCAGAAAGAGCAATAGAGCAACTTTCCATCGTCGCCTTTTTTGCGTGTATCGTCGGCCATTCGACTTCCCCGTTAAACTTTCTTCTGCAGACAAGATGAGGCCGGTGTCAGCAATTTTCAACTCCGACCTTCACACAAACTGCCTCAGACACTGCGACGAGTCAGGACGGAGTCAATCAATCCATACTCAGCTGCAGTAGGTGCATCCATAAAATTATCACGATCGGTATCACGGGCAATAGTTTCGATGTCCTTGCCACTGTGATGAGCCAAGATACGGTTCAATTTCTCACGCATCGTTAATATTTCGCGTGTATGAATCTCTATATCAGTAGCCTGCCCCTGGTAGCCACCCAAAGGCTGGTGAATCATGACACGAGCATGAGGTAACGCATAACGCTTACCCGCTGCACCACCTGCAAGGAGCAACGCCCCCATACTTGCAGCCTGCCCAATACACAGCGTACTCACGTCAGGTTTGATGAACTGCATGGTATCGTAAATGGCCATACCCGCAGTAACCACCCCACCAGGGGAGTTGATATAGAGATGGATATCTTTATCGGGATTCTCTGATTCAAGGAACAACAGTTGAGCCACAACTAAGTTGGCCATGTGATCTTCAACCGGGCCAACCAGAAAGATTACGCGCTCTTTCAGCAGTCGCGAATATATATCATATGCGCGCTCACCTCTTGCACTCTGCTCCACAACCATCGGCACCAAAGATGACGAAGGAGCTACCCCCTGACCAGCTGCTTGAGCAAGGAACGGATTCATATTGCCAGCTTCTCCCTACTGAATCTCTAGATAGAAAAAAAACGATAGCCATTACAAACATTGTTGTAACAACTATCGTTTTTTAAGTACAGCCAATACTAATTAAAAGTCTTAGGCATCAGCATTTTTGCTAGCAGCAGGCTTGATGGCCTCTTCGTAGCTAACGCTTACCTCATTGACCTTAGCTGCAGCAAGCAAGGTTTCGACAGCGACGTCTTCAACAATAACTGCTTCGATCTGACGACGTTGCTGCTTGTCATTAAGGAAGTAGGCTTTAACTTCTTCTGGCTGCTGATATGCAGCAGACATTTCCTCAACAAATGCACCAACACGCGCTTCATCAGCTTTGATTTCGTTTACACGAATCACTTCAGCCAACAGCAAACCGTTACGCACGCGCTGTTCAGCCTGATCTTTGAACAACTCGGCAGGCAGCATATTGAGATCAAACTTCTCAACATCACCACCAAACTGCTGCACTGCCTGACGACGCAAAGTATCAACCTCATCACTGATCAGGGCAGCTGGGATAGCGATGGGATTCAAACGGCAAAGGGCATCAAGAACCATAGTTTTGGTTTTGTTACGCAGAGCGTTCTTCAACTCGCGTTCCATGTTCTTGCGAATTTCAGCACGGAAGCCTTCTTCGGACTGCTCTTCAACACCAAACTTACTGAAAAACTCAGCACTAAGTTCGGGCAGAACCGGCTCAGCGACAGCAGTCACTTTCACCTTGAATATAGCAGGCTTACCCTTCAGGTTTTCTGCATGATACTCTTCAGGGAAGGCCACGCTTAACTCAACGTCATCACCAGCCTTCGCACCCAGCAAGCCAGTCTCAAAGCCAGGAATCATGGTATTTGAACCAAGAACCAGCTCGTAACCTTCAGCTTTGCCACCATCAAAGGCTTCACCATCAACAAAGCCTTCAAAGTCCATAGTCACGCGATCACCATCCTGGGATGCACGCTCTACATTATTCCAAGATGCCTGCTGCTTGCGCAGAGTTTCAATCATGGTGTCAACGTCAGCATCTGCAACTTCAGCGCTCTGCTTCTCGATTTCAGCTGCAGAGAAATCAGCCAGTGCGATTTCTGGAAAGACTTCAAAGGTAGCTACAAACTCGAAATCCTGACCTTCAATGTCAGATTTCGGTTCGATAGATGGCGTGCCTGCGGGATTCAGTTTTTCCTGAGTTACTGCCTCATAAAAACTGGTACGAATAATATCACTCAGAACATCCTGACGAATGCCTTTGCCATAACGCTGCTTGACAATTTTCGATGGGACCTTGCCCTTACGAAAACCATCAATTCGTACGTTTTTGGCTGCATCTTTCAGCTGTTTTTCAACATCAGCTTCGATACGGGCAGCTGGGATAGTAATAGTCAGGCGACGTTCCAGAGTAGAAGTCGCTTCAATTGAAACTTGCATTAATCTGCCTCACACAACTTAGCGCCAACTAAATTTTCGCTATGGCTTGTGCGCCAAGAGCAATTCTTTAACTGCCTATAATTTTCCAGCGAGCAACCAAAGACTGAATTTTGGCGGCAAACGCTAACAAAACGAAGCGCACATTCTCAATAAAGGCCAGCGCAGAGTCAAGCGCTCAATGAAACCCAAAAACAAAAAATGTTTTTAAATCAGGGAATTGGGGTGGATGATGGGGCTTGAACCCACGACCGCCGGAATCACAATCCGGAGCTCTGCCAACTGAGCTACATCCACCATAGACATCTGAAAGAATTCAGAAATAGAAGAGATATGGGGTGGACGATGGGGCTTGAACCCACGACCGCCGGAATCACAATCCGGAGCTCTGCCAACTGAGCTACGCCCACCATATCAAATAGAAAAAACACAAGATTAAGAATTGGGGTGGACGATGGGGCTTGAACCCACGACCGCCGGAATCACAATCCGGAGCTCTGCCAACTGAGCTACGCCCACCACTATACCTTAACTGGCGCGCCTGGCAGGACTCGAACCTGCAACCCTCGGCTTAGAAGGCCGATGCTCTATCCGATTGAGCTACAAGCGCGCTACCAGAGGTTTCTTTTCAATGAAAAATCACCGAAACAGCACCCCGCCAAACGAGGCCGAATAATATCACCATTCCGATTAACGTCAAGCTTTTTAATAACTTAGACCAACATCAACAAACAACCACCAGACATAAAGCTATATAACACCTTACCCTGAAAAACAAAGCCCCCTCCCATTACAACCATCTGCACTCAAGAGCCGCATCAATTGATAAAACCCGGTTTGGCTCTCCCGGCAAAGCGTGCGAAAATTGTGCCCGGTTTTATAGCGAGGAAGACCACAACCACCATGACTGCACAACTTATAGACGGCAAAGCCATTGCACGAGAGGTGCGCACCAAAGTTGCTGAAGGCGTTCGGCAGCGACTGGCAGCAGGCAAACGCAAACCTGGCTTAGCTGTAATATTGATCGGTCAAGATCCAGCATCTCACGTGTATGTAAACAGCAAACGCCAGGCATGCGAGGAGGTAGGCTTCTACTCCGAAGCTTACGACTTATCAGAGAAAACTACACAAGACGAACTGCTATCACTGATCAGCCGACTAAATAATGACAGCAACATTGACGGCATTCTGGTGCAACTCCCTCTACCCTCTCACTTAAAAGCCGACCTTATTCTCGAGCACATTCGCCCCGACAAAGACGTTGACGGTTTTCACCCATTCAACATGGGACGCCTCGCTCAACGAATGCCTTTACTGCGCCCATGCACCCCAAAAGGCATAATGACACTACTAGACCACACCAACACCCCAATCAGAGGACTGGATGCCATTGTTGTTGGTGCGTCAAATATTGTTGGCCGCCCAATGAGTCTGGAATTACTCTTGGCAGGTTGCACAGTAACGACCACACACCGCTTCACCAAAAACCTGGCAAACAAAGTAGCCCAAGCCGATTTAGTCGTTGTGGGTGTCGGCAAACCCGGACTAGTCAAAGGTGAATGGATCAAACCCGGAGCCATTGTCATCGACGTAGGGATTAATCGACTCAACAACGGCAAGCTAGTCGGCGATGTGGAGTTCGAGATTGCAGCAGAGCGCGCCAGCTGGATCACCCCTGTCCCCGGCGGCGTTGGCCCGATGACAGTCGCAACACTAATGGAAAACACGTTGCACGCTGCAGATCATCTGCACAATTAAGCCAGACCTGGGAGCCGTTGAAGCTCCCACCTTTCGGACCGAAGCCACAAATCATGAACCCATATCAAGGCCATTACCTGGAAGATCTTGCAGTTGGAATGTCAGATTGTGTTACAAAAACCATAAGCGAGTCTGACATTCTCCAGTTCGCAGACATAACCGGCGATACAAACCCAATTCACATTGACGCCGCATATGCAGCAACGACCACTTTCGGAAAACAAATTGCTCACGGCATGTTTGCAGGCGGCTTAATCTCGGCCGTTCTCGGCACTCGACTACCCGGACCAGGAGCAATTTATCTGGAGCAACACCTAGAATTCAAACTACCCATTCACATTGACGACACCATTACAGCGACAGCCACCATAGAAGAGATAGACCTACGCAGAAAAAAGGTTAAGCTCACCACCAATTGCACCGCAAACGGCAAGACAGTAGCTCAAGGCTACGCAATCGTCATGGTAAATAAACGACCCAAACCAACATCCGCATAAAAGCAAAGAGCCAGCTTTTCGCTGGCCCTTCCTAAAACACACCTCACACCAAACCTCAACTTGGCACCACTATGCCTGCATTCTAGCCTGCAATCGCTTCATTTCTTCTTCACGTGCAGACATAACCGTTTGCTGCTGTTTAAGCTGCGCACGAAGCCTCAATAACTCATCCTCACGCTCAAGCACCTGCTGGCGCAAATCCGACTCTCTGCGCATCGTCTCAGCATTAGAGCTGGACACCCGCTTACCCACTTCCTTCTGCGCACTCTCCAACTCCTGAATACGCTGCTCAAAGCGCTTGCTCTTGTTAACCTCTGTTAATAGTTGAGCATTGAGTTTACTTAGGTCTCTACTGGAGCTAGCAGACTCAAGCCGATACCCCTTTAACTCCTGCTCATAGCTTTTAAGCTGTGTTAACTGCGTTTCCGACTTAACTTCGGCCCGCGCAAGCTCCGCCTGCAATTCATGAATCTGCCGAGTAAGAGCGGAGTCTTTCTTGCTCGCATCATCTCGAAGCTGGTCGTGAGCAATACGCATCTGACCCACTTCCGCTTTATACCTAGACTGCGCCTCAACCAAACGCGCCTGTTCATCTTTCAGCCGAGACTCAAACTGAAGCCTGGACTCATCACGATTTTTGATCACACGATCCAGCTCGTGTTTTATATCCAACTCTCGCTGCTCTGCCTGGCCACGTTTCTGCAATTCAGCGTGCAGTGTTGCCTTTTGCAAAGACAGCTCGGCCTGCAACGTCTTAACCTTTTGTTCAAGCTCATCAATCCTGGAGCGCAACTGCTCGTTATGCACCTCATGCCCAACGATCTCAGTCCGCAAACGCTCAACATGCTGACTAGCATCAGATTCCTGCTGCTCCAGTTGAGCGGCCATCTGTCGACGCTCATGCTCAAGCTGAGCACTAGCCTGCCTCACCGCCTGATCCCACAACCCCTGAACTACTTGCACCACTTCCTTAGGCAGATCACTAGCAATAGGCAATCGATACTGAATTCGCTGTGGCAGCATCAACCACCACTCCTGCAGGGTAGTTTGAATTGCCGTATCATCCACATCTGCAAGCCTGGCACCAACCAACCTTAAGACAGGCTCAGTCCCTGACATAAGTAAGTCATCTGCAACTGCAAATACTTGTTCACGCACAGTTTTCGCTGACATCTACCAATCCTTAAACCTCGCAGTACCGATACGGCATTGTACACTAGGGGCTAAACCACCACACCCTTCCCTGCCCTCACCAGCACCGCAAAAACACTTGACTGAAAAAACCAGAATCGTATGATACGCGCCATCGCAAAAGCGATTCGTTATATTACTGGAAATGGTGGGCGTAGCTCAGTTGGCAGAGCTCCGGATTGTGATTCCGGCGGTCGTGGGTTCAAGCCCCATCGTCCACCCCATCCAGTACCTCACTGCACACATCTCAAAACTTCACCCAACCTCTATAAAGCAGCCGCATATTGCGGCCACTCAGAACACTTCCTTACATCATTCAACTGAAATGATTTCCGCTGAAAGCATATCAATCACTGCGTGAAGCTCAGCGTCATACTCAGCCTTAACAGATACAACCTCACCACTTATAGGATGGCGAAACGTCAACCTGGCCGCATGCAGAAAGAGTCGATTTAAACCGTACTGTTTTGCAGCTTTGTTCACCTCATCCACCCCGTACTTGTCATCACCAATGATTGGATGCCCCGCAAACTGGGAGTGAACTCGAATTTGATGCGTTCGACCTGTAATAGGCTTCGCCTCAACCAGGGTATATGAAGCAAAACGCCTCAAGACCTTAAACTCAGTCAGAGAGGGTTTACCGTCAGCGTCCACTCTCACAACTCGCTCACCAGAACGCAGTTCATTTTTCTTTAATGGTGCATTTACATGCTGATGCCGACTGGGCCAACGCCCCTGAACCAGTGCATGATACACTTTGTCTACACCGCCATCACGCAGCGCTTCATGCAGCGCTCTCAATGCAGAACGCTTCTTTGCCACCAGGATACAGCCTGAGGTATCGCGATCCAGGCGATGCACTAACTCCAGCATTTTAAGCTCGGGCCGCAGCTGACGCAGACTTTCAATTAAGCCAAGGCTAATCCCACTTCCACCATGCACCGCCAATCCAGAAGGCTTGTTAATCACCATCAACGCATCGTCTTCATACAGAATGGCGTCTTCAATTTTTCTACCTAATCCCGCAGAAACCGGAGGAGGAGCATCACGCTCAGGAAGCCTGACAGGAGGCAAGCGAAGCTCTTCACCACCGACGATTCGGTAGTCAGGCTTGACCCGCTTCCGATTTATCCGTATTTCCCCTTTGCGCATCATGCTGTAAATACGGGTTTTCGGAACCCCTTTAAGCATGGCCAGCAGAAAGTTGTCCAGGCGCTGACCTTGGTAATCAATGCTTATGGTTAACCATTGGACTTGGGCTGATGAGGGTTTCTGTTGATCGCTCATAACTGCTTGATTCAAATTGATCTGCCTATTTGATTGCGGCGGGGAAATACTGCTATATTGAGGCCGCTAACGAAGCTCAGCTCTTTAGAAGGACCAAGCCCCGATTGGGCTCCTCTACCCTGCTCTTCGTGCACTCATGATACCGTTGGGGACTGACTTTGCCTATGTGCAGCTGCCCAACAAAAGAATTAGGTCGCATCACATTATTGGTGCGAAGCAACTAACCAGCCTTCCGTTCGATGCTAGTACCACTGTTTTAGGTCAGCTTCTTAATGGAAAGCCTGGAGTAAGAGCCTTTAATACCTGTTGTCAATTGATTGACGCGTAAGCAGGGCAGAACCTGCAAGAGCAGTGCTGGGAAATGTAATTTGATGGAAGGCATACCTTCTACCAAATCCACTCAGCTAACTCCGCATCAACACCCTAAAACGACAGGCTATGGTAACGCTTATATTCCTATCCGAACGCAACTAATATCGTGTGCTCGGTAGTGGCTTTCCCTGTATTTGCAACGCGTTACTGACCGAAACGGCACCGACACTCTGAAATTGACAGCGCCAAGCCGGCCCGGAGATTGACCTCTCTGCAAGAAGAACCGGTAGTAAAAACTGGGCTGCTGTCTTGGCCGTTACACAGTGGATATTTACATCGACGCTAGGCCCTATATGGTCTGACGTTAAAAATGAAAAGAATGATGATCAACGCAACCCAGCCTGAAGAAATCCGGGTTGCTCTTGTTGACGGTCAAAGACTCTACGATCTGGACATTGAGTCCGTCTCCCGCGAACAAAAGAAAGCCAACATATATCGTGGCCGTGTTACCCGCATAGAACCCAGCCTTGAGGCAGCCTTTGTTGACTATGGCGCGGACCGCCATGGCTTCCTTCCACTAAAAGAAATTGCTCGAGAATACTTCAATAACGAAGGCAAAGGTGGCCGTGTAGCCATTCGCGAAGCGATTCGCGAAGGACAAGAAGTCATAGTTCAGATAGACAAGGAAGAAAGAGGCAACAAAGGCGCGGCACTGACGACGTTTATTAGTCTTGCAGGGCGTTACTTGGTACTAATGCCAAATAATCCCCGTGCTGGTGGCATCTCTCGTCGCATTGAGGGTGAAGAACGTCAGGCTTTAAAGGATGCTCTAGACTCAATTCAAATTCCAGGGAGTGCCGGGGTTATTGTCCGCACCGCTGGCATTGGACGCACACCTGAAGAACTGCAGAACGACCTGGACTATCTGATGCAGCTCTGGGAATCGATCCGATCTGCAGCTCTTAATCGACCTGCACCTTTCCTGATCTATCAGGAAAGCAATGTCATTATTCGGGCTATGCGTGATTATCTTCGCCAGGATATTGGCGAAGTATTGATCGATTCTGCAGAAGTGCATCAGGACGCAATGAATTTTGCTCGTCAGGTCATGCCGACATTCCAGAGCAAGATCAAACTGTACCAGGAAGACATTCCTCTATTTACACGGTTCCAGATTGAATCCCAAATCGAGACAGCCTTCCAGCGCGAAGTACGCCTCCCATCTGGCGGCTCAATTGTAATCGACCCCACAGAAGCACTGGTCTCGATCGACATCAACTCCTCTAGAGCCACCAAAGGTGGTGATATCGAGGAAACCGCTCTGCAGACCAACCTTGAGGCGGCAGATGAGATAGCCCGTCAGTTACGTCTGCGGGATATTGGCGGACTGGTAGTCATCGATTTTATTGATATGACTCCCATCAAGAATCAGCGTGAAGTGGAAAACCGCTTAAAAGATGCACTTAAGGTAGATCGTGCGCGCATCCAGATTGGACGCATCTCTCGCTTCGGTCTGCTTGAAATGTCACGTCAACGTCTTCGCCCATCGCTGGGTGAAACCACAGCAATGACATGCCCACGCTGTCACGGCCAAGGCAGCATTCGCGATGTAGGCTCGCTATCACTTTCCATCATGCGCCTGATCGAAGAAGAGGCACTGAAGGAGCGCACCGCCCAGATTCGCGCCATCGTTCCCGTGAGCGTTGCAACCTACCTGCTTAACGAAAAGCGGCCACATCTGTCACGCCTTGAGCAACGCCAAAGCATCAAGATTGTCATCGTCCCCAATCCTAATCTTGAAACACCTCACTACGAGGTTATACGTCTGCGAGACGACAATGTTGAAGCCCGCTCCACCGACGCCAGCTATGAGCTGATTGAAGAAGAGCATAGCGACGAGACTACTCCGGTAGCAGCACAGCATTCACGCGAGGAAGCAGCAGTCAAAAGCATGCCTCCGGCAGCATCGGCTCCGTTGCCAACCGTCTCCCCCCCCCCAGCAGCAATTGCACATCAGGCCCCTTCTGTAGGGCTCGGCCGCCGGTTGCTAAAAGCTTTCAGCAGCTGGTTCCAGGGAGAGACCAAAGATGAAACGGCACCGACCGTAGAGCAGCCAGCACAACCGAAACCAGAAAGCAGTGAGCGCGAAACCAGTAATCGTCGTCATGAGCGGAATGATCGTAATCGTCGAGGTCGCGACAATGAACGCCGAGACAATGGCCGTAACGATGCAGAGCGCCGCACAGACTCTGAACGCAAAGTCGACAGCGAAGATCGTGCAGCTCGTGAAGACGACAGCCGCGAGCGAAATACTCGGGACAATCGAGGTCAACGTGATCGTCGTCGCAATAGCCGCAATGAGCGTACCACTCGTGAAACTGAAGTGGATACTGAAAGCAATGAACAGTTAGTAACCCAAACCGTTACTGAGGGCTCAAATGAATCATCTGCCCCTGAGCAAGCCAGTGATGATCGTCGCCGGGGACGTCAGCGCCGTCGACGTGATCGCAGTGCGAAGCGCACCCCACTACCTGACCACCTAAAAGCTCAGGCAATCGGTGAAGAAACCGAACCCGCCCTGACAGAAGATGAAAAATCAGTTAATGAGCTCGCTATCGTCGTTGCTGCAGACGCTGTGGTAGTGGAGACCGCAAGCACAGCAGACGCACCTGACTCTACATCCGCAGACGAGGTGATGAGCACTGACGAAAGCAACGTAGCTATCTCTGCTTCAGACGCCAGCGACGACCAGGACGAACACCCCCAGCGACGTCGCCGCAACCGCGGACGCAACAACAACCGCAGAGACGACAAGTCTGCAGAAGCTGTTAGCACTGAGGTTGCCACTGACGATGCCGTGGCTGTTGCAAGTGATACTGCCGTATCACAGTCATCAGAAATAGCGCACGCCATTTCTGATGAACAAATAGCGAATCAGCCGGAGCCCACCAGTCTGCCGGACTCCACCGAGGTCAACTCTGCAGTGGCAGCAGATGCTATTGCCGTAGAAGCACCCGTTACTGACCAGTCTACGGCAACTGAGCTGGTTGTTACCGACAGCGAGAGCTATCCAGCAGCAGAGCAAGTTGAGCACAAGGAAGTAATTGCACCTGAGCAACTTACAGCCTCTGCTGAGACTGCTGAGACTGCTGAGACTGCTGAGACTGCTGAGACTGCTGAGACTGCTGAGACTGCTGAGACTGCTGAGACTGCTGAGACTGCTGAGACTGCTGAGACTGCTGAGACTGCTGAGACTGCTGAGACTGCTGAGATTGTCAGCGAGCAAGCTTCCGAAGAGCAGACTGTGCAACTGGCAGAAGAGAAGGCTGATGAAGCTCCTTTGGAGCCACAACCCTCCGAAGATGCACCAAGGCGCGTTCGCCGTGCTCATAATGACCCACGTGAAATCAAGCGCCGTCAAATGCTCGAAACTCAACAGCAGCCCGAAGTAAGTAGCCAAGACGAGTAATATACCCAACTCGTGAAAATAAAAGGGCTTGCATCTGCAAGCCCTTTTTAGTTTCACCCGTCTGCGAAACCGCAGCGGGGGTAGTGCACCTATTCATATTCACTAAACGATCCCTAAAACCCTGACCAAAGTGAACGTGACGTTATTGCAGAACCACAGGTTCCTGCTCTAACAAAACACCGTAGCGTTGCTTTACTGCCAATTGAATACGCTGCGCCAGCGCCAATAACTGCTCTCCATTGCCACCACCATGATGGACTAACACTAGCGCCTGATCCTTGTGCACCCCTACTGCTCCCTCACGCCAACCTTTGAAGCCTAGTTGATCTATCAGCCAAGCTGCAGCAAGTTTATAGCCTGGACCATCGACAAAGCCAACCAAACCCGGGTAGTCATGGCGCAACAGATCGAACTGCTCTGCTGTTATCCAAGGATTTTTAAAAAAGCTCCCCGCATTTCCTAATACATCAGGGTCTGGCAACTTTGACTGGCGAATAGCTACCACTGCTTCAGCAACCTGCTGCACCGTTGGCCGTTCAATACCCTTCTGGTCAAAATAGTCACGCAGAGCCTTATATTTGATCTGGGCATCAGCCTGCTTTGACAAGCACAACTCTACGGACACAATGATCCAGCTCTTACCAATGCTCTCTTTGAAGATGCTATGTCGGTAGGAGAAGTTGCAATCAGCTGCTTCTCGCGTGCAGAACGCTCCTGTGACAGTATCGAGATACTGCACTCGTAGTAGAACGTCCTTTAACTCCATGCCATAAGCGCCAATATTTTGCACTGGCGCAGCACCTACGGTACCTGGAATCAATGCCAAATTTTCCAAACCTGACCATCCCTGAGACAAGCTGAAGCAGACCAAAGAATGCCAGTTCTCTCCTGCCCCAACGTTTAAAGTAACGTCCGACTCATTCTCGGATAGCACCTCAACGCCTTTGATATCAATTAACAAAGTAAGACCAGGCAGGTTCTGGCACAGCACTACATTGCTACCCCCACCTAGCACACGCCATGCGAGATTGCGCTTTTGCGCAACAGCAATATCTTGCTGCAATTGGCTAGCAGAGTGCACAACAGACAGGTACTCAGCTTCTACTGAAAATCCAAAAGTATTCAACCTAAGTAAATCGGCGTTCTCTTGCCAGTGCTCAGGATAGTCACTCACTTCACTAAATCCTTAATTAAGGCATCCGCAGCCACTTCAACAAGATCAAGCACCAGCTCAAACCCAGACTCTCCATCATAGTAAGGATCAGGCACCTCCTCTATTGAATCTGGATGATAATGGAGGAACAAACCAAGTTTATGCTGCAATTGAGCGGGGCAATTCTGCTTCAAGCTACTTAGATTGGCATGATCCATAGCCAGAATTACATCAAACTCTTCAAAGTCTGATGGCATGACCTGGCGAGCTCTGAGGGGAGTTAAATCGTAGCCACGCCTGGCGGCAGCACGACAGCTCCGTCTATCAGGTGACTCACCCGTATGGTAAGCAGCCGTCCCTGCCGAATCGACCTGAAAACGCCTACCCAACCCCTGCTGGGTGATTTTCTTTGCCAGCACACCTTCTGCAGTAGGGGAACGACAGATGTTGCCAAGGCACACTAAAAGAATTTTGTACATCTCTCACCGAATAGTCAGACAGCTCAACAAACAATGGCTCTAAAGAGGCATACACAGCCTCCAGATTCAGAATTTTCAGCTATCGGCCATCGCCAAGTATCGAACGTACTCGTACCAGATCATCAGGTGTATCTACACCAGCAGGAGGAATGACCGACGCCTCAGAGACCTGAATATAGCCACCATTCCACAGTACACGTAGCTGCTCCAGCGCCTCCCATTGTTCTATCGGAGCGGGTGACCACTGGACGAACTGATTCAACAAACCAACACGGTAACTGTACAGCCCGATATGTCGAAATGCCTGCCAGCCTGACGGCGGAACATCGCTGATACCTTGAGCAAACTCATCCCGATGCCACGATACAGGCGCACGGCTAAAATAAAGCGCCTTACCATGTACATCTTTAACGAGCTTGACCACGTTGGGATTGGCGAATAACGCCATATCCTCAATCGGCTCGCACAACGTTGCCATGTCCGCCTGAGGATGCTTCAGCAGAGTCTGCGCGACCTGATCAATCAAGGTTGCAGGCAGCATCGGCTCATCCCCCTGAACGTTCACGATGACCTCGTCATCTGACAGTTTCAACTGTGACGCCACCTCCTGAATCCGATCAGTACCGGAGGGATGTGCCGCAGAAGTCATACATACTTCAGCGCCGAAGGCTCTGGCCATGCTTTCAATTCTCTCATCATCAGTAGCGATGATGACGCGCGCCGCTCCACTGGCACACGCTTTCTCCCACGTGTGCTGGACCATTGGCTTACCGGCGATATCCAGCAGGGGTTTGCCTTTCAGGCGGGTGGACGCGTAACGGGCAGGGATGACAACCAGAAACGACATAGTCTGTGAAACTCCCGAACAAATACTACCTTGCAGCAAAAAGGCCGCTTCTTTATTAACGCTGCTTTGGACGCTTCGCCCGTTCTTCTTCGGTCAAGCTACGCGCTTCTGACTCCAACATCACGGGAATACCATCACGTACCGGATAAGCGAGATTGCTGGCATAGCAAAATAGCTCCTGACGATCGGCATGCCACTCAAGCGGCGCCTTGGTAACGGGGCACACTAGCAAATCCAATAACTGCTTATCCATTCTGGATCTCCGTAAAACTAGGCATGCTGATCCTGACGGACAACACGATGATAGATATCGATTTATACAACCCACCGGGCAAGGCTAAGCCTCGACAGCAACGTGCATTGTTAACATTTGGAAAGCAGATTTCAGCGCCTTTTCAGGTTAAGGCTACGTAGCTTTTCCGCCAACGCGCTAAAAAAGCTATCTGACAGCACCGCAGTAATATCCAGATACCACAGGTTATCTACTGCAAAACCACCACACTTCACAGCATCTTTAGCTGTTACGACAACCGGCATGCCTCCACTCGGTATATCTTCTTGCTGAAAGTGATAGTGGTCAGGCTTACTGATAGAACGCGTAATTTTGATGCCTAGCGATTCCAACGTCGAAAAAAAACGTGTGGGATTACCTATTCCGGCCATCGCAATGACCTCTCGCCCACTCCATGCGTGAACATCAGAAGCCTGCCCTGTATGCACATGAACCATTTGCTGGGCACGAATATGCATTGTAAAGGAAGTCGTTACAGGTGTGCTGGCCGCATAGCCATTGACCACACAAAAATCCACTTCAGCAAGACGCTCAGGCGGCTCCCTAAGCGGCCCGACCGGCAGACAATGGCCATTCCCCAGGCCGCGATGACCGTCAACGACAGCAATTTCTATATGACGCCCTAAGCGGTAGTGCTGAAGGCCATCATCACTGAAGATCAGATCACAATCATTGTTTTCCAGCAGCCATTGCACCGCTGCTACACGATCTGGAGCAATAACCACCGGACAATCGCAAAGCTTTCGCAGCAGCGCAGGCTCATCACCCGATATAGCAGGATCAGTATCCACTTCAACCGTCAAAGGATAGACATCGGACTGGCCGCCGTACCCACGACTGACTACTCCAGGCCGATAACCTTGCTGCTTTGCCCAGGTAACCAGTGCTGTAATCAAAGGCGTCTTACCAGTACCACCAATAGATATGTTACCCACCACAACCACAGGCACCGGCGCCAACCAGGCATTAGTTTGCAGGCGTTGCCTGCGTCGACTTGCCAACCGCTTAAACAGCACTTCAAGTGGCCATAACAGGTAGCTCAGCTTGTTATTGCCGTACCAGAGGGATTCAGAACTCAAAGCCATGAGCAAACTCTCAGCATGCTTACTCACCCTCACTCGTCAGGATACGAATATGCACATAGCCCGCCTGCCCTGCTGCATCCATGGCGCGCACTACAAACTGATGGGGTGTACTGGCATCGGCACTGATCAGCAAGGGTAGAGAGGTATCTCCTTTACCTGCCACTTCGATAGCATGCTTGACCGTAACAAGCTGAGCATCTGCCAGTACCGCATCATTGACTGCTATCTGGCCGTCAGCACTGATACTGACCTCTATCGACTGCACCGGTGCTTCTTCTATAGTCGCCGAAGATGACGGCAGAGTGAGCTGCAGCGGCCTGTCCTTCTGAAAGGTGGTGGAGACCATAAAAAAGATCAGTAGCAAAAATACCACATCGATCAAAGGTGTCAGATTGATGCTCACCTCTTCCCGATTCTGACGGCGGAACTTCATACTTTGGCAAGCTCCGTAGCTTGCTCGTGCTCACGATCACCATGCAGCATTTCTACGAGCTTGATTGCCTGACCTTCCATATCGACGACCAAGGTATCGACACGGCGCTGCAGCATGCGATGTAAAAACACTGCAGGTATGGCAATGACCAGGCCGGTTACGGTAGTCAGCAAAGCCTCAGAGATACCTCCGGCCAGCAGGGCCGTGTTTCCCGTTCCCGCATGGGAAATTTCGGTAAAGACTTTGATCATCCCCAACACGGTGCCAAGTAGACCTAACAACGGTGATATAGCGGCAATGCTGCCAAGGGTACTCAGGTATCGCTCCAGTTCATGGATGACCTGACTGGCCGACTCTTCTATGCTTTCCTTCATGATGTCCCGTCCATGACGCGCATTCAGCAAACCAGCCGCCATAATCGCTCCCAGTGGACTGCTTTTACGAATTTGCTGCAATCTGGTGTTATCGAGCCGATGTTGACTGACGGCATCCCAAACTTCACTGAGAAGATGTGCCGGTGCTATGCGGGAAGGCCGCAGCGTCCACAGTCGTTCAATGCAAATTGCCAGCGCAACAACCGAACACAACAACAGAGGGACCATGGTCCACCCTCCGGCAATCAGCAAATCCAGCACTTTGTTCTCCCAGCTGAAATCAAGCGGTCAGCTTTGACCAAATATTCCCAATACCTGACGTTACCTTGGCGCCCACTGCCACCAAAGCCGAGCGTCAGTCTCTCGATAACCTGTAATGCGAAGCGGCTCATCTGCGCGGCTATCAGCAGTCACACTGCCATCGACGCCGGTATTATAGGTTGCGATGGCGCGCGATTGAAACCGACGAAGGGTTTCGACATGCGGGTGGCCAAAATGATTCCGGTAGCCTGCGGTAAAAATGGCGGCCACAGGCCGAGTCACATCCAGCATTGACTCCGACGAGCCGGTTCGGCTGCCATGATGCGAGGCCACCAGTAACGAGGCCTGTAGCTCATTGTTGGTAAGCTCCATCAGCCTTTGCTCAGCACGCTGGTCCAAATCACCCAGTAATAGTGCTGAATGATGAGTCCCCTGAACATGCAGCACACAGGAGGCACTGTTGTCATCACGCTGTGCTACGACAGGTAACTGCAACTGGCGAAAGGTTACGCCATCCCACTGCCAGGTCTTATCAACACATTGCTCAGCCTGCCAGTCGACGGACTGTAACTGACCAACAGTCCACTGTGCGGCAGGATATAAAGCATGAAGATAGACCGCACCACCACTGTGATCACGATCATCATGACTCACTAATATCCTGTCAGGCTCAAGTCCGGCACCTTGCAAATAGGGCTGTATAACACGCGGCGCAACCACGAAGTCGCCATACGCAGGGCCAGTATCATACAGCAAGGTATGACGTTTTGTTTGAAGGACAACGGCAGTACCCTGTCCAACATCCAGCGCTACTAAACGCCACTCCCCCGCTCCCAACTGCTCATATTGAGGAAAGACCAAGGGTAACCATGCCAACCAGACCCAGCGTTTACCCGGCAAAGCTTTGGCTCCAAGCAACCAGATGCTGGCAACCATGGCAACTCCTGGCCCAAGAATGGATACGTCACCTGGATGCCAGGGCAGATAAAGCGGATATGCATCGAAGAGATTTTTAAGTAACAGCCAGAGCGTCGTCAGCACATCACTCAGATAACCAGCTGTTTTCTCTACCCAATGCAAAGAAACCAGACTAGCGACAGCCAACAATAACAGCGGCGGAACCAGCAACGTGCTGACGACGGGGACGATTAACAGATTCAGCAAGGGTGAGGCAAAACTCAAAATGGCAAAGTTCGCCATTACCATGGGCAACATGAGGAAACTGAGCGCCAGCTGCACTCCCAGCCACTGCTGCCAGAATTTGTGCTGTGGCCGAGCCGGCTGCAGCAACCAGAGCAAGGTCGCTACCGCCATGGACGACAACCAAAAGTCCGCTCCCATAGGCGCACCCGGCCACAACAGTATGATCCCCGTCAGGGCATACAACAGTCGCAACCAGCCTGATACAGGTATGGCACGCCAGCCGCCGCACACCCAGACAACCAGCATAAAGAATGCACGCTGAGCCGGAAGCCCCCATCCCGACAGCGTGGCATAGGCTGCCGCCACTGCAAGCCCCATTATGTAGACCAGTGGCCATCGATTATAGAGCAACCCCAACCACTGTAACGACCGGCCCACTCCCTGCCCCAGCAATCCACCCAGTAGAAAAGCCAGCCCGATATGCAATCCACTGACGGCGACCAGATGCGCCAGTCCCGTTTGCTGCAGCAAGGACCAGTCATCATCACTCAGACCTCTCCGGTCAGCCATCAGCAAGGCTCGAATAATGGCACTGCCACTTGTATCCGGTAGCATTGCTCGCCACTGCTCGGCAAATTCATTACGCCACGCCTGCCAGCCCGCTTCCTGACCTAACAACCTGCCTTTGTCACGAGTAGTGCCGATGAAGCTCAATCCATGGGCATAGGCCCAGCGCTCAAAATCAAAGGCGCCCGAACTGGCATTACCGTGCAGTGGCTTGACTTTTACTTGATGCAGTGACCATATTTGCCCTGCAGCAACTGGTGACGACAACTCGGAAGGTAAATATAGAAGCGCACGACTGGACGTCAGCGCAGATAGTTCAGCAGACAGATCAGGAGAAGAGTGATCCTGAGAAGCAAGGCCTGCAGGACGGGAAAGTGATGCAACGACCACCTTTGCCCAGACTCGTTGACCATAGCTCGATGACTCTGGTAAATCTAGCACCACCACTTGCAAGTCTAAACGCTGCTCGAACAACCGTGGACCGGGAAATGGGTGGCACACCTGCCAGTAAAAGCTCGTCCACAATGTTCCCGTACTGACAGCAGAGAAAACCAGCAGTACCTTGAAAGCGTTGAGTTGACGAGCGAGGTACCACCTGGAAATGAAGGCCAGCATCAGCGTGACTAACAACAGCGCTATCAGCCACAGCAACGAAGGCAACACCGGCAAGGCATAAACCCCTACCGCGCCAACAACAAAACCCAACGCCATCCGGCCAGTCATCTGCCTGTCACTCATCCATGTATAATTGGCATTTCTTCCTGTAAGGCGCATAATAGCGCCGCTTGAGCCTGCCCTTCAGCGAAACAGTCCATGCCTCGTAAATTACTGAAACGCTTTATACCCCAACCTGCAGAGCTAAAGAAGCATCGTTCCCTGCGCTGGCTCGGCGAACTGCTTGATGGCCCCAATATCTGGCATTTGACCCGAGGATCAGTGTCCAGAGCATGCTTCGTGGGTATTTTCTGTGCTTTTCTACCTATGCCATTCCAGATGGTGGTAGCTGCAGTATTTTCTATTCTTTGCAGAAGTAACATGCCACTGAGCGTAGCACTGGTGTGGCTGACCAACCCCGTTACCATGCCTCCCGTCTTCTACTTCTGTTATCGCGTTGGTGCCTGGATGCTTAATATGGAGCCAGTGCACTTTTCCTTTAGCGCACTGACTTCAGGACTAGGCTCAAGCCTGAAGAATATCTGGGAACCCTTACTTGCTGGCTCCTTGACCTGCGGCATCGTCTTCGGCTGTTTATCCTATCTGCTGATGCAGGGCTTCTGGCAGTGGTCAGTGCGTCGAAACTGGGCCGCACGCATAGCCAAACGCAAGGCAGCACGGGAGCAACAGCACAGATCCTGATAATACTGAATCCAACGGGTTCAACAGGACTGTGCAATAAGATGGATAGGGCTGTGAAAGGATGGCATTGGAGAACACGCTCAACCTGGCGCCCGCCCTTCAACGTGACACCTTATTGCTCGCACCCTGTTCTGCCACATTGCTAACCAACATGGCAGAACAGGCATATGGATACTGTTGCAGTTAAGCCATACGTTCAGTGAGATGACCATCAACCAGATTGTACTGGCGGTGCAGCTTGTCAGCTAATGACAAGTCGTGAGTTACAATCACAAAAGCCGTGGCCAGGGTCCTGTTAAGTTCAAAAATCAGCTCCTGAACACTCTCTGCAGTATGCCGATCAAGGTTACCTGTCGGCTCATCCATCAGTACACAAGCTGGTTGCGTCACTAACGCACGTGCAATCGCTACTCGCTGACGCTCTCCTCCTGATAATTCAGATGGCTTGTGAGACTCCCGCTTCGCCAATCCCACCCGAGCTAACATGGCAGAGGCCCGTTGCTGCGCCTCTGATTTCTTAACACCGGCAATCAGTAACGGGATCTGCACATTCTCCTGCGCAGTAAACTCTGCTAACAGATGATGAAACTGATAAACAAAACCGAGGTGACGATTACGCCAACGACCTCTATTCGCTTCCGACAGATCAGCGAAGGATTGCCCTTTCAACAGCACCTTACCGCTGTCGGTAATATCCAACCCACCCAGCAGGTTAAGTAATGTTGACTTACCCGAACCAGAACTCCCGACAATCGCCACACTCTCACCCGGCACAATACTGAAATTGATATTGTCCAGGATCTGCAGCTTACGCTCACCTTCCTCATAGCTCTTGCTCAACCCCTGAGCAGATAACACCACTTCCTTATTACTCATAGCGCAATGCCTCCGCAGGCTGAGTTCTGGACGCACGCCAGGCTGGATAAATAGTGGCAACAAAACTCACAGCCAAAGATAGCGCACACACCGATACTACATCCTGTAGTTGCGGATCCGATGGTAAGTAGCTGATGAAGTACACATTGGGATCAAGGAACTGCACATTGAACACGCGCTGAATCCAGTTGACCAGATCCGTTACGGTGAAAGCGAGAATGACGCCTAATATGGCCCCGGATGCTGTACCCACCACACCGATGACCGAACCCTGAACCATAAAGATCTTCATGATGTCACCAGGCGTCGCTCCCAGCGTACGCAAGATGGCAATATCGGCCGTTTTGTCGGTCACTACCATGACAAGCGTCGATACAATGTTGAAAGCGGCAACGGCTACAACCAGTGACAGCAGCAACCCCATGATGGTTTTTTCCATCTTGATGGCTTGGAAAAGATTGCCCTGGGTACGGGTCCAATCGCTGACGCGATACATCCCGGGTAGTGCGGAGGCTATCTCCCTGATCCGTTGTGGTGCAGTGAACAGATCATCAAACTTGACACGAACACCGTCAACACCATCCCCAAGTTTCTTAACTTTGGCTGCATCTTCGATATTGATCAGGGCCAGATTGGCATCCAGCTGCGCACCAGTGGAGAAAGTCCCGACAACTTCAAAGCGTTTCATGCGAGGAAAGACGCCGCCCATGGTCGCCGTTGCTTCGGGCAGTATCAGCGTGACCTTGTCACCCACTCGCGCCCCAATAAACTGAGCCAGCAGATCACCGAGAATAATACCGTAGCTACCTGGCTGCAGTGCATCCAGGCTACCTTGGGTAATGTGATCTTTAATTATTGATACTTTTGGCTCCTGCTCAGGCAGGATCCCCTGCAGAAACACACCATTGGTTCGCCCCTCGAAATTCAGCATGCCTTCAGCCTGCACAAAAGGAGCTACACCCAGCACACCCGGTTTGCCAATGACCGCCTTTTCTACATCTCGCCAGTTTTGCATGACCGGATAACCCAGGATTTCACCATGTGGCACCATTCCCAGCACCCGCTCACGCATCTCCCGATCAAACCCGTTCATCACGGAAAGAACGGTAATAAGCACCATCACCCCGAGAGTGAGGCCCAGCATAGAAACCGCTGATATGAAGGATATGAAGTGATTTCTTCGCTTGGCACGGGTATACCGCAACCCTATCCAAGACGCCCAAGATTTGACCATGTGTTGCTCCTGCACCAGTGCAGGCGCTAGTCTGGGCAAAGCCCTGAGACAAGTCAATCGGGCCCGGGAGCCAGAAACAACATGACCGTCAATGATATAACCAGCACCGAATTAAGCCCACCTGCCTTTGCGTGCATCCAGGTTTTTAAGCAACTGCTGCTTGAGTTGCATACGCTCAGTAAGCTGATTGACGACCCACAACAGATGATCTGGATTTGGCTTGATACACCGACGGCAGATGAAAGTGCTGCCCGTACACTCTTAAAATCCCAGTTATTTGATCTTTGGCATAAAGATGGCCAGGACGGGCGCCGGACGCGCAATTTAATCGGACTGGTAGGCGCATCTGAAGCACTATTAAAGCAAGCAAGGCAGGTCAACCACGCGAAACTGGCTTTCAAACAGGCCATCAATAAATTGATGGAAGAGAATGACCAGTCTCTGGCTGGATTCCGACAGGCGGTAGAGCAACGTCATCCAGCAATTGCCCATCTTTTAAATCACCACGGACTGGCGCGCCTGCACCTGAAACAATGTTACCGAACCATCCCTGTGTTACACCCAAAGCCGGACAAGGTATCTTACAGTTGGTACAACAACGGCCGCAGCATCAAGAAACTCAGCCCTGCAGACGCCCACAAACTGCTGTGCCAATTTGATACCAGCAGCCCACATATCCAGACGCAGCTCAATCTGCTTGGCCATCTGGGCAGCGATACCGCTATTGCTCAAGTACAATCACAGGCTCCTCTACTACGTGCCAATCTGGTGTTCAAAATGGCAGAGCAAGGCGACTTCCGTAAGGCCATGAATGTCGCCCTTCCGCTGTTTTTTCCCTTAGCCGAGGGAGAGCAGCCTCCTTTGTACAAATGCCCTCCAGCGCCCCCGAGCAGCAAACGTACTCGATCACCCAGAAATGACGCCCAGATTGAGGATCATCCTTTCTTGCCAAGCATTCGAGGTTATCTCTACAAGCAGCGACAGGGTTCTTAATTGATTTATTCTTTTCTGACGGCTAAGGCCCTGGGTCTGGAGCCTTGATTAGCGCAGCACTTCAGACACTGGCCGGTGCCCGATATCGCGAATATGCTCAATACCCTGGCGATAAATACGATAGGCCTTAGCGAAACCGCGAACATAAACGCCCTCAATCGGCGCCAGCTGAAACATGTGAAAATCCTGCAAATCTTTAAGCATGAGGGCAACTTCACCGAATCGAGCGGACAGTCGCTGCTGAATATCTGACCATAGCACCGCATCACGCTGTACTTCGGTTACCGATACACGAAAGGAGAGACGCTCGCGCGCATGAATGACCTTCGCCTGAGACTCATCCTCAATAAACATGACACTAAGAGGGCTCGCATTCAGCAGGTTGCGCGTATGTGCTGCCAGTTCGCTGATATAGATATAGAGAAAACCCTCATCATCTTCGACGTAGGGCGTATAACTGACTTCCGGCCATCCCTGTTGATCCTGAGTCGCCATCATTAAACAGCGACATTGCTGCCTGAAGGCCAGCTGCTGGTCATAGATCCGTAAAAGTTGCTGTTCCTGCTCATCCATAATCCACTCCACATACAGAGATGCATTCAGCTAGTGTTACCTCTAAAAAGAAAGGAGAGCCATGCTCTCCTTTCTCTCTACTCAGTCTTGCAATCCGCGGCACATCAGCTGATGTTGAAGATACGGTTCAGACCATTCATGGCTGCCACCCGATAGGCTTCCGCCATAGTCGGATAGTTGAAAGTGGTATTAACGAAATACTCCAGCGTATTTGCCTCACCTTCCTGACGCATAATAGCCTGACCGATATGCACGATCTCTGACGCCTGGTCACCAAAGCAGTGAATACCCAAGAGGGCCAGTGTCTCGCGATGGAACAGAATCTTCACCATACCCACCTGCTCACCGGTAATCTGCGCGCGTGCAGTGTCCTTGAAGAATGCCTGCCCAACTTCATAAGGAATCTTTGCCGCAGTCAGCTCCTCTTCCGTTTTACCAACAGAACTGATTTCCGGAATGGTATAGATACCCGTAGGAACCTCATTGATATAGCGGAAGTCCAGAGCGTTGAGCATATCTGACGTCGCTGAGCGGCCTTGATCATATGCAGCCGACGCCAGACTTGGCCAGCCAATCACGTCACCTACGGCATAAATTCCGGGAACCGTGGTGCGATAGTGCTCGTCCACCTCCACCTGCCCGCGGCTATTCGGCTGCAGCCCAATATCTTCCAGACCCATATCGTCAGTGTTGCCAGTACGGCCATTACACCAGAGGAAGGCATCTGCGCGGATTTTCTTACCGGATTTGAGGGTCATAACGACGCCGGTATCCGAGCCTTTGACGCTGGAGTACTGCTCGCTGTGACGAATGACTACGCCATTATTGCGCAGGTGATAGCTGAGAGCATCAGAGATTTGGTAGTCAAGGAAAGACAGCAAACGATCACGAGTATCGATAAGGTCGACTTTGACCCCTAGGCCACTGAATATCGATGCATATTCACAACCGATAACCCCAGCACCGTAAATGATGATAGTCCTTGGGGTATGGCTTAACTTCAGAATCGAGTCACTGTTATAGATGCGTGGATGACGGAAGTCGATGTCATCCGGGCAGAACGGGCGCGAGCCAGTCGCCAGCACGAAACTGTCAGCTTGCAGTACCTCGTCACCCTTGCCTGCATTCCCTTTCACCTGAACGGTATTGGCATCCTGAAAACGTGCACTACCGAAGAATACGTCTATACGATTACGCGCATAGAAGTTGGTGCGCATCTGCACCTGTTTAGCAATAACCTGTTCAGCGCGCTTCAACACCCGGGGAAATGAAAACCAGCGCGGCTCACCGATGTCTCGGAACATGGGGTTGGTGTTGAACTCAATGATCTGCTTGACCGCGTGACGCAACGCCTTGGAAGGAATAGTACCCATGTGGGTACAGTTTCCGCCGACCACGCCTCTGCTTTCCACTACGGCTACCCGCTTACCCTTCTTGGCAGCATTCAACGCAGCACTTTCACCCGCTGGTCCTGTACCGACTACTACTACATCGTACTGATAAACTGCCATTCGCTTCCCCTAACTCTTATTTCGCTGCGCAATCACGGCTCGTTAGAACCCACTACCCTGAACTTATTTTTTACAGGCTGTCCATGAGCCTGAACATAGGCATTCGCTTACTTGGCTGATGCCGCGTTGTAGGCCAAATCGCTTTCTGATGAAGCTTTGGCACCATCAGCACTCTTCTTCTGCTGTTCACTGTCGCAGATTTCCTGATTACCACCGCAAATATCACACGCCGTGTCCATACCCAGAGCACTCATACCACCGCAAGACCCCTTGAGCGGCTTACGCCCCATGATTACACCAATGGCCATACCTGCCACCATGATGAGCAGAATTACGAAGGTTAACAGCATTACTTTCATCATTACCTCCTGATTTGAATCAGGTTAAAGCCCTCATACTGAAGGAGCTGGCTAAATATTTCGGCCGCTATTCTATCACCTGATAGGTTCATTTCGCGACGCCTGCACGGCAATTCCTTACCCCTGCGAATACCCATAGCGTTAGCCAGACATGATAACAATAAATACAAAAGGCTGGTGGGTTACCCCAGCCAGCCTTTCTTGTACCGATATATCAGCAGATGCCGTACACCCAATCAGCCGCCGAAATCATCCAGCATGATATTTGAGCGCTCTACACCTAAATCCTCAAGCATCTTGATTACTGCTGCGTTCATCATGGGCGGTCCACACATGTAGAACTCGCAATCTTCAGGCGCTTCGTGATTCTTCAGATAGTTCTCGTACAACACGTTATGGATAAAGCCAGTATATCCAGTCCAGTTATCTTCAGGCAGCGGGTCAGATAATGCCAGATGCCAGGAGAAGTTATCATTCTCCGACTGCAGCATGTCGTACTCGTCCATGTAGAAGGTTTCACGCAATGAACGGGCACCATACCAGAAGGTAATCTTTCTCTTGGACTTCAGACGCTTCAGCTGGTCGAAAATGTGTGAACGCATGGGAGCCATGCCTGCACCACCACCGATGAACACCATCTCAGCATCAGTATCTCTGGCAAAGAACTCGCCAAAGGGTCCGTAGACAGTGATCTTGTCACCCGGCTTAAGGCTGAATACGTAAGATGACATCTTACCAGGAGGCAGTTCCATATTACGGGGTGGCGGTGTAGCCACGCGAATATTGAACTTAACAATCCCCTTCTCTTCGGGATAGTTGGCCATGGAGTAAGCACGAATGACGGGCTCGTCCACACGAGACTCAAGCTTAAACAGGCCAAACTTCACCCAGTCTTCCTGGAAACGCTCGGGGATATCGAAATCTCCGTACTTCACTACATGAGGAGGAGCTTCAAGCTGCACATAACCACCAGCACGGAAGTCCACAGACTCACCTTCTGGCAACTGCAAAGTCAGCTCTTTGATGAAGGTCGCAACGTTAGGGTTGGAAGCAACAGTACACTCCCACTTCTTAACGCCAAAGAACGACTCCTCCACTTCGATTTTCATGTCTTGTTTGACGGCTACCTGGCAGGCAAGACGGAAACCTTCACGAATCTGCCCTTTGGTAAAGTGACCTTCCTCGGTTGGAAGAATAGAGCCACCGCCATCATGAACCTGACATTTACACTGTGCGCAGGTACCACCACCACCACAGGCTGACGACAGGAAAATGCCTTTGCCAGCCAGAGTCTGCAACAACTTGCCACCTGCAGGTACCGTAATACGCTTTGATGGATCATCGTTAATATCGATGGTCACATCACCGGTCGAAACCAGCATTTTACGGGCGTAGAGAATCACCGCCACCAGTGTTAACACGATGACGGTGAACATGACCACGCCCAGTACGATTGGGTTATTCATGCTCACCTTTCCTTCTATGAACCTACAGGGATTACAGTTGTACGCCAGAGAAGGACATGAAGCCCAGCGCCATCAGACCAGCAGTGATAAAGGTAATCCCCAAACCACGCAGGCCACCCGGCACATCGCTGTACTTCAGCTTCTCACGGATACCAGCCAGTGCAGCAATAGCCAGCGCCCAGCCAAGACCGGCGCCAATGCCATACACCACACTTTCCCCAAAGTTATAGTCACGCTCGACCATAAACAGCGCCGCCCCCATGATGGCACAGTTTACTGCGATCAAAGGCAGGAACACGCCCAGGGCGTTATACAGCGACGGCACATACTTATCGAGGAACATTTCCAGAATCTGCACGATAGCGGCGATAACACCGATATAGCTGATCAAACCCAGGAAGCTCAGATCAACATTGGGCATGCCTGCCCATGACAAGGCACCATCTGCAAGTACATAGCGATAAAGCAGATTGTTTACCGGCGTGGTGATTGCAAGAACCACTGTTACCGCAACAC
The DNA here is from genome assembly GCF_029846635.1 of Pokkaliibacter sp. MBI-7. NCBI lineage: Bacteria > Pseudomonadati > Pseudomonadota > Gammaproteobacteria > Oceanospirillales > Balneatrichaceae > Pokkaliibacter > Pokkaliibacter sp. MBI-7. The sequence goes on along the minus strand of NZ_JARVTG010000002.1, from coordinate 194,778 downwards.
CCAGACCAATAGCAGTCTGAATCTTCTTCGAGATCGCCAGGAAGGTACACATACCGAGGAAGAACGACAGTGCCATGTTCTCGACGAATACGGCACGAACCAGCAAGCTAATGTAGTGCTCCATCAGATGGCCTCCTTCTTGGAGTTGGGTGCCAGCTTGAATTCGGCCGCCTCAACCTGGTCTTTCTTCCAGGTACGCAGTGCCCAGATCAGCATACCAATAACAAAGAATGCTGATGGAGGAAGCAGCAGCAGACCATTGCTCTGATACCAGCCACCATTGGTGACCAGTGGCAGTATCTCAAAGCCAAACAGACTACCCGACCCAAACAACTCACGAATAAAGCCTACAGACAACAGCATGGCACTATAGCCCAGACCGTTACCGATACCATCAAGGAAAGACATCATCGGTGGGTTTTTCATGGCGTAGGCTTCTGCACGCCCCATCACGATACAGTTGGTAATGATAAGACCAACGAAAACAGACAGCTGTTTACTGATTTCGTAGGCATATGCACGCAGTATCTGATCCACCACGATGACCAGTGAAGCAATAACTACCATCTGCGCAATCATACGAATGCTGTTAGGGATGTAGTTACGGATCATTGATACGAACAGGTTGGAAAACGCCGTTACACTGGTTAACGCCAGGCACATGACGATAGTCACTTTCAGATTCGAAGTGACCGCTAGTGCTGAACAGATGCCCAGGATCTGCAACGCAATCGGGTTATTGCGAAAGATCGGCTTCGCTAGAACTTCTTTAACTTCAGCATTCATTCCAGACATGATCAGGCCTCCCCTGCACGCAGGTTTTTAAGGAAGGGACCGAAGCCACTCTGACCAAACCAGAACTGCATCAGGTGAGTGACACCATTGCTGGTAAGAGTTGCACCTGACAGGCCATCCACTTCGTGGGCAGCATTAGGAGCACTGCGATCAACCTTGCCTTTGATCAGATGAATTTTAGGCTCCGGCATGTTTGCCTGCTGCAGATCACCGTCGGCAAAAATCTGCTTTCCAGGCCACAAGCCTTTCCAGGCAGGATTATCCACTTCACCACCCAGTCCGGGGGTTTCACCCTGCTCATAGAATCCCATACCTACAACAGTATTCAGGTCACCTTTAAGAGCAACGAAGCCGTAAAGCGTTGACCAGAGTCCATAGCCTTTCACAGGCAGAACGATGGTTTCCAGCTTACTGTCCTTTTCTACCAGATAAACAGTCGCATACTTTGCAACACGCTTGATACTGGCGATATCTTGTTGCTGGGTCAAAGCAACTGACATCTGAGGATCCTTGGAAGCTTTACGCTGATCATAGGTAGCAGGATTAACAGCATCGGTGTACTTGCCAGTTTCCAGATCGACTACCTTGGTGATGATGACCTGATCAAACAGCTTGTTCACATCCTGACCTGGCTCAGCCTTGATACCAGCAGCAGCAAGAATATTTGCTTTCTTTTCCAGCGACTTGTTTACCTGCTGCACCGGCTTAAGAAACACGGCAGCAGCAGATACCACCACGGAGCAGACAATACACAACACCAGCGAGATAAAGACGGTGTATTTGACGCTCTCTTTATTAGCAGCCATTGCGTAGAACCCTCCGTTTGATATTCGCCTGTACGACGAAGTAGTCGATCAGCGGCGCAAACAGATTGCCGAACAGGATGGCCAGCATCATGCCCTCAGGGAACGCCGGGTTAACTACTCGGATCAGCACACACATCACACCAATCAGAGCGCCGAAGAACCACTTGCCGGTATTGGTCATGGAGGCAGACACAGGGTCGGTAGCCATGAAAATCATACCGAAGGCAAAACCACCGAGGACCAGATGCCAGTAGAAAGGTACCGCGAACATTGGATTGGTATCGGAGCCGATCAGGTTAAACAGTGTCGCCATAGCGGTCATACCGATGAAGACACCCGCAACGATACGCCATGCGGCAATTTTGGCGTACATGATGAACACGCCGCCGATCAGGATAGCCAGTGTACTGACTTCACCCATGGAACCCTGAATGTGCCCGATGAAAGCGTTACCCCAGGTAATACCGGCATCAGTAATGGCCTGAACACCACCCGCAGCCGCCAAGCTCAGGGGTGTGGCACCAGAGAACCCATCCACCGCAGTCCAGATTGCATCACCCGACATCTGTGCGGGATAGGCGAAGAACAGGAAGGCACGCCCAGCGAGCGCAGGGTTCAGGAAGTTCTTACCGGTACCACCGAACACTTCCTTGGCCACAACCACACCGAAGCTGATGCCCAGTGCAACCTGCCAGAGAGGCACAGTGGGAGGCAGCGTCAGAGCGAACAGCACGGAAGTCACGAAGAACCCTTCGTTCACTTCATGACCACGCTTCATGGCGAACAGGACCTCCCAGAAGCCGCCGACAATAAAGGTCACGGCATAAACGGGAATAAAGTAGACGGCACCGTAAATGAAGCAGTCCCATGTACTGTCGACACTCAGGCCAGACAAGACACTGATCAGCGCCCCATGCCAGTTTGCAGGCAGAGTAGCGCCGCCCGCTATGGCGGTCAGAGCCTGATTACCAACGTTATACATGCCGTAGAACATAGCCGGGAAGGTGCACAACCAGACCATGATCATCATGCGTTTGAGGTCGATAACGTCACGAACGTGAGCGTTGCTCTTGGTTACCTGACCAGGAGTGTAAAAAATGGTATCGACCGCTTCGTAAAGCGCATACCACTTTTCATACTTGCCACCTTTATGGAAGTGGGGCTCCATTTTATCCAATACATTGCGCAAGCTCATGACTACCCCTCTAGCTCAATGCGGGTCAGGTTGTCACGCAGAATGGGACCGTACTCATACTTGCCGGTACAGGCAAAGGTACAAAGTGCCAGGTCTTCTTCATCCAGCTCCAGACAGCCCAACTTGATGGCAGTATCGATATCGCCGACGACCAGCGCACGCAACAACTGGGTTGGCAGGATATCCAGAGGCATCACTTCTTCGAACTGGCCCACCGGCACCATGGCACGCTCTGAACCATTGGTCGTCGTCGTCAGACTCAGCTTACGTGAACGACTAAAAGCCGAAGACAGTACGTTCAGCAATGAGTAACGCTCACCACCCAAAGTAATCCAGCCCATGAAGTCGCGTGCTTTACCTTCCAGCAGAATGCTGATCAGGGTGTGGTAACGACCCAGATAACTGTTAACACCGCGACAGGTACGACCACTGAACACTGAGCCAGAGATCAGACGGTTGTCACCAGACTTCTGTTCGTTCTGGCACAGTTCAGCAACGCTGGCGCCCAAACGAGTACGCAACAAACGCGGTGATTTAGCCTGCGGTCCGGCAACGGCAACCACACGCTCTACCCACAATTTACCGGTGGTAAATAGCTTACCAACAGCAATCACGTCCTGATAACCGATATACCAGGCAGCACGATTTGGCCCAACAGGATCTAGGAAATGGATGTGGGTGCCGGGGTTACCAGCAGGATGCATCCCGCCGAACTCTTCCACCGTCGCCTGAGAAGCAGCAGGAACATTGGCTCCGGGAGCTTTACATACATAGAGTTTGCCATCGGTCAGCTTGGACAGAATCACTTGCCCTCTGACGAAGTCATCAGCATGCTCAGCAATAACGACTTGTGGATCTGCAGCCAGTGGGCTGGTATCGATTGCAGTTACAAACACTGCAATGGGAGCAGATTCAGGAGATGGTACCTTACTGTAGGGACGTGTACGCAGTGCAGTCCAGAGGCCAGAGTCAACAAGGTTGGAAATAACCTGCTGTCGATCCAATCCCGCCAGTTGCTCAGCAGTGTAACTATTGAAAGTGATGGCATCGCTTTCATCCTTGGCAACTTCGATCACCAAAGACTGGAAAACGCGCTTTTCACCACGATTGATTTCTTTCACGACTCCCGAAGCAGGAGCGGTGTAATGAACGCCTGGTGTTTTCTTATCAGAAAACAACACCTGGCCAAGTTTGACCTGATCGCCTTCCCGGACGGCCATGGTAGGTTTCATTCCGTGATAGTCGGAACCCACCAGTGCCACCGTACGAGCAGAAAGAGCTGCCTCTATCTTCTGTACGGGCTCGCCGGCAATAGGCAGATCCAGACCACGACTGATCTTGATCATCGCCTCACCCAATCACAAGCTTGATTAGACCAGGTATTCCTCGCTACTGTTGCCGCACCCAGGAACTGAACGACAGCAAACACCCTGCCACGCCCTGTTTTATTAGTAATAGGCACGCAGCATAGGCATCAGGTAACGGGGTTTACCCACCGAAAAACTTGCTAAGTATAAATAGGCATTAGCTATTTTTCTACAAAGTTGCCCAGATCGACTTGCTGTTTTTTGCTGTATTTTCAACTATCTGATTCGAATTTAGACAATTCATTGCTGGAGTTGCAGATGGCAGAGCGAATTTTGGTAAGTGCTTGCCTTTATGGAGAAGCCGTCCGTTATGATGGTCAGGCGTGCACACAACAGCATCCCATCTGGCAAGAATGGCAGCAGCAAAACCGGCTAATCAGCTGCTGCCCTGAAGTTGCAGGTGGCCTGCCCATCCCTCGATTTCCTGCCGAGTGGATAAAAGGAGATGGCCACAACGCACTCATCGGCAGGCCAGTCAGATTGCTCGATAACCAGGGCACTGACGTATATAGAGAATTTTACAAAGGCGCTCAGTATGCGCTTCAGATTGCACAACGCCACAACATCAAAATCGCTGTACTGAAATCAAAAAGCCCGTCATGCGGGACTGATTTTATTTACGACGGCTCTTTTACCGGAACGCTGATTGGTGGCATCGGCCTGACCGCCGCGGTGCTTCAACAGGCGGGCATCCAGGTATTCAACGAACTTCAGCTTGCAGAGGCCAATACGCTATTGAATCAACTGGATCAGTCGTCACTCAACGAGTTGATCTCAGACTCGGCTTCGCCAAACGCCCCACCCGGCAATTTGAATAAGTTATAATGCTCGCGAAATACCAGGGCAAAATGACACGCCCCGGCCCCTCGCCTTTCACGTGAGTTATCTATGTACACACTCAACGCCGATGTCAGCCAACCCAAGGCTGAAATGTATGCTGATCTACTTCCCCAGTGCCGGGGCCTGCTCAGCGACAGCCGCGACATGATCGTGAATCTGTCTCAGTTCTCAGCGTTATTATTCAATCTTCTGCCAGACCTCAACTGGGCAGGTTTCTATCTTGCGGCAGCACCGGAAACGCTGATACTGGGCCCCTTCCAGGGCAAGATCGCCTGCGTCACCATTCCTTTCAGCAAAGGCGTGTGCGGTGCAGCAGCACGAACACGCGAAATTCAATGCATTGCTGACGTGCATGCCTTTCCTGGACACATTGCCTGCGACGCAGCATCACGCTCAGAACTGGTCATTCCCCTTTATTTAGAAGATAGACTGATTGGCGTTCTGGACCTGGACAGCCCATCACCCGATCGCTTTGACGAAGAGGACGTTAAAGGAATCAACGCACTATGCCAGTGCCTGATCACTCAAACCGACTGGAAATGGCAATTTCAGGCCTGATTCTTGCTCCCATTCATAGCACTCCATAGAATGGCCCTTTCATTCGTTAGTCGAGACGAGCGTACAACATGCGAGCGAGTCAACTGCTGATCGCCACCCTGAAAGAAACCCCTTCCGATGCCGAAGTTATCAGCCATCAGCTGATGCTGCGTGCAGGCTTTATCCGTAAGCTGGCGTCTGGCATGTATACATGGCTGCCACTGGGCTTGCGCACCCTGCGTAAAGTGGAACGCATTGTCAGAGAAGAGATGGACAAAGCTGGCGCGCAGGAAATCCTGATGCCCGGCGTACAACCTGCTGAACTATGGGAAGAGTCTGGCCGCTGGGAACAGTACGGCCCAGAGCTTCTGCGCCTGAAAGACCGTCACGATCGCTCTTTCTGCCTTGGCCCGACTCACGAAGAAGTGGTGACTGATCTGTTCCGTCGCGAGATCAGCTCCTATAAGCAACTGCCAATCAACCTGTACCAGATTCAGACCAAATTCCGCGATGAAATCCGCCCTCGTTTTGGCGTGATGCGTGGTCGTGAATTCATCATGAAGGATGCTTACTCCTTCCACCTGACTCCCCAGAGTCTGGAAGAAGGGTACATGGTGATGTACAGCGCATACTGCAACATTTTTGATCGGCTCGGGCTGAACTATCGCCCTGTGCAGGCTGACTCGGGTTCCATCGGCGGCAATCGCTCTATGGAGTTCCATGTACTGGCAAACTCAGGCGAGGACCTGATCGCGTTTTCCGACAGCAGTGACTTTGCCGCCAACATCGAAATGGCCGAAGCATTGGCACCCGCTGGTGAGCGCGCCCCAGCCAGCGAAGAGATGCGTCTGGTCGACACCCCCAACACCAAGACCATCGCCGATCTGGTGGAAAAATTTGGCCTGGCCATCGAGAAGACCGTCAAGACTCTGTTCGTCGCTGCCAGTGAAGAATGCGATGCCGACTTCGTTGCCCTGATGGTACGTGGCGATCACGAACTGAACGAGATCAAGGCAGAAAAGTTACCCCAGGTTGCCACACCTCTGCGCTTTGCTACCGAAGAAGAAATTCGCGGCTTCATGCCTGCAGGCCCCGGCTCACTTGGCCCGGTCAATCTTCCCATCCCTGTCATCATTGATCGAACGGTCGCAGCCATGTCTGACTTTGGCGCAGGCGCAAATATCGAAGGTAAACACTACTTCGGCATTAACTGGGAACGAGACCTGCCCACACCTGAAGTCGCTGATCTGCGTAATATTGTCGAAGGTGATGCCAGCCCCGATGGCAAGGGCAAGCTGGTAATCCGCCGCGGTATTGAAGTCGGGCATATCTTCCAGCTCGGCAACAAATACAGTAAAGAAATGAACGCCACTGTACTTGATGAAAATGGCAAGGCTCAGGTTGTTGAGATGGGTTGCTATGGCATCGGCGTCACCCGGGTGGTAGCTGCTGCAATTGAACAAAACTATGACAGCAAAGGCATTCTGTGGCCGGAGAGCCTTGCACCATTCCAGGTAGCAGTTATTCCTCTGAACGCGGATCGTTCTGAGCAGGTTGCACAGAAGAGCGAAGAACTGTATGCCCAGTTGAAGCAAGTCGGTTACGACGTATTGCTTGATGATCGCAAAGAACGCCCCGGAGTGAAGTTTGCCGATATGGAGTTGATCGGCATTCCTCACCGTGTCGTCATCAGCGATCGCGGCCTGCAGAATGGCACACTGGAATACAAGGCTCGTCGTGATGAAACCAGCCGCGATATTCCCGTTGCTGAAATCCTTGAATGGCTGAAAGCGCAAACTGCTGTTTAAGCCATATATACCGTTGGCGGACTCTGGCCATGTTTGATCTTAAACCTGGCCACCGCCCTCGGCTCTCTATATGCTTCATTAACGATATACGCCAGCAACGACTCAGCCGCATCTTGCTGACCATCATTTTGCTGTGGCCGAATATCGGTTATTCCGCCGTACCTCCGCTCGGATATGATGCCAAATTTCACGACCCTTACTTCCGCCAGGTGTGGCTGGTATTTCAGCATGAGCGCCTACAACCCTACCACCAACGCCTGATGAATCAGGACACTGACGCCTTCCTCAGCAAGGTGTTAAGTAGCGCATCACACTACAACCTTTCACCAGATCTGGTACTTGCCGTAGTGCATGTAGAAAGCCGCTTCGATCGCTTTGCCATTTCACGAGCGGGAGCCATTGGACTGATGCAGGTGATGCCATTCTGGCGAAAAGAAATCGGCAGTCAGGAAGATAACCTGCTGGATGACAGCACCAACCTCATGTTTGGCTGCGCCGTACTGCGACATTATCTGGATAAGGAATCAGGAAATCTTGACCGGGCATTAGCCCGCTACAATGGCAGCCTGGGTTCAAGCGACTACCCACGACTGGTCTATCAATGGTGGAGCAGCTACTCCTTCTACTGACAGACGCAAACATCATCTGAACAGCAAAAGACCAACCCATCACAGACAACTTAAGCCCCATCCAATACATCAAATCCATTGAGTGAAAGGTCAGGACTGACCTCCTCAACAATCACTTCCGTCACCACCGCAAGCTCTGGACCCGAATACAGCCAGGTTTCAACATGATGCACTGCAATAGCCTCCCCCTGCAGCCACACTTCGACCCGCCCATCCGCCAGATTTCTCACCCAGCCTTGCAACCGTTGACTTTCAGCCTGCTCGCGTGTCGACTGCCTGAACCACACACCCTGAACTCGACCATCCACAAAAGCATGTAATGCCATCATGATGAATTTCTCTTTCCGCTTTCCGACGTCCCATTCATATCTTGCGAGATATGCTGATCAGCTATATTCAGTAATTCGCTAACGCTCATGGAAAGCGCCTGTTCGCTATACCCCTCAACATGCAGCAGCTGCTCTCGCAACAGCACGCCCCACTGAGGCAAATCTCGCCCCAGTTCACAGGGCTGCGGCATATGTGGCATGCATCGCACTACTTCAAAAATCGTCAGCTCATGAATATCCCTCAAAAGCAGCCAACCTCCTGTTTCATGCCTAGTGACAATCATTGCTTTTCGCAAAGCACTCAGTAACTGCTCCAACTGTTCTGAAGACATTGCCAGAGCAGACTGAATCTCAGCTTCCGCACTGACTTTTCCCACACGCTGCCGCTGCCACAACACATTTAATAAAGCGAAAGCGTAGTAAGTCATATCGCCTGGCGCATGAGGCTCTCGATGCCCGAAAGTGGCGACAGCTCTGACCCAAAAGGCCCCCAAGATGATGACGAACCAAGATATATAGATCCAGAACAGGAACAGTGGGATTGCCGCAAAGGCACCGTAGATCAGCTGATAGGAGGGGAAGCGGGTGACGTAAAGGGTGAATCCAGCCTTAGCGCCATTGAACAGGACCGCCGCCAGTAAACCTCCATAGAAAGCATGCCTGATGGGAACAGGGCAATTGGGCACGGCCCAGTACAACATGGTAAATGCCAAGATACTAAGCAACATGGGCAAGACAAGCAGGATTCGGCTCCCGCCCACCAAGCCGACATCACTTAGCAATGGCAAAGTCGCCAGATAAGAGCTGATCACAAAGGCAGCGCCCAGTAATAGCGGACCAAGGCTGAGGACCGCCCAGTACAATAAAAAGCTCGACAACCCTGATCGAGATTTATTGACTCCCCATATCCGGTTAAAAGCCTGCTCGATCGTACGCAGCATCAGATAGGCCGTCACCACCAGAAAAGCCACCCCTACAGCCGTCAGCTTTCTGGCCTGCTCGGTAAACCCCGCCAGGTACTGCTGCACTGCTCTACTGCTACTGGGAAGAAAATGAGAAAAAACAAAGTCCTGTAACTGCAAGGTAACTCCCTGAAATGCAGGCAGCACCGACAGCATGGAGTAAATCACCATAGTGACCGGAACAACGGCAAATAGTGTTGTATAGGTCAAAGCAGACACGTTGAGAAAGCCTTGCCCATCTGAAAACCGCTGCAGCACATATCGAACAAAGTGCCAGTACAAACGCCATTTGGGTGCAGCCGGTATCTGCCTCATCGATATCCCCTACAACTCATCTTCGCGTCTCAATTTCGAGGATAGCCTTACAGCAGTAATGATTACCCCCTCAACCAAGAGCAATAAGAACCAAACCATCTTTTGGCATTCAGTTTACGCCCCCCCTACAATAACAGGCATTTGCCGACCAAGGAGCATCTATGACTGCCTATACCCTGCTGCATAACCCACGCTGTTCAAAGTCCCGGGAGACCCTACAGCTACTGACGGACAAAGGCATCGACATGGAAGTGCGTGAATACCTGAAGCATCCGTTGAGCATTGAAGAACTTAAAACTGTTTTGAGCAAACTAGATACCAGCGCTCGCAATCTATTGCGGACCGGCGAAGAAGAATATAGCTCACTCGGCCTTGCCAACAACGCTCTGACAGAAGAAGCAATATTAAAGGCAATTGCTGACCACCCACGCTTGCTGCAACGCCCCATCCTTATTGGCCCCCAAAAAGCCGCCGTTGGACGTCCGCCTGAGCTAGTACTGGAGATTCTTTCGTGATTCAGCCATATATTCTGGTGCTCTACTTCAGCCGCAACGGTGCAACAGCCTTACTGGCAAAAGAAATCGCGCGCGGCATTCAACAAGTCGCTGGAATTGATGTGCGCGTACGTACCGTACCCAGCGTCTCACCGGATCATGAAGCATCTTTACCAGCAGTTCCTGACTCCGGAGCTATTTATTGCAGCAAAGAGGATCTGCGCGACTGTGCAGGACTGATCCTTGGCAGCCCAACCCGTTTTGGCAATATGGCTGCCCCGCTCAAACACTTTCTCGATACCACTTCTGATCTCTGGTTAAGCGGCAGCCTGGTGAACAAACCCGCTGCCGCTTTTACTTCCACAGGCAGCTTACATGGTGGCCAGGAAAGTACCTTATTGAGCATGATGATGCCACTATTGCACCATGGCATGATTCTCTGCGGCATCCCCTACACAGAGCCCGCGTTAAGCTCAACACGTAGTGGCGGCACTCCTTACGGAGTGAGCCATTTCGCGGCACATGGCGCGCCCCTCCAGCTCACAGAGGACGAAATAACTCTCAGCCGGGCTTTGGGCAGACGCGTTGCAGACCTAGCCAGGACGCTAAGCACACAGCATGACTAGCAGATCGATGGTGCTCTTAAAAGGAGCACGTGTGAGTGTACTTTCCAGTCTACTGGCACTGATTCTGTACTACTCCCTATGGAATTTCTATCTGTATCCCGCCAGCACAAGCCATATGCGCTGGTTGTTATGGGGTATAGAGGTCGTACCGCTCATGGCATTTGCACCAGCAATATTGAAAAGACAGTCGCGCGCTCATGCATGGCTATGTTTTGTACTGCTGCTGTACTTTGTGACCGCGGTACTTAGCATGATGACGCCCGGCAGGATGCTGAGCGGCGTTATTGAGGTAGGACTGTGCATCACGCTATTTAGCAGCGCAATGCTGTTTATTCGATGGCAAGCCCGAGCCAGACAAACCTGAAGGACTGATTCTGGCAACGCACAGACAAGCCAGCTTTCACTGCCACGTCACTTACTCATCTTCAGAATCATCAATCTCCGTTACTACCACTGTGCCGCAACGAGCACAGTGGCCCTCCACGAAGACTATGCCGTTTTCTTCATACTCCACCGGATCAGTCATTCCCAGGTCCACCTCGAGGCAATTGTTACACCAGGTCTGGGTAAGGAATGCCTGCTGCTCTTCAGCGTCTCGAGCGTAAAAATCCCGTGCTACTCGTTTCGTCATAGTCTATTGCCTCCACTTAATCGATAGCCTAAAGCATGTTGTTCACTGAACAGTGATCGCACTGCATCGACCCACAAACCTTCACGAACCGCTCATCAGAATACAAGCACCGTCATTCACCAGTTGAAAGTTTCCTTGACGAAAGGAATCGTTAACTTGCGCTTCGCAGTAAAAGACGCATCATCAAGCTTATCCAGCAGGGAAAACATCGCAGCCAAGTCACGCGGACTACGCAACAAAATAAATCGGGCCACCTCATCGGGTAGTTCCATGCTGCGCACATGAGCACGCATCTTCAATGCAGTGAGCTTTTCTTCATCGCTGAGCTCGTGCAGTTGAATCACCACCCCCCAGCTCAAGCGTGATTGCAGATCTGCCAGCTGAATGGGCAGCTGACGTGGGGGCATAGTGGCGGCAGTCAATAAACGACCACCTGCATCCCTTATCCTGTTAAAAAGGTGAAACAGCGCTTCTTCCCATTGTGAGTTACCCGCAATGGCCTGCACATCATCGATACAAACCAGCTCCAGCTGCTCGAGATTTTCCAGTAGTTCAACGGGATAATCGATCAGTTCGTCCATGGGTAAGTAGACAGATGTCTTGCCAAGCGTACCCGCATGGTGGCAGGCCGATTGCAATAAATGGCTGCATCCCGTCCCTTTGGCACCCCACAAATAGAGAAAACGCTCGCCCTCTTCAAACAACTGCCTGATTGAGCTGATCGCCAGCTCATTTCCTTTGGCATAGAAATTATCCAGCTTTGCGTCATCACGCAGCCGCAACCACAGCGGCAGCTGGATTGGTAAAGAAGGCTTTTTGGTAGTCACTTAACGTTCACCATTATCCTCATCAGCCCCACTACCCAACTCTCCTGATTGATGGTTGTCTCCGACAGCATCAAGAAGGGCATCATTCTGATAAAGAGGCCCGTCTTTATAGTGGCGAAACAGGTGGACCATAAGCACCCGAATCACCGCTGCAGCTGGCAAAGCCAGAAGAATACCAACAAAACCAAAGAGTTGCCCACCTGCAAGTACCGCAAATATCACGACTACCGGATGCAATCCAATCTTGTCACCCACTAAGTTGGGAGTCAGAACCATACCTTCCAGCATCTGCCCAATACCAAACACGACACAGACCCATACGAGAGGCAGCCAGGTATCAAACTGCATGATGGCTGCAATCAGCGCCATTCCGAGCCCTACAATGACACCGAGATAAGGAACGATACTGGCCAATCCAGCCAATACACCTATCAGCAACGCCAATTTGAGCCCGACCAGAGCCAGACCTACTGCATAGATAGCACCGAGAGCTGCCATAACAGTAAGCTGCCCGCGTACAAAGGCGCCCAGCACATCATCACATTCACTCGCCCAGAGTGACACCTTAGGCTCCAGATTGCGTGGCAAATAATCACGAATGCGCGCTACCATCACGTCCCAGTCACGCAACAGATAAAATGTAACGACGGGGACCAAAGCCAGATTGGCAATCCAGGTCACCAGACTGAGGCTGGATTTGGTAGCCTGAGAAATCAACATCGCCACGATGTCTGTCGTCTGCTGCAGATTGCCTGTAATCGCCTGCTTGGCTTTAACCGCTGTAGTGCCATCAATGTCAAAGCCGGTCCAGCGTTCTATCAGCGGAACCACTTTTTGCTGCAACATCGCCCACCCTTCAGGAAGCAGGCTAGTCAACGTTTCTATCTGCTTGCCCAGACTGGGCAACACCAGCAATACAGCCAGTATCAAAAGCAGCGTCATTCCTACAAAAACAATAATGACCGAACCAGTACGACTAATGCCTTTTGCCTCTAGCCGGTCGGCGATCGGATCAGCCATATAAGCCAGGAGCATGCCTGCAAGAAAGGGAGCCAATATCGGCAACAACAAATACACAAGAGCAACCGTTACAACCGTCAACACCAGCAGCCAACGCTTTTGTAGCTCCGTCATGGCGACTCAGCTCCTTGCCAATTGAAATTTAGTGTCTGCTCATCTGAGCCAGCTTGTGCGTGCAGACTATTATTCTGGGACAACTCATCCTGCAACTGCTGGATTGTCCCTGAACTAATCACGCGGACCCGAACCTCATTACCTTGCATGGCATCCAGCTGAAACGACACAATCGAGCTCAGCTGTTGCAAATCTTTCTGCAAAGCCTGCCAGTCATCCAGACTGCGAATCCCCGACACGTTCAGGAAATAAGCTCCTGCACCTTGCAGTGCACTCAGTTTATCCTGCTTGGCGAAGTAAACAGCAAGCTGATCGACTATATCCGCCGCAATTGCATCCAGACTATCCTGCTGGCTTTTGAATAGCATCTGTCGATCCCGATCCAGGAGCTGCCATTGCGAATTCCATTTCCCTTGCTCCTGATAGACCCGCCCCGTCAGGACAGCCTGCGCTCCATATCGGGAGGAGGCTTTTTGAATCGGCTCAGCGAAGAAACCCCAGGCGTCACCAACGCTCAAGCCCAACTCATCCTGCAAATCCATTAAAGGCCGAAAAAGAGGAATACCACGCTTCTGTGCTTGCGCCTGCATGGCCACTGCCAAAGGTGAGTTAGCAACTAACTGTCTTTGCCCTTGCTGCTCCTGCGCCAACCACATAAGTACTGAACTACGATTACGTGACCAGGGTACAAGCGATGCCTCTTTATAAAGCTGGTTAAGTGCATTCTGGTCAAAATTGATATGTAAAGTGAACTGCCCCTCTTCTCCTGACTGCACTGCACGATCAACCTTGAAGTCAATCACATAGCTATCTGGATGATCCAGCGCATCAACCAGATGCGGATTCGAGCGCAGCTCTTTTATACCTAGCTGGCGCAGAAGGACATCAGACAAGCCCTGACGCAATGCCGTCTTTTGTGCGTCCTGACTATCTACCTGCAACGGTTGATCATCACTCACATAGTTGTCGATAACCTGACCATGGGCGTTAGCACAGCACCCCGCCAGTAACAGGCCAATGTGCAAAAACATCTTGATTTTGTTCATACCGCTCCACATTCGGTCAAAACATCGCGTAACTGAGTGCCCGACAATTGAGTGACACCAGCGAGACATTCATGCTATTTCCACTCCTCTGTTAGCAAGAGGAACATCACCGATCTCGGACTGAACTTGTCCCACCATTGTAAGCACAAGCACTCTTCCTTTAACAACCGTGCGAAAATGTCTACGTCTCCGGCACCGGGATAGTTGTCGCCACCCCCACCCTTTACTGCTAAACTATCGCCCTCGATTAGGCCCCCATTTCGGCTTGAAGTTCAGTAGTGTTTTTCACACCAACTGGATTGTTTTTACTCCACTTTTTACGGCGTTGGATTGAGGACGATGACCTCCACTGATCAAAAGAAATCCCTGAGTTATAAAGATGCGGGCGTAGATATCGATGCAGGTAATGCATTGGTGGAACGCATTAAAGGTGTCGCTTCCCGCACCAAACGCCCAGAGGTACTTGGCGGCTTGGGTGGATTCGGTGCATTGTGCGAAATCCCCGCTGGATATCGTCAACCTGTTCTGGTTTCTGGCACTGACGGCGTGGGCACAAAACTGCGCCTGGCTATGGATCTGGGCAAACACGACACTATCGGTATCGATCTGGTAGCCATGTGTGTCAACGATCTGGTGGTTGCAGGTGCAGAACCGTTGTTCTTCCTGGATTACTACGCAACCGGCAAACTGAATGTTGATATTGCAGCTCAGGTAGTAACCGGAATTGGTGCGGGCTGCGAACTGGCAGGTTGTGCGCTGGTCGGCGGAGAAACAGCCGAAATGCCCGGCATGTATGAAGGCGAAGACTACGACCTGGCAGGGTTCTGTGTTGGCGTAGTAGAAAAGTCTGAAATCATCGATGGTAATAAGGTGAGCGTTGGCGACACACTACTGGCTCTGGGCTCCAGCGGACCTCACTCCAACGGCTACTCCCTGATCCGCAAAATTCTGGAAGTAAGCGGCGCAAATCCTGCTGACAAACTGGCAGGAAGCGATACCTCTCTCGCTGATGCCCTCATGGCTCCCACCCGTATTTACGTTAAAAACCTGCTTAAGCTGATCAAAGAGACTCAGGTAAACGCTCTGGCTCACATCACCGGCGGCGGCCTGCTGGAAAACATTCCTCGCGTTCTGCCTGCAGGCACCAAAGCAGTACTCAACGGTAACTCCTGGGAACTGCCACCCGTTTTCCAGTGGCTGCGGCAGGCAGGTAACGTTGAGACCCGCGAAATGCATCGAACCTTTAACTGCGGCGTAGGCATGGTTATCAGCGTTCCTGCTGACACAGCAGCCAATACCCTGAAGTTGCTGCAGGATGCAGGCGAGAATGCCTGGATCATTGGCTCGATCGCTGCCGCCTCAGAAGGCGAAGAGCGTGTGGAAGTAATTTCTCAGGAGGCCTGAGGTGAAGCGCCTGGTCGTACTAATCTCAGGCAGCGGTAGCAATTTACAGGCTATTCTGGACTATCTGGCGCAGGGCACCTGCCCTGCCCAGGTAACCGCTGTCATCTCCAATAAAAGTGATGCCTATGGTTTGGAGCGCGCGCGTAACGCTGGCATTCCGACTTTCAGCCTGTCACACAAAGACTTCAGCAGTCGGGAAGCGTTTGATGCCGAGCTGATGGCGCTTATCGATACTCAGCGCCCTGACCTGGTCATATTAGCGGGATTCATGCGCATTCTTACGCCTGAGTTCACCCGCCATTACTCTGGCAGGCTGTTTAACATCCACCCCTCTCTGCTACCAAAATACAAAGGGCTTCACACCCATCAGCGAGCCATTGAGGCGGGAGATAAGCTGCACGGCGCTACCGTGCACTTTGTTACAGAAGAGCTCGATGGCGGCCCACTGATTATTCAGGGCCAACTTGATATTAATTCAGAGGACAACCCTGACTCACTCGCTCAGCGCGTCCACATTCTGGAACATCAAATCTACCCCATGGCCGTAGACTGGTACTGCAGTGATCGACTCTCTCTCAGCCCAGATGGCACGGTGTTGCTGGATAACACCCCATTGCCTGCTGCGGGCTATACCCACCGCTCATCCTGAAACATAGAGCCTCTTACCTGCGCCTGTTTGTATGTTAGGATTCCTGACCGTATAAACAGGCGTCGGATTTATGTCGCACTCATGAGGGATGCAATGCTTAAAAAACTCTGGGCTCCATTTTTACTGGCGTTTAGCCTCCACTCTCATGCAGCCACCCTGAAGCCGTTTGAAGCGCAGTACAGTGCCGAAATCGATGCTGGCATTACCGTAGGCGCAAGCGCCGTCCGCTCTTTGCAACAAACCGCTGATGGACACTGGATTCTGAGCATTCGTATCGAGAACGCCCTGGCCAGCCTGGATGAAAGCACCGAGTTTCGCCTTCAGAATGGCACCGTGCAACCACTGCACTACGAATTTTTACGCAAAGTACTGGGCAAGAAGCGCTCGGCAGTGCTCGACTTTGACTGGGAACAAAAGCGTGTACATAACAATGTACAAGATAAACCCTGGCACATGGAAATCCCCGAGCATACACAGGACAAATTGAGCTACCAGGCCCAACTCCTGCTTGATCTGGAGAACGCCGCCAAGCAATACAAGTATGATGTTGCCACTGGCGGGAAGCTTGACAGCTACGTGTTTGAAAATGTCGGTACAGAACAGATCAAAACACCTGCTGGCACCTTTGAAACCATCAAACTGAAGAGAGTCCGCGAGCCAGGCAGTGATCGTGAGACTCTGATATGGCTTGCACCAGCACTGGATTACCAGATAGTCCAACTACAGCAAGTTGAAAAAGACGACAAGACTTATCGCCTTGTACTGAAATCCCTGAACTGAACCAAGCATAAGAAACAGGTTATGAGCAGCACATCTTCTTTTATCGAGTACGGCGAACAACTTGATCAGCGACTGCGCGACATGGAGTGCAATGCTCCTGAAGAGCAGCTCTTCGCTTACTCCTACTTGATGGGCCACATCAGTTTGGTGACCTATGAGGAAGGCATAGACGTGGCAGAATTCAATTTACGTATGAACGAGGCTATAGAGCAGGCATTTAACGTTGACCGCCTGAGCGAAGATGACAAGTCTTTGATCAGCCATATATGGCATCAAATCAAAGCCTGATTGAGCTAAGGGACTTTCGCCAGCCATGAAAGTCCTGCATTGCCCGCACTGTAACCCACCTTACACTTCCGCAAAAACAATCAGACAAGAACCTAGCGTCGAACAACAGTTTTTAATCCATGTGAGGCGTATACTACTGCCGTGCACAATTGATTCTGGGCCAATGCCAATAAACAGCCTTAAGAAATGAACACCCATTGCACTAACAGCCCCGACTTCCAAGCGTTACAATGCGAACTTCAATCACAGTGCCTACTCTTAACACCAGAGACACAAATCCACTAACACCAATGTCGTTCCACCCCAGCACAGACCATATACCGACCCCTGATAGCTGAACACACCTATAACGATGTCATTTTTCGATGAAATGCCGAAGCCTTGACTTTCGTGTATTTAAAACGCAAAGGGCTTTTACTAAGCTATCGACTGTAGATTTGCAGGAAAAGAGATCCTAGATGGATGACCAGATTGAGCTTCGCCTGAAACAATGCACCAAATTGCCGAGCTTGCCTTCTGTCGCTCTGCAACTGGTAGAGGCGGCAGGCAAGCCAGACCTAGACCCCGACGAGGTCATCTCGATACTCGCGAAAGACCCAGCGCTGGCCGCCAAGGTCATTCGCGTTGCTAACTCCCCGCTTTATGGGCAGCTCAGCAAAACCCAAAACCTGAATCAGGCCATCATCAAACTGGGTCTCCATAGTGTTATCACCCTATCACTCAGCTTCAGCATTACCCACAGTCTGCGCAGTGAAGGCCAACCACACTTGTTGCAGGTATGGAAACGCAGCCTGATATCCTCCATCGTTGCCCGCCTGATAGGCCAACGGCACAACATTCCTAACAAAGAGGATTTATTTCTCGCAGCCCTACTTCAGGATATTGGCATGCTGGCACTGGATGCGATGGATGACAGCTATCAACAGATTGTCCTTGAAGCTAAAACCCATCAAGACATTTTGCGACTGGAACGCCAAACCTATAAAACTGATCACACAGAAGTAGGTCACTGGTTATTGCAGCAATGGAACTTTCCTGACCTACTCTGCAATGCCATTCAATTCAGTGACGACCTGGCGATCACTCAAGAGACCGAAGAAGTCTCACAGTTTCTTTCAATTATTGCGCTATCTGGAAGAATTGCCGATATCTGGCTACACCCCAGCATTCGCCAGGCGTCTTTTACCGCCATGATTGCCAACCAAAAACTGGTTAAGCTAACCGACAACGAATTTCAGGAAGTGATTGATTACGTCACCAGCCAAATGGAAAGCTTCGGCCAGCTATTCAATATCCAGTTATTCAGCAGCAAGCAGGCCGAGCAGATCCAGGAAACCGCATCGGAGGTATTAGCCATCCGCAACCTCACCCTACTGCGAGAGATTCGCAAGGAGAGGGAAAAGGTAGACATTCTTGAAGAGCAGAACCGCTATCTGGAAGACCAGGTAAAACGCGACCCCCTGACAGGCCTATATAATCGCCGTTATCTGGAACATATCATGGCGATTGAGTTCAGCGAAGCAGAGGCTAACGAATGGCCGCTATCACTGATATTCATGGATCTGGACAATTTCAAAGACATCAATGACCGATATGGCCACCCGACGGGCGACGAAGTATTGAAGAAGGTTTCACGCTATATGGAGCGGCAATTAAGACGCTCTGATGTAGTCGCCCGTTACGGTGGCGAAGAGTTTGTCATCCTTTTACCGAATACTCGCCAGGATGATACGGAGAGGCTGGCACTGAGGCTGAAAGACGGCATCAAGCAACTGTCCTGCATCTCCGAGCACGGGGATGCCATACACGTCAGCACCTCTGTAGGCGTTGCCTGCCATAGTAGTAAACATCCCTTTGCGGGCGCCAACGCCCTGATCGCGGCAGCTGACAAAATGCTATATGAAGCGAAAAACAGTGGTCGGGATCTGATTCGCGTTTATCAACGCCCTGAACCGCTATAACCCACAGCAACGCACTCTTCCGAAATAAAAATGGCAGCCACTGGCTTAATACCGGTCAGTTAAGCCTAATAGCTTGACCTTCTGAGCCCTGGCACTGACTCACGAAGCGGCTTCTGCGACTCACTCCCTTGACGAGCCGGGGCGCTGTCTGATCCAGAGCGGGTCAGCACCGCACCGGAAACGGCGGGAGTGGCGACTTTGCGTAAACGACGTCTCCCTCTTGAAACCATGGTCTGCTGCATGATCGCCATGGCGTTGTTTCGCCGGATGCCAGACCATCAAGGGCAAAGTCCGGCAGGTACTGACCTCGATGATCGACCCTCTGCGCTTCCCGCCCGACGACATCGTGGATCTGTACAGCCAGCGCTGGGAAATCGAACTGGGCTATCGAGAAATGAAGCAAGGCATGTTCGCAGGTCACTACACCCTGCGTAGTCAGACGCTGGACATCATTGAACAGGAACTGTGGGGCGTACTACTGGGGTACAACCTGCTGCGTTATCAAATGCTGGAAATGAGTCGTCACTGCCTTGGCATCCCCCCTGTTAGATAAGCTTCTCCGCTTGCACCTGGGCGATTCCGGGCCTCTTGAACGGAGTCTCTTTGAAGCATCCTGGCAACATCCCTCGCTACCTGGCCGAACTACAGGCTTCGGCTATGCACTACGCCCTGCCTCATCGACGTGAGGATCGCAGTTACCCGCGGGCGGTCAAGCCCAAGCCGTCCAAGTATCCGACCAGAAACAAAAATGCCAGTCAGCTTAACTGACTGGCATTAGCCACTGACTGCCATTTTTATGAAACATCAAACGTTTTAAGCAAAATACGACCAAAAAGAGTCAACAACATCACAGTGATGGTGGATTGTTTGCGCTCACAACCACACAATCAACTACACCCGGATTACGGAATCTATGGGGTAAGCTGCTATCAAAAAAGTAGCCATCCCCTTTCACTAGGACACGAGTCTCATCCGCTACAGTCAGCTCCAACTCACCCTGAATAATCACGCCACCTTCCTGCCCCTCATGAACCAGCATATCCTCACCAGTGTCTGACCCTGGGGGATAGATTTCATGCAAGACAGAGAGAGTTCGATTGGGATAGTTATAGCCCACCACTTTCAAAGCAATATTACTGTGCCCGAGATCAGGCTGCTCATCAGCACAGTAGAAATACTGACGCCGCTCTGGCACATCCAGAGTAAAGAATTCCTGCAGAGACATGGGAATACCATCAAGCACCTTCTTGAGCGAACTCACCGAAGGACTTACACGATTCTGTTCGATCAAGGAAATGGTGCTGTTTGTCACACCCGCTCGTTTAGCCAACTCACGCTGTGATAATCCTTGCTGCTTGCGCACATCCTTTAATCGTGTCCCCACATCAATACTCATCACTCTACCCTTGCCAAGTCGATTACGATTAAAGCTGTCTTTATTATGTTAAGAATATTGAACAACCCACCGTATTAAAGACATGTACGACATCATTCGCAAGGTCTTATTCACAAATATGCAACACTGGGTTAAGACAGAAGAAAAATGGCTATATACAAATATTAGGACCCAACTTCCAGTACAGGGCTCATTCATCTGCTACGCTGGAGTATTTACCATGCTGAACAAATAAAGGCATGATACATAACGTCATTGCACTCAGGGCATGTACACCAATGAATCAACTTGACCTGTTTGATGCCCCCGTCCCCAATCCTTGTGCTGGGGTCTGCGAATCCGATGCGAAAGGCTTTTGCAAAGGCTGCATGCGCACCAGAGATGAGCGCTTTAGCTGGAACAACTTCAATAACAGCGAAAAACTACAGATCATTCAACAGTGCCGTCAGCGATACCTGCGCAGAGTAAAGGCAGCACGGGCTCAGAAAACCAGGCTGCAATCCAGCATCGCCACCGAACAGCAGGATGAGCAGCTGTTCTAATCCCCTTCAAGTCATCTGCAAACATCCAAATATGAGCACAAAAAGTAAAGTTACGTTATTTTTTGATTGCTAAATATTGCAGAATTGATAGTTTACAGCAGCTGGCATTGAAGGAGTCGCCAGACTGGAAATAACACAAGGACTAAAGATGAAAGCACTAAAAGCCCTGGCAGCGGTCGCTGCCTTGACCTTCCCCCTGTTCAGCTTTGCCGCTCCCGTCAACATCAATACTGCTACCGCTGAAGAACTGGCCAAAGCCCTTAACGGTGTCGGCCAGAAAAAAGCAGAAGCAATTGTTGCATGGAGAACTGAACACGGCCCCTTTACCAGTGCGGAGCAACTAAGCGAAGTAAAGGGTATTGGCGAGGCGCTAATTGCTCGCAATAAGGACGACATTTTGCTGCAAGACACAACCAAAACAGCACAATAATCCAAGATAGAACGCATGTTGTGGAATTATGTAGTCACAACATGCTGAACCAGACCACCACCCCACATCAGCGATGCCGCCATTTCCAGGGCGCTATCGGTGCTGCATCATGCCACAGTCCCTTTTTGGCATTTCGTGCACGCTGCTCAAGTTCCAGTAAACGAGCATCATTCGTGTATTGACGATAGACCCAGGCCATTCCCCGATCAACCATAGTGGCGTTGACGTTATAACCATCCAGATAAACCAGACCCAAAAGGCGACCATACTTATCTTTCTGGTCGTACTCGACACGAACGTCTCGGTTACCCACTATTTTCTGCAGCATCGATTTGGAGGCACTGCCATAGCGCTGATCATGCTCTGGCGCATCGATGTATAGCAGACGCACCTTGAAACTTTGACCTCGATAAGACACTGCCAAGGTGTCGCCATCGTAAATATGGGTCACTTTTCCCTCAAAAGAGGAGGCATAAACTGAAGAGGTGAGGCAGATTAAGAAAAGAAGCAGAAGATATCGATCCATGACCATTTCCGTCCAAAAACCATGATTACAGTAATTGACGGTAACGACAGGAGTAAAGCAGGAGAGGATATATAAGATGTGGCTCCCCGAGCAGGACTCGAACCTGCGACCAACGGATTAACAGTCCGCTGCTCTACCGACTGAGCTATCAGGGAACGTCGGAAGGAAATACGTGCGAGAGTGGCTCCCCGAGCAGGACTCGAACCTGCGACCAACGGATTAACAGTCCGCTGCTCTACCGACTGAGCTATCAGGGAATGTCTCGGCACGGGCGCTTATAGTACGGATTCGTCGCAGAGAGTCAAGAAATAAAACAAAAAAGATAACCTCCTCAACCAGTTAGCGCACAATGCTCTTTGACTACTCACTTGCCCTTCAGACAAAGACAGCAGTAATTCGAAGACATGCAATCTGCACTCACTTAGCAATCCACTGGTTATCCGCACAGGTAGCCTGCTATGATCCGGCCTTGTATATGTAAAGGCCAGCTCTATCAAAAGAGTCTGTGTCAGGCGAATACAGTGCCAATCAACACGGACTCTTGGTGAGGTGAATAATTCCAATGAGTGAACATACTGCTGAACGTTTTCAGGTTGCCAGCAAATACGAACCCGCAGGTGATCAGCCCTCCGCCATACGCCTGCTCTCGGAAGGAATCAATGACGGGCTGGCTGCACAGACCCTGCTAGGCGTAACGGGGTCAGGTAAAACGTTCACCATTGCCAACGTCATCGCCCAGGCACAGCGACCAACGCTGGTACTGGCACACAATAAGACACTGGCAGCGCAACTCTACGGTGAGTTCAAGGAGTTTTTCCCCAAGAACGCCGTCGAGTACTTCGTTTCTTATTACGACTACTATCAACCTGAAGCCTACGTGCCATCTTCAGATACGTTTATCGAAAAAGATGCTTCGGTGAATGAGCATATTGAGCAAATGCGCCTCTCTGCTACCAAGGCCATGATGGAACGCTCCGATGCCATTGTCGTAGCGACAGTATCTGCCATCTATGGTTTGGGCGACCCGGAATCCTACTTGCAGATGATGCTGCATCTGGTGCGCGGTGATGTCATAGACCAGCGGACCATACTGCGTCGTTTGGCTGAGTTGCAATACACACGCAATGATGTGGACTTCACTCGCGGTACCTACAGAGTTCGCGGTGAGATTATTGATGTCTTCCCGGCAGAATCTGACAGCGAAGCGGTGCGCATAGAGCTGTTTGATGATGAAGTGGATTCGTTACGCTTCTTCGACCCCCTTACCGGAGAACTACTTCGCACTGTTCCTCGCGTTACCATCTATCCGAAGACTCACTATGTAACTCCGCGCGACAAGCTCCTCGGTGCGGTCGATATGATTGAAGAAGAACTGGTTGAACGACTGGAATACTTCAAAGCCAATAACAAATTGCTGGAGCTACAGCGCCTTGAGCAACGTACACGTTACGACGTGGAGATGATCAGAGAACTGGGTTACTGCAACGGTATCGAAAACTACTCTCGCTTTCTGTCCGGCAGAGGACCGGGGGAACCGCCCCCCACTCTGTTCGACTACCTCCCTGCAGAGGCGCTACTGGTCATTGATGAATCTCATGTCACCATTCCGCAGCTGGGGGCCATGTATAAAGGTGACCGCTCACGCAAGGAAACCCTGGTGGAGTACGGTTTCCGCCTGCCATCGGCCCTAGACAATCGCCCCATGCGCTTTGATGAATGGGAACGCATAGCACCACAGATGATTTTTGTCTCCGCAACACCAGGCAAGTATGAAGAAGAGCATGCTGGTCAGGTCGTTGAACAGGTGGTTCGCCCGACAGGACTGGTCGATCCGGAAATTGAGGTCCGCCCCGCCAGCACTCAGGTGGATGACCTGCTGTCCGAGATTCGTTTGCGCGTCGACCTGCATGAGAGAGTGCTGGTCACCACACTGACCAAGCGTATGGCAGAAGACCTGACCGAGTATCTGACCGAGCACGGTATCAGGGTACGCTATTTGCACTCGGATATTGATACCGTCGAACGGGTAGAAATCATTCGGGATCTGCGGTTGGGAGAGTTTGACGTCCTGGTCGGCATTAACCTGCTGCGTGAAGGCCTGGACATGCCTGAAGTCACTCTGGTTGCCATTCTGGATGCAGATAAAGAAGGTTTCCTCCGCTCCGACCGCTCATTGATCCAGACGATTGGCCGCGCAGCGCGAAACGCACGGGGCAAGGCCATTCTCTACGCCGATCGCATGACCGGCTCCATGCAACGTGCCATCGATGAAACCGAGCGCCGTCGTGCCAAGCAAGTTGCCTTCAACGAAGCGCACGGGATTACCCCCAGATCGGTATTCAAATCCGTACAGGACATATTGGAAGGCGCGGTCACTCCCGGCAAACCCGGACGTGGCCGAGGGCAACGCAAGGTGGCCGAGCCCACAGCAGACTATCAGGTGAATGTAGAGCAGATGTCGCCCAAGGAACTGGCCAAGGCCATCAGCCAGCTGGAAGAAGAAATGTACGCAGCCGCCAAAAATCTGGAATTCGAGCAGGCTGCCATGCTGCGTGATCAACTTGCCGACCTGAAACAAAAGGCATTGATCAGCTGACAGGCTCACTCAACGCCGGATACGCTCAGTGTAATCCAGGAAAATGTCCGGCGTGCTTTCCAATCCACTCAGTCGCCGCCTCTTCACTACTGAGAGAACGTCCTTCCTGCTCTTCGACTTCATGGCGGTACTGCTCGATATGACAGATCTGCTCAATCATACGTACGGCGAAGGCCGTGTTCTCATCACTGAAGCGAACACCAAGCTGATAGTGATGACTATTGATCGGTGAACTCCACACGACTTCTCCCAATGCACAGAAAGGGGGATCCTGAATGGGGATACAAATTTCTACCAGTGAACCAACTGCGATGGCCTCATCAACCATCACACTGAGCCCCCCTTCGCTGTAATTACACAACCGCTGATAACGCTCCAGCTCGCCGTCCTGATGACGGCAACTGATGGGGACACTTGAAGGATGACGAATGAACTGGCGCATAAGGCACCTCGACTACCACAGGAACTCCGTTTACCAGTTATCGACTCATGGCGTCAAAACTGTATGGAATATATTTTTTATACAGACTTTATTGTGAAATAAAACCAATCAAAGACTGCATGACAGCCGATGCCAGATATATGTCGTCATTCTGCTTTCAGACAGCTACCGGCGTTCGCCAGTGAAGCTGCGCTCACAAAGATTGACAAGTGCAATTACGAAACATGAAAAAGCCCGGCAAACCTCTGGTCTGCCGGGCCTCACGCATGGCTCTAGAGCCACTTATTAGCCGTGCAGGCGCTTGGCAATATCCGCCACACGTGCACCGTACAGACGTGCCGTTTCCAGATCTCCTGATGGGATGTCATCTGCACCTACATCAGCAGGAGACTGTACCAGTACACCAGCAGAACCACCCAGATTGTTTACGTCTGCACGTGTGGCCGCTTTGGTGTTGGAAGGAGGCAAGCCCAGGCTCACCCACAATCCACCATGCTGAGCTGCCAGTGTCTGCAAATAAATCAGGCTGACCTGTTTATCACCATTGAGACTGGCGCTGTTAGTGAAGCCGCCGAATACCTTGTCTTGCCAGCCGCGGGTAAACCACACCTTGGATGTTGCATCAGCAAACTTTTTGAATTGCCAGGGCACTGATCCCATGTACGTGGGCGCACCAAAAATAATCGCACTGGCAGCGTTCAGTGTTTCCCAGGCAGCCTCAGTGATGTCGCCCTCACTGCTCACTTCGATCAGTTCCGCGCTGGCGCCTTCAGCAACAAACTCAGCAACGCGACGGGTATGGCCGTAACCAGAAAAATAGACAACAACAGTCTTGCTCATGTTTTAACTCCTTGAGTTTGGACAACCTGCCACTGTAGAGCAGCTGGCATTAGTTCCTAATAAGAACCAAGTAACAACATGAGGATGCTATTCAGCTGATGAAGGAGAAACAAGGAGTGACACAGGAGTAAGCTGGTTACCCAGAAGTAACCAGCCTGATGTAGCGAATGACAGTTACTGTAAAACCGGCCGACCGTTCAGAGGCTGTACAGGGCGATTATTGGCATGCGGCACCGCCTCGGTCAGTGCTTTGATCTGCTCGACAGAGGCCGTCATCGGTTGTTTCATGACCAGCCAGCGCACACCTTCGCTACATGGCGGTGTCGTCAAAGAGCCACTGAAGCGGAAATATTCCTGGTTAGCTGGCAACAGTGCTTCAGGCGACAATGGCTGCGATAGCTCGATATGTGCAGCCTTACCATCACCCATGGCGCTGATAATCTTACCCAGAATGGGATTAGCAGCACCTTCGGCGAACATCACGGCAACAACGGCCAGGTTGCCATTTTTGTCTACATGCACCAGATGCCCTTCCAACGGATACGACTTGCCATCAATCAGGTTTTCCGCTGGCGTATGGAAATGAAACTGCTTCAGCTCAAAGGGCTCACCGTCTACCACGATATAACTGCCTGCGGCTGTCGCAACCTTGATAGTATGACCAAGATGTGAAATTTCCGCCTTACCAGTGGCATAGTGAAATTCAATTGGTGTCAGATGCGCCTCTGTGAACCCGGTCAGATTGACCGGTGATTGGTTCTTACCTTTGCAGAATACGTTGTCTGTGCTCAGCTCTGCCCAGCTTTCCGGACCTATATCTCCGCTATAACCCCAGTTGTTGCCTTCGGCAGCCAACGTAGATAACGGCAGTAACATCAGGCTGACAGCCAATATGGACGACTTCATGTGTGTCTCTCTTCTTACGACTTAACAGGTGGGATGCCATCCGACCTCGTCAGATGGCATCCTCCAACAGCCCGGGCTCTTCAGGGCATAACACCACTGCTGAACCTCAAGCCTTTGTTAAGTGGTAGAGACAGAGGAAAGATTTCACACATTTTGTGCACATTTGCTTCTCTGGCAGAAACAAAATCCGCCCCCTTCTCCGACACACCTGAAATAAGCCGACTGTAACTCAGAGAGCAGGCAGTACTTTCCCCCGACACTCGCCAAAACCAATAGACCCCACGCCTTCAGCATGACAACGGGCACGCAGGACAATAACATCGCCATCCTCGAGGAAAGTACGACGCTCGCCATTTACCAGCTGGAGGGCATCCTTGCCGCCGTGGGTCAGCTCCAGTAATGATCCGAACTCTCCCTCTTCTTTTCCAGACAGCGTCCCTGATCCAAACAGATCACCGGACTGCAACTGGCAGCCGTTCACACTGTGATGAGCGACCATCTGCGCCACCGTCCAGTACATATTCAGAGTATTACTGCGGCAAATGACTTCTGGTTCCATGCCGTCCGCTGCCATTTTTTCCGTCAGCAGCAATACTTCCAGTTCAATGTCATAGGCGCCTTCAGCCTGATCCTTGTGATCAAGCAGGTAATCAAGCGGCTGAGGATCTCCCTCTGGCCGGCTCGGCTGAGCCTTACGGAAAGGTGCAAGAGCTTCAGGGCTGATAATCCAGGGCGATACCGTGGTAGCAAAACTCTTCGACAGGAAAGGCCCCAGAGGTTGATATTCCCAGGCCTGCACATCTCGTGCTGACCAGTCATTCAGCAGACAGAAGCCGCCGATATGATCAGCGGCCTCACTGATAGGGATGGCCTGACCGGCTTGATTACCGCTGCCAATCCAGATACCCAGTTCCAGCTCGAAATCCAGTCTTTTGCTGGGGCCAAATACCGGTACAGTTTGCCCGGCCGGCAGGGTTTGCCCGTTGGGACGGTGGAATGCAGCCCCCGATACACCAATGGTCGAGGCGCGTCCGTGATAACCAATAGGGACATGCTTATAGTTGGGCAGCAGAGGATTATCAGGACGAAAGAGCTTGCCGACATTCATCGCGTGGTTAATGCCGACATAAAAGTCAGTGTAATCACCGATGCGCGCTGGCAGCAGCATCTCGCAGAGGCTCATCGGATGCAGCAACGCGTCACCCAAAGACTCCATCCGGGCCTGATAGTCACTACCCTCCTGCAACAATGTCACCAGCGCCTGCCGAAACTGTACGCGCGCATGCTTTCCGAGTGCAAAGAATGCGTTCAGCTGACTGTCTGCTGCCAATGCGGCAGCCTCAGCAGCCTGCCCTTGCTCCACTTCAACAAATAATCCGGCATCCAGCGCCGCGCGCAGATCGAGGACACTGTCACCGATAGCCACGCCACCACGTGGAGACTCTCCGGCGACGCGAAACACGCCAAGCGGCAGGTTCAAAAGGGGAAAATCGGGGTGATCATTAGCACTGCTTAACCAGCTTCGTACCGGCTGATGCGACGTTAGACTCTGTGTCATGAGAATTCCTCTTGTTGTCGGAGGGAAAGCGCCTTACCTGCCCGCCCTCGCTTTATGCTTTGAAAGACCGCACTACCTGGCCAGTTGACGGCTGCTCAGCCCGTAAACGTTTTACTCATGCCTGCCCAGCAACTATCGTAGTCTGTCTGCAGATCCTCCCCGTCCAGAGCCTGCTGTGTAGGACGCAATACCACGCAGCTCTCGAACATAAAGGCCATAGTGCTATCAATCTTGTGGGGTTTCAGTTCGGCGGCTATGGCCTGTGCGGTTGTGGCATTGTCAGGTCCATGCGCACTCATGCAGTTGTGCAGTGATGCGCCACCGGGCAGGAAACCTTCCGCCTTGGCATCATACGCGCCCTGAATCAGCCCCATGAACTCGTTCATCAGGTTGCGATGGAACCATGGGGGACGGAAGGTGTTCTCCGCTACCATCCAGCGCGGTGGGAAAATAACAAAGTCGACATTGGCCTGACCGGGTATCCCGCTGGGCGACGTCAGCACAGTAAAGATCGATGGATCGGGGTGGTCATAACTGACCGTGCCGATGGTATTGAAACGACGCAGGTCATACTTGTAGGGCACGTTATTCCCGTGCCAGGCCACGACATCCAGCGGTGAATGATCAAGCTCTGCTGCCCACAACTCACCCAGGAATTTCTGCACCAGTTCGGTGGGCTCGGAGCGATCCTCAAAAGCCGCTACCGGCGTCAGGAAGTCGCGGGGATTGGCCAGACCGTTACTGCCAATTGGCCCAAGGTCCGGCAGGCGCAATGCAACACCATGATTTTCACAGATATACCCACGCGCGTTGTCATCCAGCAGGCTAACCCGAAACTTCACTCCACGTGGGATCACTGCAATTTCCAGCGGTGCTATATCCAGCACACCCATTTCGGTTGCCAGACTCAGGCGACCAGACTCAGGGACAATCAGCAGCTCACCATCGGCATTGAAGAACACCCGCTCCATCGAAACGTTAGCCGCATAGCGATAGATGCTGATCCCCGCGGCCTGATCGGCACTGGCAGTGGCCGCAATACGCTGCATACCATCGATAAAGTCTGTCTTGCCCTGTGGTAAGGGCAAAGGATTCCAGCGCAGACGATTCGGTGTAACAGCACCCAGTTCAGCACCATTCAGCTGACGTTCCAGTCTGCAGAAACGCGGATGTGCTGCCGACGGACGAATACGATAAAGCCAGGTACGACGGGCCTCCGCACGCGGCACAGTGAAAGCCGTACCTGACAGCAGTTCCGCATACAGACCATAAGGTACTTTCTGTGGCGAGTTCTGCCCCTGAGGCAAGGCACCGGGCAGTGCTTCACTGCTGAACTCGTTACCCCAACCCGATTGATAGTGACGCTCTGCACCGTGCATAACCCGTCTCCTTATTGATGTTCAGTCATCGTCTGGTTCGGTGGCACGGTCAGTAACGCCTGAATCGGCAGGCTACTGACCGCAGTGCCAATAACGCATTTCACTTTTGCGTAATTTAATTACGCAAAAGGTAATTTGAATATTCAACAGCGTCAAGCTATAACAGCAAACGATTCATGGTTAAAAACCTGTTAACCCTCTGCCAGTGATGGCCAGACGGAGCACAAGCCCTCGTCAGCCGCACCGGGAGGTTGACGTAAGGTGCCCAGCAGCAGGTTTTTAGCCGAATCTTGCAACAGATTCCCCACCGACCGATGAGTACACATGGCCAGAGCAACACGCAGCAGCAATACATCAACCCGGCAAGACGATGATCTGTCTCTGCAGGAATTTTCCAGCGAAGACAACGCGCCACGGCGCAAGAAAGTGCAATCCGCTGAAGTCGGTACTGACATTCTCAAAGGTCTGGCCGAACTGGCCCCAGCCACTTCCCTTACCCGTCTTGCAGAACATCTGGCCATGCCCGCCAGCAAGGTACATCGCTATCTGCAGGCCCTGATTGCCAGCGGTTTTGCCGAGCAGGACAGCACGACTAACCATTACGCTCTGGGTCGTGAAGCACTCTTTGTCGGACTTGCAGCCCTGGGCAGACTGGACGTGGTCAAGGTCGCCACACCACAACTGGCTGCCTTGCGTGATGCGCTCAATGAAACCTGCTTTCTGGCCGTCTGGGGTAATAAAGGCCCGACAGTGGTGCATGTAGAGCAAGCAGTACGTGCTGTAACGCTGGTCACTCAGGTAGGCTCTGTATTGCCGCTACTCACATCATCTACTGGTCTGGTCTTTCAGGCCTTCATGCCAGAAAGAGAAACCCGCGCGCTGCGGGACGAGGAAGTCTCTGCCTATCCTCATTTACCTGCGGCCGATCTGGAGCAGCAGGCAGCCGCCATCCGCGCACAAGGTCTGCATGCTATTCATGGGCTGTTACTACCGGGAGTGAATGCCCTGTCTGCCCCTCTGTTCAAGGCAGGTGGCGAGTTGTGTGGGGTGATTACCATGGTGGGCTCGGCTACAGGCTTCAATGCTGATCCCGCAGGCGCCGCTGCACAGGCCATCACTGCCAGTGCCCGGGAGATAAGTCAGCGTATGGGCGGTTTGCGTATCACGGGCTGATAGCGTTTCAAACAGCGTCTTCACGGTCTGAAGTGCCGCCATAGATCCTGGCGGCACTTTACGTCATCGGCGATCAGGCTGACTCTGCATCCAACACACCACGGCGAATCTGATCACGCTCAATCGATTCAAACAGCGCCTTGAAGTTACCTTCGCCGAAGCCACTGTCACCCTTGCGCTCGATAAACTCGAAGAAAACCGGCCCCAGCAGGGTTTCTGAGAATATCTGCAGCAGCAATCGGCGATCACCCGGCTCAGATGAGCCATCCAGCAAAATACCTCGGGCCTTCAGCTCATCGGTTGGCTCACCGTGACCCGGCAGGCGCTCTTCCAGCATCTCATAGTAGGTATTGGGTGGAGGCGTCATAAACCGCATACCCAGGTCTTTCAGTTTGTCCCAGGTGTGCAGCAGGTTGTCGGTAAGGAAAGCCACATGCTGGATACCTTCACCGTTGAACTGCATCAGGAACTCTTCAATCTGCCCCGCACCTCTGGATGACTCCTCGTTAAGTGGAATACGAATCATGCCATCGGGTGCCGTCATCGCCTTCGAGGTAAGGCCGGTGTATTCGCCTTTGATATCGAAATAGCGAATCTCACGGAAGTTGAACAGCTTCTCGTAGAACCCGGCCCAGTAGGCCATACGACCACGGTAGACGTTGTGAGTAAGGTGATCGATCAGTTTCAGACCCGCACCTTGCGGATGACGGTCCACACCCTCGATATAGTTGAAATCGATATCGTAGATGGATGAACCATCACCGAATCGGTCAATCAGGTACAGAGGAGCGCCACCGATGCCCTTGATTGCAGGCAGACGCAGTTCCATGGGGCCGGTCGGTACCTCCACTGGCTGCGCGCCCAGTTCCAGCGCTTTGGCATAGGCGTGATGGGAGTCCCGCACCCGGAAAGCCATACCGCAGACCGATGGGCCATGTTCTGAGGCAAAGTAAGCGGCGTTGCTCTTAGGCTCACTGTTGACGACCAGATTGATATCACCCTGGCGATAAAGCTCCACCGCTTTGGAGCGATGCACCGCTACCTTAGTAAAACCCATCATGGCCAGCACAGGCTCAAGCACGCCGGGCGTGGGCGAAGCCAGCTCAATAAACTCGAAACCCATCAGCCCCATGGGGTTTTCAAATAAATCAGACATGTTCTGTTCCTCGTTATTCTTGTATGGAAGCACTGCTCGCAGATTTGCATCAGTATGCGCTGAAGCTGGCAGTGCGAAGATGCATCACGGCTGCATCGGTTGCCTGGAGGATAAAGACACCGGTTGAATGCTCATAAACAGCGCCCCCGGAAAGGGCCGCGGTACGCCCGGTGTCAGGAGCAGAAAGAGGGAGGCGCACAGACAATGCCACGCACACTGCGGGCAAGGTAGTCACCGATCAGAAGCTGGAATCCGTAGTGCTGCATAGTCTTGATACCTGATAGCACTGTTTGATGATTGGCAGCCATGTCGGCCACGTAATAAATTACGCATATAGAAATTTAATTACGCAATTTGAAAGCCATACTACCCAGCTGACGACCTGAGTCAAGCCAGGACAGCAAAATCCAACACACTCTTTCTGTTTATGAGCCTTATTCAATGCAGTACAAGGGCCGGACCTGTCCGCTGTCTCATCTATGAACTAACCGCAGTTATCGCAACAGTCTGATTCATCGCCGCTGCCTCTATGAATCAGACGTGGCTACCCCCATAACGACTGTCCGGCTTTGACATGCTTAACCCGTATGTTAGAACCCAGCAAGGCGCAGATCTTGCCTACTTGTCACATCGGACTACTTAACGGAGCCACACATGTATCCCAACGTACAGCTGTTTATCAACGGTGAATGGCAAGATGCCCAGAGCGGCAAGACCATTGCGGTCATCAACCCTGCCACTGAAGAAGTGATCGGCCATATTGCTCACGCCGAGAAAGCCGATCTGGACAAGGCACTGGCCGCTGCACAAAGCGGTTTCGATGGCTGGAAAGACAGCTCGCCGGTACAGCGCAGCAAGATCATGCGCAAAGCGGCGGACCTGCTGCGCGAGCGTGCTGATCACATTGCCCAGCTGATGACACTGGAACAGGGCAAACCGCTGGCCCAATCCAAAGCCGAAGTACTGGGTGCTGCTGATACCATTGACTGGTTTGCCGAAGAAGCACGCCGCACTTACGGTCAGGTGATTCCTTCGCGTCAGCCTGACGTCCAGCAGCTGACCTTCAAAAAGCCTGTTGGCCCGGTAGCCGCATTCACCCCCTGGAACTTCCCTATCAATCAGGTGGTACGCAAGCTGTCTGCAGCACTGGCGGCAGGTTGTTCGTTTATTGTCAAAGGCCCGGAAGATACCCCCGCGTCACCTGCCGAACTGATTCGTGCCTTTGCTGATGCAGGTCTCCCTGCGGGTGTAATCAACCTGGTGTATGGCGTACCCGCAGAAATTTCCGAATACCTGATCCCCCATCCGGTGATTCGCAAGATCTCCTTTACCGGTTCTACCCCAGTAGGCAAGCATCTGGCAGCACTGGCGGGTCAGCACATGAAAAAGGCTACCATGGAGCTGGGTGGCCACGCCCCCGTGCTGGTCTTTGCCGATGCCGATCTGGATGCAGCAGCCCGCGATCTGGCTGGTGCCAAATTCCGTAACTCCGGACAGGTGTGTATCTCCCCTACCCGCTTTCTGGTGCATGCAGACGTTTATGAGCAATTCATTGAGAAATTTGTTGCGGAAGTACAGAAGCTGAAAGTAGGTAATGGTCTGGACGAAGGCGTCACCATGGGCCCGATGGCACACAAGCGTGGCCTGGAATCCATCGAGCGCTTTGTTAACGACGCCGTAGAGAAAGGAGCCACCGTCAGAACCGGTGGCAAGCGTATTGACGGAGCCGGATTCTTCTTCGAGCCCACCGTGCTGAGCGACGTACCAATGACCGCCCGTGCCATGACAGACGAACCCTTTGGCCCGGTAGCGCTGATCAATCCGTTCACCCATTACGATGAAGCGATGGCCGAGGCCAACCGTCTGCCCTACGGTCTGGCGGCCTATGCCTACACGCGCTCCCACGCCACCATTACCGCACTGACGAATGACATTGAAAGCGGCATGCTGACCATTAACCATCTCGGCTTCGCCTTGCCGGAAGTACCTTTCGGCGGCATGAAGGATTCAGGCTATGGCACCGAAGGAGGCAGCGAAGCGATCGAGTCGTATCTCGATACCCGCTTTGTGACCACTGCCGGACGTTAATCCTTTAGCCCCTGTTCATGGCCTGCTCGCTTTCTGGCGGGCAGGCCATGGTTGCGCCAGGCGCGTGCCTTTCAGGGGCTGGTCTGCCCGTCCTGCAAGGCGATGTACGGCATGATAATGCCATGCTGTTCAGCAATACGCTGATAAGTACCGTTAGCCTTGAGCGCACGCAGTGCTTCGTTGAACCGGGCAAGCACCTGCTCGGCGTCAGGCCAGTGACGCGACATCATCAGATAGTTGGCGCCGGTCTGTAGCGGCATTTGCAGGGTAAAGAAACACTTGGCCTGTGCTTTACCAAATTCTTTCCTGATCAGGTACCAGCCCACAGCCTCCAGAGCAGGTGTAAGATCAATCCGCCCTTCGCGCAATTTATGGAAGTTCTGCACTTCGCCGTTCACGTATTCCACATACAATTTGGCATCGTTAAACATCTGCTCGTAGTAATAGCCCCGCACTGCACCGATACGGAAGATGCGCAGGTCCTTCAACACCTCGAACTGGATATCGATGGGTTTACAGCTGGCACTGTAGTAAAAGAATTTGGTCTGTTTGCTGTAGAGGGGGTCAGAGAAAAGGAACTTCTTCTTACGTTCTTCAGTGGGCACATAAGGGACTGCTGCCCATACGCTCTGGTCTTCCACAGAGGACTCCGCCCGCTTCCACGGCATGAAGGTCATCACCAATGGTTCGCCCATTTGCTCACCGACCGCAGCCAACAAATCGGTGAGAAAGCTGTCGGCCTGATTGCGACTGGTATAGGGTGGTAACTCATCGGTTGCAATCAGCAGCGGCGCCGCCTGCAATGTTCCCGTACCAAGCAGGAACCAGATCAGAACAGCAGCAATTCTGTGCGTTATACAACTGCATGCCATGACTGCGCCCTGATATGGAATGAAACTTATGCCCTGATCATCAGCCCAGCCGATATCAGGAAGATTTATCAACAACGGCTAAAGTATAGACCGCACGTCTGGCCGCGATACCGCCAATGGTGTCAACCACTGCACTATCAGCGCCGTTTACAACTTGGCTGCAGACCTGCCTTGTGTTGACTGCAGAATACGACAGTTCCATCCACCCGATGATTTACCGAAAGCGCTTGCCATCGTTTGCTTAAATGGATGTAAACCCATGAAAATCCAGTGTTTTGATTCACCTCAGGAAGACGCCGTCAAACAGCTCTATACCCTGGTCCGCCAGTACAACACCGAGGTCATGGGCTATAACGATGCCCGCCCCTTAAACGTGCTGGCCTGGAATGACAGGGAGGAGCTGGTCGGCGGCGTCGGTGGCCGTACCATTTATGGTCACTTTCTGGTTGAAGTGGTGTGGGTGGCGGCAGACAACCGTCGCGGCGGCCTGGGTCGTCAACTGATGGAAACGGCAGAGCAGGAAGCACGGGCACGCGGCTGCACCGCCGCACAAGTGGACACCCTGTCGTTTCAGGGAAGAGAGTTCTACGCCCGCCTTGGCTTCACTGTGGTCGGTCAGATAGAGAACTTTCCTCCCGGCCACCAGCGCTACTTCATGCACAAGCTCTATACTTGATTGGGCATCAGCGGGCGCTGGCAGGTGCAGAACCTGTTCACTATGCAGCAAGCCAGTGCCCAACAACGCTAGTCAACAGAATGCATTGGCAAATACAGGTGTGGACATGGCTGACATCAACACAGTACACATCCGACCCGGCTTTTTTCCCGGCGTGATTGGCAACATGGTGGCGATGCATGCCGAGTACTACGCTGCAGAGTGGAATTTCGGTCTCTACTTCGAGTCACAACTGGCGATGGAAATCGCTGCCTTTGCCGAACGTTTTGATGACCGCCAGGATTGCCTGCTTTGCGCCCTGTTCGAGGACAAGCTGGCAGGCTGTATTGCCGTAGACAGTCTGCATCTGCAGAAGCGTGGCGCACAGCTGCGCTGGTTTATGCTGGATGAGCCCTTACGCGGGACCGGTGTTGGCAAGACCCTGTTGCAGCGGGCGCTGGCCTTCTGTCGCCAGCACCACTACCAAACTATCTTTCTGCATACATTTGAAGGCCTGCAACGAGCCAGACAGCTGTATGACAAGGCAGGATTCAGGCTGACAGACGAGCATCACAGCAGACGCTGGGGGATGTCAGTCAACGAGCAGGAAATGGAATTACGCCTGTAGAAATATCCCTATCAGACATATAACTAACGTATTAGTGAATAGCCTGACACTTTACTTCCCCACAAGAATCCTTATTTTCCGTTAGCAGCGACGCAACCTCTTCAATGCTGAGAGCCTCTCATGGCCAGTCCTTGCTGACCGTTGAGCAGGCCATTGAACAGGCTTTAACTGCATTAATTTCAAATACTTAATGGTAGATCGGTGCTTGTAGCCTGAGCTGAAAGAGTGACACTACCCCCGTCCACACCCACCAAAGGAGCCCTATAGAGGGAATTAACTTTTTATCGATCTCAATTGCGTCGCATCTGTAGAACACCCTGCTTAAATGCACATCGACATAATAAAGACAATATTCAGATGCCATATGCCACATGTGGAAAAAACAACGAACAACAAACATCACTTCCACTTTTAAAGTCACAGGGGCAACCATGTCTGAGTGCAATTCATTCAATCTTCGCTTTTTGCTCTCCATCTGCGGAGTGGCAGCTATTGGCGGCCTGCTTTTCGGCTATGACACCGCCGTCATCTCCGGCGCCATCAACCCGATCACCGAATATTTTGATCTGAGCCCTGCCGGGACAGGCTGGGCAGTATCCAACGTCGCCATCGGTTGCATTCTCGGTGCGCTGATATCAGGCCAGATGGCCTCCCGCTTCGGCCGCAAGCTCACGCTCATGATTGCCGCGCTGCTGTTTACCGTCTCAGCGCTGGGTGCGGCTGTCGTCGACAGCTTCCTGTGGTTCGTTATCTATCGAATGATCGGTGGCGTTGCTGTCGGTGTCGCATCGGCAGTGTCGCCGATGTACATGTCCGAAGTTTCACCCTCCGCCTTGAGGGGGCGCACCATCGGCATGCAGAATTTTGCCATCGTCTTCGGCCAGGTCGTGATTTTCATCATCAACTTCCTGATCGCGAAAGGTACCAGTCAGGCATGGCTGGTCGATATGGGCTGGCGCGTTATGATTGGCTCGGAAGTCATCCCCTGTCTGCTGTTCTGCCTGGTATCCCTGCTGATTCCCGAGTCTCCACGCTGGCTGGTAATGAAAAACCGTGACGCGGAAGCCAGAGCGACACTGTGCAAGATTGGCGGCCATGCCTATGCCGACCGCTGCATACAGGATATTCGTGCCTCACTGTCAGCCGAACGCCTCAGTCGGCAGCGTGCCACAGAAGATCACCTGCTACGCAGTCGTCGATTCTGGATCATTACGGGGATCGCCGCCGGTGTAGCGGTTCTGCAACAGCTGAGTGGCGTCAACATCATGATGTACTTCGCCCCGATGGTACTTGAGCGTGTCACTGGGGATAACGAGTCAGCGATGTTCATGACGATCTGGATAGGCGTTGTCCAGCTGATTGGCACGGGTATCGGCGCCTTCCTGATGGATCGTGTTGGCCGGGTGCCGTTGTTGAAGATTGGTGCTGTCGGCGCGGCGGTGGGTCTGTCGATCACATCCTATTACATCTATGCTGCCAAAGGACTGAGTGGCGAGGCAGCCATTACCGCAGGCTACCTGACCCTGTCAGGGATGTTACTGTTCATGATCTTCTTTGCCATTTCCTGGGCTCTGGGCGCATGGATCGTTATTTCTGAAGTATTTCCCAATCACATGCGTTCGTACGGTATGTCGATGGCCGTCACCGCCATGTGGATCAGCAACTTCCTCATCGGTCAGCTATTTCCCATACTGCTTGATAACGCTTGGCTGCAAGAACATTTCAATGGCGCTTTCCCGATGTGGATTTTTGTCGCCTGCATGTTTGTCGCCTTCTTCTTTGTCAGCCGCTACCTGCCCGAGACCAAAGGGGTCGAGCTGGAAAACATGGAAGAGCACATGCTTTCCAGGGTGAACACCCCCTCTCATCACCCTGACAGCGAGACAGTCAGCAGCAAGAAGTCACGCTCTCTGGCAGCAGACTGAGCACCTCAGCCAAAGCGGAGCAGCTGAAAGGGCTGCTCCGCTGACGTGTTCACTGATTCAACTAATTTGTAACGCATCAGCCATTAACTTTTCCCATGTCGCACCGCACAATCATTGCAGACGGCGATGATCAGGCGAGCGAGAAAGCAAAGGAGACAGTGATGGCACGACTCTTCCAACGGAATCCGCAGTTGAATCTGGCCTTGCAGGGAGGAGGTGCCCACGGCGCGTTTACCTGGGGCGTGCTGGATTATCTGCTGGAAGATGGCTACTGCGAGTTTGAAGGTATCAGCGGCACCAGCGCAGGTGCCATGAATGCCGTTGCCATGGCCCATGGCTGGATGGAACAGGGCCGCGAAGGTGCCCGACAGGCGCTGCAGGATTTCTGGCAGGCGGTCGCCAGCAGTGCGCCTTTCCAGCTGGCCAGCCAGAATGACAATGATCAGCTGACCGTATCACCCGCCCTCAACTTCGTCATGGGCCTGACCCACTACTTCTCGCCCTACCAGCTCAACCCCATGGACCACAATCCGCTGCGCAAGATTGTTGAGAGCCAGTTCGACTTCGCCCGATTGAGCCAGTGCAGTCCGTTCAGGCTGTTTATCGCTGCCACCAATGCCAATACCGGGCACCTGCGGCTGTTTCATCGCCACGAGCTAACGGCTGATGCCCTGCTTGCCTCTGCGTGCCTGCCGACGCTGCATCACTCAATCGAGATTGAAGGAGAACCCTACTGGGATGGCGGCTATTCAGCCAATCCGGCCATTTTTCCGCTGTTCTATGAGTGCAAGAGCGATGACATCCTGCTCATTCTGCTGTCTCCCATGCGCCTTGGAGAACTGCCGCGCTCTGCACAGGAAATAAAGAATCGCGCCATGGACATTGCCTTTAACAGTGCCTTTCTGCGAGAAATGCGCATGATCGTGCAGGCCCGCGACTTTGCCGGATTATCCTGGCTACCCTATGGCCGGCTGGAGCGCAATCTGGCCCGTATCCGCTTCCATATGATCGACCCTGACGAACGCATGTTTGCCCTGCCGACCGAGTCCAAACTGGTGGCCTATCTACCCTTCTTTGAGATGTTGCGTGATATGGGCCGCGTGCAGGCGGCATTATGGATGGACAGCCACCGCCAGCAGCTGGGGAAAGACTCTACCATCGACCTGAAAGCCTTGTTTGGTCAGGGCCTCTGAGATATACCGCTGCGACTCGCCGCCATCACGCGCGAGGGGAGTTGAGGTATACCCAGCGGGATAAGGTATAGTGTGGCCTCGCCTTAACTGCCGAGCCACGCCCTATGACTTTCAGCATCAGCCCCGCCTTTATTCGCAGCCAGCAGCGCAATATTCAGATCTTTGCCGTCGTGCTGGTGCTCCTGGGAATCGGTGCGCTGTATCTGGGGTACAAGAACAACCAGTATCAAATGTATATCTTTGCACCGATGATGTTCTGGCTGGCCTGGCACAAGTATCAGCATCTGGCCTACTGGCGCGACGAAGCCGGGCATATCCACCTCACCCTTACCGATACAGAGCTGCAGGTCAGCCAGGGCGACAACCTGCGCACTACCCTGCTGACGGATATTGACCGTCTGACCCTGCAACGTAAGTTCAGAAATATCGACTCCATTCTGGTCCATCATCGCTTCGGACAGGTGCAGCGCCTGCGCGGCTTTACCGGGATGGATACGCTTGCCAGCACACTGACCGCGGTAGTTGGCAGCAACAAGGTCAGAACCCGTTATATCCTGCACAAGTAACCTAGCCAGAAGCTCTGCTCTATCTGGCAGGGAGCTTGAGCATTTC
The DNA here is from genome assembly GCF_029846635.1 of Pokkaliibacter sp. MBI-7. Lineage (NCBI taxonomy): Bacteria > Pseudomonadati > Pseudomonadota > Gammaproteobacteria > Oceanospirillales > Balneatrichaceae > Pokkaliibacter > Pokkaliibacter sp. MBI-7. The sequence continues at coordinate 154,438 of NZ_JARVTG010000002.1, read as the reverse complement.
ACCGATATTACGTGCGGTTCTGGTCAGTTGCTCCTTACCGTTGGCAAGTGCCTGCAGCAGGCTCTGCGGCCCGGGGCTAATACTGAATACCGCGTTGATACCGTGCTGATGCACTACCTCGTAGCCTTCGCCTACACTACCGGCCACCGCAATCACCGGCTTGCCCAGACGCTGTGCTACCTGAGCCACACCAAACGGAGTCTTGCCGTATATAGTCTGATGATCAATGCGCCCTTCGCCTGTCAGCACCAGATCAGCTGCCGCAATCTTGTCTTCCAGCTGTACCGTATCAATGACCAGCTCAATACCCGGTCGTAACTCCGCTCCCAGACCGGCAAACAGCCCAGCTCCCAGACCCCCTGCCGCCCCTGTACCGGGGTGATTAAGCGCATCACGACCACTCTGACCTGCCAGCATGGCGCCAAAGTGCAGCAATGCCTGATCCAGTTGTACCACCTGCTCCGGGCTGGCTCCTTTCTGTGGGCCAAAGACAGCAGATGCCCCACGCTCCCCACACAGTGGGTTAGTCACATCACAGGCGATATCAATCTGTATCTGTGCCAGACGCGCATCAAGCGTCGACAGATCAAGGCTGGCCAGTGTAGCCAGTGCCGCGCCGCCCAGCGCAATCGGTGCACCGGTCTGATCAAGCAGGGTCGCTCCCAGTGCCATCAGCATCCCTGCACCACCGTCATTGGTCGCGCTGCCGCCAATACCCAGCACAATACGCTGTGCCCCGCGCGTCAGGGCCGCTTCAATCAACTCCCCCGTCCCAAAACTGCTGGTCAGCAACGGATTGCGCTGATCGGGCGGCACCAGATGCAATCCGCTGGCTTCAGCCATTTCCATAACGGCGGTCTTACCCTGATCAATCAGGCCAAAATAGGCCCAGGTTTTCCCACCCAATGGCCCATGCACCTCCACATCAACACGCTCGCCCCCCAGCGCCTGTAACAGGGTAGCGGTGGTTCCCTCGCCACCGTCAGCCATGGGGACCAGTTCACAGTGCGCATCCGGCAGTGCCATTTGCAGTCCGTCGGCCAGTGCTTCGGCTACCTCCATGGCAGTCAGGCATTCCTTGAATGAATCGGGGGCGATAACAATGTGCATCCGCTACTCCTGGTTGATGGGTCGCTGTCAGTTAGCTGTCTGGACCTGCTCTTTCAGAACAGGAACACGCCCTGTCACCGTCGACACTCCTGCTCGAAATGGCAGGCGCACATGAGGTTGTGCTCAGGCCCCTATACAAATAGCGGGCTTTCCCTGCCTTGCACAAGCTTTGATACAGATGAAAGGAGCCAGTGGCTATGCACGTGAAAGGGTGGGAGGTACCATAACAGCCCTTTTATGGACTGTGGATTAGCGTTCAGTCTTTTGCCTCAGGCAATGTTGTTCTAGTCAATATTGTTCCGGGCCATACCTGCACAGGCTAATCCATGACCACCCATACCGTGACAACCCACACGCCGTCTTCGCGAGCAGGCAGGATGCTTCCCCATGCTTGATTTGTTTTCCGTTCTCTATGCCAGCTATCTGCTGGTCACACCGGTGCAGGGCAGCGTTGCTGCCTATCAGGCACAACAGGCCAGAAGCGAGCTGGCCACCGCCGAGCAGGTAGCACGCGCCATCGGTGACGACATCGGTGCCTATTACCTGCTCAACAAACGCATCCCGGCGGATCTGAAACAGGCAGGCTACAGCAAACCACTGCCGGATATGATCGACAGTGTCCAGATCAGGGAACGGGATGGCATTCTGCGCGTCAACATGAAAGACGAGCGTTTTGCAGGTGGCGGACTGATCTTCAACCCCAGCCTGACCGAAGGGGGCAGCATTCAATGGCGTTGCTCAGGTGTCAGGTTGCCCTGGTACTGGCTGCCCGCCAGCTGTCAGGCTTATCGTCCGACAGCTCAGCCCGGGGCCGCTGCACCGTAATCGACGACCTCTTCCTTGCCACTGCGAGCAGAGGCCAGCACGGCCAGTGCCACCGCCAGTGAACGAACGCCTGCCCAGCCATCCGCCGCCGGATGGCTGCCAGAGCAGATAGCCTGACGGAACTGACTGACTCCCTCTTCATAAAGATTGTGATGGTCCAGTGGCAACCGCATCCGCCCTTCCCCATTGCGCAACCAGACATCACCGGTCGGCTGCTGCGTCATCACACCCTTGGCCACCAGACTGCCCTGATCGCCATGAATTTCCAGTCCGGTATCGGCAAAAGGCGTGGCAAAACTCTCATGGGTATAGGCCAGCAACCCGGAAGGAAAACGCCAGACACTCATGGCGCCGTCCTCAATACCTTCGCCCATCCCTGTGTTCTGGGTCATGGCCATGACCGACAGGGGATACTCGCCCAGAATAAATGCCAGGGTATCGGCGTTATGAACAGTGATATCCAGTACTACGCCGCCTCCCGCATCGGCTTTGTTTATCCGCCAGCCGCGCAAATGCTCCGGCAGGCTCACGGCATGAAACACTCTTGCCGCCGACGGCGTGCCAACCGCCCCGCTGGCTATTTGCTCGCGCAGCGCCTGATGGGTAATGGCATGGCGTAAATGGTGATTGGTCGCCATGACCACACCGGCGTCTTCACAGGCACGCACCATGGCAACCGCATCGTCGAGATTAAGCGCCAGTGGCTTTTCACACAGAACATGCACCCCCGCCTGTGCCGCCTGAATACACTGATCACGGTGCAGCTCATTAGTGGTGGAGATATAGACCGCATCCGGCTTCTGCTCTGCCAGCAGGGTGGCAAGATCAGTATAAGCGTTAGCAATCAGATGCTGACCAGCATAGTCCAGCCCCCGGCTCTCGCTGGACGACAAGAGCGCCACCACCTCATCACCCTGGCTGCGAATGGCAGGGATCATCCACTCTGCGGCAATCGTACTGGCGCCAACGACTGCCCACTTCATCGAGCTGTTCATCGCTTTTCCTCCTGTCACAGTACAACCCCCTGCACCGGTGCATGAGCCTTCATACGAATCTTGTCCAGCACCTGAATCAGGGCATGGGACTGCTGCAGATTGTTCCAGCCCTTGCCGGATTCGGTATGCTCGACAAAGGCGGAGACCATCGCCGCGTACTGGTTCTGCGCAGGGAGCAGAACTTCCAGACCCGTTCCCAGCTCACCGCCCGTTTCCATGCGAATACGAGTGCCTGCTACCGCCGGATTGAAAGGCACATCCAGCTCAGCCCAGCCTTTGCGCCCCATCAGAACAATGCGCTGGTACTTGGCCAGCTGAGTAGACACCGTCATGTTCAGTACACGCCCCTGACCAAAGTCGAGCAGTGCACTGGTGAGGCGGTCAGTACCGAAACGTGGATCAATATCCATCACGCTCTGCACTGACAGCGGCTCACAGCCATAGCTCCAGAGACCCGCCAGAACGGTATAGCAGCCGATATCCAGCAGACCGCCGCCGCCCCACTCGGCCACATTACGCACGTTGGCAGGATCATCATTGGCATAGCTGAACATGGCATGGATCGCGTGCACGTCGCCAATGGCGGGCAGAATGGTGTCATGAATGGCCTGCCACTGCTGGTGATGACAGACCATGAACGCCTCCATCACCACGCGGTCACTGTGTTTGACGGCATCCAGCAGCGGATGCAGATCCGCCAGATCGAGGGCAATAGGTTTTTCGCACAACACATGCTTACCCGCCTGAATGGCTTTCAGTGCCCAGGGCACATGCAGGTGGTTGGGTAAGGGAATATAGACAGCCTCAATCTGCTCATCAGCCAACAGGGCTTCGTAACTGTCATAGCACCGGGCTACACCGAACATATCGGCGAATGCCTGCGCCTGCTCCTGCGAACGCGAAGCAATGGCATGAATCTGATGGCCAGCCTCAATAATGGCTGGCGCCACCTGAGTACGAGCAATCTTGGCATTACCTAGAATTCCGAAACGCATTAAGCGGAGCTCCTGTCAGATCACTGGAAATGCAGATCACCCGTACACTGCTGATCTGCAAAAAGAGGATGTTGGCTGTCGGGCAGCATCAAAAAGCACGCAGTATCAATGATTATGGTCAGCTCAGCGGTATATGCCAGCAGGCGATGACATTTTGCTGATGATCAGCCGTGCACCCATCACTCGGCGCTGGAAAGACCTTCGCGGCCCCCTGTCAGACTTACCAGCTCATTGACGAGTAACAGTCCTTCGTCAGCCCCTGTCTGCCCTGTGCTCGCGAACACCTTCTGACAGCAATGGGCCAGTAACAGCGTTACTGGCCCAGCGTCAGGTGGAAAAACGTGATGACTCTCAGCCCGTCAGCCCTTGACTGACCCCGCCATCAGACCTCTGACAAAATAACGCCCTGACACCACGTAGACGATGAGTGTGGGCAGGGCGGCCAGCAAGGCACCGGCAAAATGTACGTTATAGGCCTTCACTCCGGTGGAACTGTTCACCAGATTGTTGAGGGCGACGGTCATAGGCTGGGAGTCGTAGTCACTGAACGAGGCACCGAAGAGGAAATCGTTCCAGATATTGGTGAACTGCCAGATCACCGTCACCACAATGATTGGGCCAGAGCTGGGCAGTAAGATGCGGTAGAAGATTTGCCAGAACCCTGCTCCGTCAAGCTGTGCAGAACGCACCAGCTCGGTCGGGAAGGCTTCGTAGTAATTGCGGAAGAACAGGGTGGTAAAGCCCAGACCATAGACCACATGCACCGCCACCAGCCCCCAGGTGGTGCCTCCCAACCCCAGCCAGCCGAGAATCTTGGCAGCGGGAATCAGCACGATCTGGAAAGGAATAAAGCAGCTGAACAACATCAGGCCAAATATCGGTTTATGGCCGGGGAAGCGCCACTTGGTCAGTACATAACCATTGATCGCTCCGAACAGGGTGGACAGCATGACTGCTGGCACCACGATCAGGATGGAGTTGACGAAGTATGGCTTGAGGCCGGTGGGCTGCACGCCGATCTGCGCCTTCGACCAGGCTTCCAGCCAGGGCTCCAGCGTCCACATATGAGGTAGCGCCAGCATATTGCCACTGCGAATTTCATCGAGGGGTTTGAGCGAGTTGACCACCATCACAAACAGCGGCAACAGGTAGAACAGTACAAAGAGCAGCAGTACCAGATAAATGACCCGCCGCATGACCTGGCTGGTGCGAACGGCAGCGCCATCGCTTTTGCTAGTTACGCTCATGTTGACGCTCCCGCAGCTCGGAATACAGATAAGGCACAATGATCGCTGCTACTGTCATCAGCATGATGACGGCTGATGCTGCCCCCACTCCCATCTGATTGCGGGTAAAGGTATACGAATACATGAACGTGGCGGGTAACTCCGTCGCCCTGCCCGGCCCGCCATTGGTCAGGGCAATAATCAGGTCATAGGACTTGATGGCCATGTGCGCCAGCACCACGAACGCCGACAGAAATACCGGCCGCAGCATCGGAATCACGATGCGCCGGTACATATGATAAGGCGATGCACCATCCACCTGAGCCGCCTTCAGCACCTCATTGTCGATACCGCGCAAACCGGCCAGAAACATCGCCATCACAAAACCGGATGACTGCCACACCGCCGCAATCACCACGCAATAAATGGCGGTGTTGGTTTCCTTGATCCAGCGGAAGGTGAAACTGTCCCAGCCCCACAGGTGCATGACATGCTCGAGCCCGATGCTGGGGTCGAGAAACCACTTCCAGGCGGTACCGGTGACGATAAAGCTGACGGCCATCGGGTAGAGATACACCGGACGAATCAACCCTTCGCCGCGAATTTTCTGATCCAGCAGGATGGCCAGAAACAGGCCCAGACACACGCAGATCAGGATGTAGAGCCCACCGAAAATACCGAGATTTTTCAGTGCCAGATGCCAGTTCGGTAAATTGAACAGCCTGACGTAGTTCTCCAGACCGATAAGATCGGTGGAGGCGAACATTTTTGAATTGGTGAAAGACAGATAGCTGGTGTAGACGATAAAGCCGTACACAAAGACCAGGATCACCGCCAGACTGGGAGAAAGTGCCAACCTGGGCAGCATGCGCTGGAGCCAATCACGTTGGTAATTTTGCATGGTTCTTGACCCTGTTGCGGCCGGGTCGACTTCCACCTGTAATCAGACAGGTGCAATGCCAGCCGCCTCGTCGCCACCGGTGCAGCACACCGGGGCAACATGGTTATTCCGAGCCCGTGAGCTGAGGCCATGCCATCAATGGCAGGGCTTCAGCTCAGAGCGACAGGAGACAAAGGCGAGTCGCAAATTACTGCGCGCCAGCCACTGCGCCAGCTAGCTGCTTCACGGCTTCTTCGGCGGACATATCGCTGTTGAAATGGGCAGTGATCACGTCATACATGGCATTTTTGACCGCGGCAGGTGCAGCATGGCCATGTGCCATCGAGCCCAGCAAAGTGCCCTTGTCTGCGGCCTCTTTCAGATCTGCCATGCCTTTCTTGCCGCAGGCATCAAAGGCAGCATCCGACACATCGGTGCGTGCAGGCACAGACCCTTTGACCACGTTAAAGGCACTCTGGAAAGTCGGAGAGAGGATGGCCTTGGCCAGCTCTTTTTGCGCTTCGGCACGGTCATCGCCAACCTTGAACATAACAAACTGATCAGAGTTGAACGTGACAGTGCCCTGAGTACCGGGGAAACGGAAGCAGAGGAAGTCTTCATTGGGCTTCTTGCCGGCATTGAGGAATTCGCCCTTGGCCCAGTCACCCATGATCTGCATACCGGCCTTGCCATCAATTACCATAGCGGATGCCAGGTTCCAGTCACGGCCTGAGAAGTTGTCGTCCACATAGCTGCGCAGAATACGCATCCGCTCGAACACTTGCTTCATGGTGTCAGACTTGAGGGCGTCCTGATCAAGATCGATCAGCGCTTTCTGGTAGAACTCAGGGCCACCTGTCGTCATTACCACGCTGTCGAACAGGGTGGCGTCCTGCCAGGCCTGACCACCATGAGCCAGCGGGATATAACCAGCGGCCTTGATCTTATCCAGCGCCTTGACCATGCCATCAAAATCAGTAGGAGGAGTCAGGCCAAGCTCATCAAAAATCTTCTTGTTGGCCCATATCCAGTTGGTGGAGTGTACGTTGACCGGTGCCGCAATCCATTTACCGTCGTACTTGGAAAAGCGCTGGATGGCCGCAGGAATGACGTTATCCCAGTTCTCTTCCCTGGCCACATCATTAAGGTTGGCTACCACCCCCTGCGCGCCCCAGTCCTGAATATCAAAGCCCAGCATCTGCGCCGCTGTAGGGGGATTGCCAGAGGCCACCCGGGCACGCAGAACGGTCATGGCGGCTTCACCCCCACCGCCAGCGACGGGCATGTCCTCCCAGGTAATACCTTTTTTCTGCAGATCATCCTTGAGTACATTGAGCGCCTTGGCCTCGCCTCCCGAGGTCCACCAGTGCAGCACCTCAACCTTTCCGGCGGCCTGAACATTCTGTGCGGCAATCAATGCGATGGAGGCGCAACCAACCGCTGCGACCAGTTTCTTCAGATTCATTACTTATTCTCCTTATTTTTGGAATCTGCCTTTGCGGCGCTTTTTACTGCATGGCTCTTCTTTTACGGCATAGCTCTTTCAGACTTCGTTCACTCGACAGGATGGTTCAACGGATATTTGAAGAACCGTCTGCAGAGGCATTAACCGACCCGCTCTGTAAACGTTTTCATAGGCTATAAAGACTTAGCAAAGAGATCGTTTTTCGTCAAAGTGGATTTTTATCTGGGTCAGGTTGTACTTGTCTGAGTGCTTGCTCTATAGTTTCCGCACAAAATGAAAACGTTTTCATTTTTGTTTTAACCCGAGACTCAGCCGCAGGAAGTGAGCAGCAACAGCGCTCACAACACACTGCAGAAGACCCTGAACAGGTAACGACACCGAGATGGTCAGTACAGCCGATAAGCCCGACCGCAGCACAGCGATGAAAGCCACCAGCGGATCGGCGACCAGAGCTTCCGCCACCATCAAGACGATTGCAGCGGCCACCGGGTTTTCCATTGCGACGGTATCCCGTGCCCTGTCGGGCGGCAGCCCCATGCGTGAGGCTACCCGCGAGGAAATACTGGCAACCGCCAAACGTCTCGGCTATCACCAGGACCGGGCTGCGGTGCGCCTGAAGACCGGCCGGACCCAGGTCATCGCCTTTGTCCTCAATCGTGAAGACCGGCTGCACGCCTTTGCCCGCCTGATGCTGCTGGGCATGAGCGACGGCCTGATCAACTCCGGCTATCACCTGATTGTGGTACCTGAACAACCTGGCGAAAGCCCACTGGATACCGTGCGCTATCTGGTGGAGCGTCGTGCTGCGGATGGTCTGATCCTGACTCATACCCAGCCACAGGATCCGCGGGTGAAATACCTCAGCGAAGTGGGCATTCCCTTTGTCACCCACGGTCGCACCGAAATGGTAACGCCTCACAGCTACTGTGATTTTGCCAATGAAACCTTTGCCTATCAGGCCACTCAGGCACTGATAGCACGCGGCCGCACGCGTATCCGGGTGATCCTGCCGCCAGCGCGCAACACCTACCGCGGGCATATTCTCGATGGCTACAGCCGTGCCATGCATGAAGCGGGTCTGCCGCGGCTGATTGCCGAGGGAGTGGATCTGAACACCTTGCCGGAACTGCTTCATGCCTATGCCGATACCGTCTGGCAGGACTGCGATGCGTTTTTCATTCCCGAAGAAACCGCCGCCTTGCCGGTGATCTCCCTGCTGCAACGTCGCGGCCGCATCATTGGCAGCGATGTGGATATTGCGATCAAACAGCTCACCAGCATCGGCGACTATCTCAACCTGCCCTTGATCCGCTTCAAGGAAAACCTGCAACAGGCAGGCGGCATCATGGCTGAACAGATCCTGCAACTGATCAGAAGCAGTGAACAGCCGGAGCCCCTGCCCGTGCTTACTCACTTGCAACTACCGCAATAACGGACGCCCACAATAAATCCAATATCAGCCTCTGGAGACCTGCACCATGAGCCTTGATCCCGAACAGTTCCGCCCTCGAATTGCTGAAGCCAAACGCCTGCTGAAAGCACAGATCAGTGACCTGCCAGAACGCTTTGCCGCCATGACGGCCCGCATCCAGCAGCAGGTAGAGGACATCCAGGCCTGCGTCGCCAGCGGGGAATCCCCCATTCCGGTGGTGAACTTTGCCGACCTGCAGGAGGAAGGCATGGATGAACTCAAGACCCGCATTCGCCGCCGCGGCTGCGTGGTGGTGCGCAATGTGTTCCCGCGTGAACAGGTGGATGAGTGGAATCGTCAGTTGATGGAGTACGTCAACGAGAATGACTATTTCAGCAAGGAAGTCGAAAAACGCGGGCTCGACAACTACTTCAGTGCATTAGCCAGCGGCCGCCCGCAAATTTTTGGCCTGTACTGGTCCAAACCACAGGTAATGGCACGTCAGTCGGAGCAGCTGGCTCTCACCCGCCGCTGGCTCAACCGGCTGTGGACTTTCGAATATGACGGCCAGCAGGTCTTCAATCCTGATCAGGAATGCAGCTACGCTGATCGTGCGCGCCAGCGTGAACCCGGGGACAAAACACTGGGTCTGTCACCTCATGTCGATGGCGGCACTATTGAACGCTGGATCGAACCCAGCTACCGCCAGGTCTACCGCCATGTATTCGGTGGCGATCTGGCAGCCTACCAGCCGTTTGACTCGCTGTACCGCACCGAAGCCGTGGAGATCCCCTCACCGGCCGTCTGCCGCATGTTTCGTACCTATCAGGGCTGGACGGCCATGAGCCAGCAAGGTCCGGGAGATGGCACACTGAACCTCGTCCCCATCGCAGATGCCATGGCCTGGATGCTGCTGCGGGCACTGCAGGATGATGTGCCAGACGATGAGCTCTGTGGCGCCAAAGCCGGCCGCGCCCTGTCCGTTACGGAAAAGTATCATCAGCTGTTGCTGCAGGCCTTTGTGCCTATCCCAACGGTTTATCCCGGCGATACCGTGTGGTGGCACCCGGATGTGATTCATGGTGTCGAAGATCACAACAAAAGCCAGGGCTACAGCAATGTGATCTATATAGGCGCCGCTCCCGACTGCCAGAAGAATCGTGACTTCCTGGCGCTGCAACGGCCCGCCTTTGAAGCAGGTAAATCCTCCCCAGACTTTGCTCCGGAGAATTACGAAGTGGACTTCACTGGCAGAGCCTTGCCTGACGACCTGACAGAACTGGGCAAACGGCAAATGGGCTATTAGGACGTCTTCACGATGTGCTTCTGGCGCCTGCATACAAAACATCACTGAATGCACCATGAGGCTGTGGATGCCTCATGGTGCAGCCCTTTCCTGCAATAGTCCCTTCCTGCAGTACCTTTCAGTGATATTTACTGCCATTCAAAATCAAAAACTTACCGAAATACTGTTTTTTCATACAGTGTTTTTATCCTTTCCATCTTTTCTCGCCCATCAAACCACTGTATAAATACACAGCCAACACAGTAATTCGTCGTTTCTGTCTAAACATTCAATGAGGTCAGCCATGATGCATGAGATCACCTTGCTGGGACGTAGCGGTTTCTTCAGGAACCTGGGCTTGTCATTGCTGTTCAACCATAGCGGTTCGCAGCCACAACGTGAGACAGACAAAAACATGGTGACCGAGGGTTACGCCAGCCTGCCAGAACGTGATGGACAGAGCGTTGATCACCCGCTTGATCTGAATGAACTCTGTGTGAAACACCCCACAGCCACCTTTTTCCTGCGCGCCAGTGGCGAGGCTATGCAGGGTATGGGCATTGCTCCCAATGACATTCTGGTGGTTGATCGCGCCTTGCAGGCACGCCATGGCGATCTGGTGGTAGTGCGTCTGAACGGGCAATTCATGGTACGCAAGCTGGCGACACAACCTCAGCTTCGCCTGTTACCCCTGAACTCCCGTCAGCTGCCGATCAGCGTCAACGATGGTATGGATTTGGAGATTTTCGGGGTGGTTGCGCATGTCATCCGTTCGATGCTGCGCAATTAACCACCCCAGACAGATGGCACCTTGTCAGGTAGCGCACTACCAGCCCATGACCCAGCGGCTGTTATGACCTAACCAGCGTTTGAGTAACAGAATCAACCCAACTGTGCCATACGTCAGGAACAGGAACAGGAACACCAGCATTCCCATGGACCAGGGGGTGTTATGCGGGATGTCGAAAGCGAAGACGTTATGCAGAAATAGCAGCCCGTCAGCCACCACCATCGACAGGAAGGGATGCAGGAAGAAGAGCGCAAAACTGATACGGGCGAGAAAGTGCAGATGATCTGCACCCGGTTTATCCACCATCCAGCGGCTCAGCTCCAGCAACAGTAAGCAGATTGCCATTTTCTGTATGAACTGCCAGTCCACACCACGGAAACGCAGCGGCGCATTGTGGTAGTTGCCCACATGAAAGAACACATAGGTCTGCATGAATAGTGCTACCAGTACCAGCACGGCACAGAGCATCAGTAATGGCTTCTTGTTGCGCTCAAACCAGTCCTGATACTGCGAGTACAGGATCCCCAGCAGGTAAAACGGGGTGAAATAGAACAGCGACTGTATCGGCCCGTTGTCAGCACCACGCTGGAGAAAAACCGCCACCACACTGCTCAGTGCCAGCAACCCAAGCTGCAGCGCCAGAGGCTTCTCGATATAGGCCTTATGCCATGGTGACAACAAAAAGGTCAGCATGATGAAAGGGATATACCAGTGCGGGAACAGCACGTAGCCATCGCGGAGAATCTTCCATTCAATTTCCAGCGCTTCGTCCCAGGTATTGCCGTGGATGAACAGCCATTCATTCATTTGCAGCACAATGGCGACAGCAGAAATCACCAGAAAAGGCACGAAGACATTCTGAATCTTCTTCACCATGAAGGAGCGATATTCAAACTGGCGATAGAACACCCGATGGAAAAAGAAGCCAGAAACGAAGACAAATACTCCCGTACCACCGCGCAGCAGGTTCTCCAGCAGTACCGGAAAGCCTTCGTTTGAGTTGTAGATGGAATGGCCTAATAAAATGTAGAGGATGGCGATGCCACGCAGATAGTCGAATTCAAGGATACGATGATTCACGGCTGTCACTCCATGCAGCACGAAAATGGATGGCAAAGGGCTGGCATCTTACCAACCCATTACCCAACGGCTGCGCTCTCCCAGGCAGCGTTTCAGCAGTAGCACCAGAGCCACGGTGCAATACATCAGATAGAGATACATCAACAGCGAGAAGCCCAGACTCCACCCCAGTGTCTGCGGCAAATGCACACCATAATGAGTACCGGCGTACCAGATGGTGGTGCCGATAATGACCGCGAAAATAGGATGCAGGAAGAAAATAGCGAAGCTGATACGGGCAAGAAAATGCAGGTGATCCGCACCGGGCTTACCCACCATCCAGCGGCTCAGCTCAAGCAACAGAATGCAGGCCGCCATCTTCTGCACCATCTGCCAGTCCACACCACGCCACTCAAAGGCGGGCTTGTGGTAGTTACCGACATGGGCATCCACGTAAGTCTGCATATAGACCGCCAGAATCATCACGATCCAGCACAGCCACTGGATAGCTTTGTCGTGACGATAGAAGCTGTCCTGATACTGGGAATAGAGAATGCCCAGCAGATAGAAAGGCGTGAAATAAAACACCGAGTGAATCACGTTGATGTTTTCTTCGCCGCGATGGATCAGTGCCGAGGCAATAAAACTGGCAGCAAACAGCGCCCATTGTATGGCGGGCCTGGCCTCGATGTACCACTTATGCACGGGTGATACTGCGAAGGTCAGCATGATGAAAGGAATGTACCAGTGCGGAAAAAGCACGAAGCCTGTCTGCAGGGTTTTCCAGTCTGCAGCGAGCACGACATCCCATGTTTTGTGATGGATAAATGTCAGCTCACCACTCTGCAGTAGCAAGCCCACCATCGACACCACCAGAAAGGGTACAAAGACGTTTTGCAGCTTTTTCAGCATGAAGTCCTTGTAGGCAAACCGAGGGTAGAAAATGCGATGAAAGAAGAAGCCAGAGACAAAAACGAAGACGCCCGTACCACCACGCAGCAGGTTTTCCAGCCATAGCGGGAATCCCTGCCCGGAATTGGAAATGGAGTGCCCCAGGACGATATAGATGATGGCGATGCCACGCAGATAATCAAACTCGACAATACGTTTTGTCACACACACTGCTCCGATGCGCCCAACCACCCCTTGGCGATTATTGCCGATCAACCAAAGGAATAAACAGCTCCCCCCGCGGGGAATTCCCTTACACTGTGTTACTCGACGACGAATACGCCCGAACCATGACATGCGCGCAGCATCACCCCGGATCACAGGCTCGCTGAATCCAGAGTAAGAAGAGAGCTTCAGGGAAAGAACGTTAACGTAAGAAATAGACAGGTAAGGGAGATACAGGAGGTTGTTTGAGTATGTGGCCTCCTGCGGGCGACAGTATCGCAGAATCCGCGCAGCTGTACAGGGTGGTACTCAACTTCTCCAGTTCATGCTGATCTATGCCAACCGTGGCATGAATGGAAACATTCAGAAGCCAGTCCTGCAGCGGACTGACAACGGGCACGCTATTGACGCAGGGTACAGCTGAGGAAGGACACCGTTGCCTGTGGTGTTGGCGTTAATCGCAGCTGGTGCCAGAGAAACAGGCTTTCAGAACTGGCCAGTAAAGTGTCGCGCTCCTCCGCCATGCTCCACATGAACGGGCCCGCATAGGAGGTTGCCGTCATGGGCAACTTCACTTCGCCCTGCCCCGGTGCCCCGTAACTCAGTTGATAACTGCCGGCGCCACCTTCATCCAGATGCTGCGGTGCCATCTGAAAGACCAACGACTCCCCTCCGGCAGTACACTGCCCTGCACCATCGCAATGACGGGTGATCTGGCAATCGAGAATCCGCAGTCTGCCTTCTGCCAGCGCTGATACCGCAAAAAACCCTGACAGGCACAGGCAACCTGCCAGCAGAGCCACAGGTCGGCATCGATACCGGGCGCAAGCAAACATGGTCATATTGTTCAGTTTCTCCTGTTTGGATGCCACCCCTGCAGGGCTGCTGATTAAACCCAATTCAGTACTTCTTTCTTGTAGCGCTGCAGCTCTTTGACAAAGACCGACTCCTCACCACGCTGCGTATGAATAAACACCCGGCGTCGTGCCCGCGTCAGTGCCACATAAAACAGCCGTCGCTCCTCCGCATCCTCAAACTCTTCCTTGTCAGCCAGAAAGCAGTCAATCAGGGGATCGTGTGGTTTATTGGAAGGAAAGCCCGTTTCCCCCTGCACCACATCCAGCAAGATGACGTAGTCTGCCTCGCAGCCTTTGGCTTTATGTGCCGTCATAAACTCCAGACGCAAACCCGGATAGCTGTCGGCCCATTCGTTCACATCAGGTTCACTGCGATTCATCCTTGCCAGCAGCATGACTGACACGGTTTTTTCTGTCTGCTGATTCTCCTGCTGTATTGCCGCCAGTGCCTGCCCTATGACTTCCTCTTTCTGCCCTGCCAGCAGGACGATCTCGGCACGGTTGCTGGAGATCAGACTTTGCAGGGTTTTCGGCAACTGTGCCGGGTTACTCTGGACGAAACGGTTGGCCACTGCCGCAATACGGTTATTAAAACGGAAGGTGGTGCCCAGCACGACCTGCGCGGTATGACCAAAATGCTCGGCAAAATTGAAGGTCAGCCGCACATCTCCGCCGTTGAACCGGTAAATGGCCTGCCAGTCGTCACCCACGGCAAACAGGCTGGTCGATGGATCTGCCGCTTTCAGCGCTTTGAGCAGTTCGGCTCTTTGCGGAGAGATATCCTGAAACTCGTCTACCAGCAGATAGCGGTAACGAAAACGGTACTGCGTTTTGCTATGAAAGTTGTCCTTGGCCAGCGACTTCCAGGCCACCCGGATCATGTCACTGAAATCCATTTGCCCCGCGAGCCTGAGATACTGCTGATAGTGCTTAACCAGCCCTTCGAGCAACACGGCAAAGGCTGCCAGGCGTCGACCCTCCAGACTCAGATCACCACTTTGCTGCATGTCCTTGAGACTCAACCGGCTTTCCTTGAAGCGGCTGAGGCAGTCTGCCAGCAGTTGGGACAAGCGCCCCATTTGCCCCTGACGTTGCAGCTGTTCCAATATGGCCTGGGGTGCCCGTGGCTGGATCAGCTCCTTCCATGGGCGCTTTTGCGTTCGACAAGCGGCTTTGAGCCGTGCTTCCAGCAACGCCGCCAGCCCTTCCTGTGCTTCATGACTGTAGGTACAGATAAGGGTAGTACCACAAGCGGTATGGACTTCACGCTTCCACTCCAGCTCCTGTCGGTACTGGCGACTTTCAGGGTCTTTTGACTGCTCGTCACTCTCCCCAACATGTTCAAGATAGATATCCAGCTGGGGCAGATAGAAGTCAGGTCGGTAAGGCTTGTTCAGCAACTCATGCGTGTGGGGATACCCTGGCTCATACTGGTATTCGATACCCAGCAGAAACAGGGTGTTGGCAATTTCCAGCTCGCCATAACTTTTAACCCGTTCCCCGGCCAGCGTACGCACTTCCTGCTCACGCACGTAACGCTGATAGGCAGGAAAGCCGGTAAAGCACTCTTCAGACTGCAGCGGATACAGATAGTAAGCGGCGTAAATGACCAGATGCCTGGCCGACTTCAGCTCGGCAAACTGACTGTGTAACCAGTCATCGACAAAGCGGCGCATGGCACGTGCATCAGTCGCCAGCGGACTTACCGTCGCCTTCTGCCCGGGGATGGCATCCATCAGCTCCTTGCCAAAGGCATGAAAGGTAGACACCTTGATCTTGTCCAGCGCAGCACTTTTGGCCGCATCCTGGGCCTTATCCATGTACATATTGTCGGCAGCAGCCGGTTCACTGAACGAAGGATTAGCAGAGCGTAACGGCTGCTGACGTTCGGTATAGGCTGCCAGACGCTGCTTCAACTCCAGGCTGGCATCCTTGCCATACGCCAGGATAAGAATCTCTTCTGGCTGTGCCAGCCCCGCTTCCACCAGCCACGCAGCCTTGGCACACAGGGTACTGGTCTTGCCGGTTCCGGCCCCCGCCAGAACCAGAACATTATCCTCATCTGTCAGGCATGCCAGACGCTGGTCCTGAGTCAGGGGGTGTGCCTCCAGCTGATCAAAGAAGGTCTTGAAACGGGCTTGCTGCTGTTCCATCAGCATCTGGTTGAAGGTGTGCCGACAGCCTTCCGGGTCTGCCAGTAACTTGGCCAGCGCGCGCATCGCATCGGTGACTTTCAGCTGCAGATCCTCAAAACGGTCCAGCAACTGAAAATAGGGAGCTATCTCGGCAAAATGCGGTAACCAGTCTTCTATCTGGCTGTGACGCCAGTAACGCTGACGCCCGGCCATTTGCAGCTCGAACTGCTCAGCCATTTCCAGCATCTGCTGATGGATACCCTTCAGTTGCGCCTGGCAATAGACCTGATGAGCCTCCTGCAGCCATTGCCCCCAGTCATCCAGACCGGACTGACGAAACAGTCGCAGACGGAAGTCGCCCCAGTGCAGGCGGTGGAAAACCCAGCCACGTTCAAGGCGGACTCGCTGGTCCACTTCAGGGATGGGCAATAATTTACGTCCAGCCTCCAGGCCAGTTTCATGAAGGGTCAACGCTCTGGTACGCATGTAGCAGCGGTTTAGCCAGTTAAGCGGTAACGTGGGCAAGGGAATTTCCTTTTCTTAGAACCTGTACATACTCTCGCGAACCAGAGCCAAACAAAGTAGAAAGCACTGAGGAAGTGCAGTTTGCTGATAGCAAACCGGCATTCCGAAGGTCTCTCCAACGCCGTGAGGCCAGCACGCAGAAGATCGTGTACTCGCTCTTACAATTTTTGTGAAAACGTGCGCTCAATACGCTGCACATCAGCCACACAGCCTCGATCTGCCCTGACAGGACTGATCGTCGCACGCTCTCACAACACTACAGACTGCCTGGGCAAGATAACCAAGTTACATCGGAATAGCCATGACAGGACTGGAAAAATATACAGCAAAAATATGACGTTTTGTGCCTGCATATCGCTGAGGTTAACAGGCTTCTTTAGCCGTTTTACTCACTCATGCTTGCATTCGCCCTGCCGCTCAACGGAAACTCTGTGCCCCACGTCTATGCAGTGAACAGGTAAGTTTCATGGCCCTCAAGGCAACCGTCTTCAAATCCGAACTCAATGTCAGTGATATGGACCGTCACCACTACCAGTCCTATTCGCTGACTCTGGCACGTCATCCTTCAGAGACCGATGAACGCATGATGGTGCGGTTGCTGGCGTTTGCCCTGCAGGCCGATGAACAGCTGGAGTTCTGTAAAGGCCTGAGCAACGATGAAGAGCCCGATCTCTGGCAAAAACAACTGACTGGCGACATCGAGACCTGGATTGAAGTGGGGCTGCCGGACGAACGCCGTCTGCGTAAAGCCAGCAGCCGTGCACGCCGCGTGGTGGTGTACTGCTATGGCGGCCGTAACGCAGGATTGTGGTGGAAGGGGATCGAAGACAAGCTGCAGCGTTTTGACAATGTAGAAGTCTATAACCTGCCAGAAGAAGCAACGCAGTTACTGGCGGAGCAGACCGCACGAACCATGGACTGGCAATGCATGATTCAGGATGGGCAGGTGTGGATGAACAGCAGCGCCAGCAGCATTCAGGTTGATCTGGAACGTTTGAAATAAGGGTTTTCCAGTCGCCCAGACCAAACTGGAGTGAGCGTTCACAGGGGCGATTCGACTACCGCACATCAGTCATGTGCTCATGCTGTTTGCCCACGCCCTGTACAGATGCAGGTTAGGTCTTTACACACTTCAGGATGACGGGAGAGCCACGCTGAGGCCTTCCTCTCCCGTCCATACAGCACAATATCCCGAGTACATCAGCCTTTTATTTCGCCATTGCTGGCTGCCCACTAGTCTGCTGGGCTTGTCGCAACAGTTGCTGTTGCATCGCCTGCTGACCGCTCATTTGCTGCTGTCGGGCGGCTTGCTGCAACATCATGGCAGCCCCCGCTGACTGCTGAGCGGCAAGGCCATCCACCACCGCAGCCTGCTCGTGAGTCACAGGTGTACCACTGCCTTCCGGCAGGACAGACTGCTGGTCTGTTACGGCATCGGTCGAAAATAACCGCCCCCGCATCTCCGCTGAGCTGGGGAAGCCATTGGTACTGGCCCCGGTCAGGGGTGCCGCCGCTGGCGACTTACCCGCCCCCGGACTGGTATTAGCACTGGGAATCGCTGCATTGGGCGGTGTCACATCCTGCATTTTTGCATTAGGTGAAGTGATGTCCAGCGAAGGGCTCAACCCGGTATTGTCTGAGGTCGCAGCGGCAGACGACGGGGCAACATCTCCGGTATTGAGAATGACCGGCAGGCCATCTTTGCCACCAATAATGATCATCTTACTGTTCTGCGAGGTCGCCAGTGCCATGGTGGCATCGATACCGCGCAGGCGCAGATATTCAGGTGTAATGGTTTTTGCCACGATGTCCTGGAAAGCGCGAATACCTTCCGCCTCGATGATCTTACGATCCCTTTCCTTTTTCTCGCGGGCAATACGGAAATCGTACTCAAGCATGGCCTGATACTGTTCTGCCTTGCGCTCGATGGCCTGGGCGACCTTGTCAGGCAACTTCACCGAACGAATCAGCACATCCTCCACATTGACCAGTCGGCCATGGGAACTCTGATTGATCAGGGAGTTGCCCAGCTGCGTCACCATGCGTTGCAGAATCTGCGCCTGAATGAAAGCACGGGTTTCAGTGTAAAGCTGTTCGGGGGTATAACGGGAAATCAGTTCCCGTGCATGGGAGCCAATCTCCGGATACACCAGAATTTCGGGATAGTCCGGGCCTACCAGTTTATGCAGCATGCCCAGCGCATCCTTATTGACGCGATAGCGCACGGCAATTTCCACCTGCATGCTCAGACCATTGGAGGAGATGGTGTCATACACCCGCGCACTGTTCTGCAGGCGGGTGTCATAGATATACATTTCATCCCACGGGAAGATCATATGCAGACCTTCACCGTAGTAATGATCGGTGACGGTACCGCCAAAGAAGCGCAGCCACAGCACGCCAGCATGGCCAGCCGGTACGTTGATGAAGATATTGGGGGCGAGAATGATCAGGCTCAGCACAAACATCAGCATGCTGATATAGATTGGCATCGAGTGCCGCTTCAGCCATTTACCAATACGAAGCGCCCGCTCCTCGCGCCAGGCAGAAAAACGTTGCCAACGGGAACCACCCGTTTGCGAAGACTGTTGCTGAGAAAGGTTGGTTTCCGTCATGGTCCGCCTGTGCTGTCCCGCTTCCCTGTTACTGATGATCTGCTCGCAGCCATACTGACTGGGCTGCTACTACGCCACGACCGGCGCTTAATCCAGATCCAACTTATCAAGCTTCTGACGAAGCTCGCGTGAAGGACGACTGACGATCTGCACCAGAAAGTCACCTACTGGGGTGATAACGAGAGACAGAAGGAAATGACCGAGAAAGCCAAAGGCAGTCCTGCGCCCCATCAAACCGCAAATGGCGCAGGCGGTCAGATAAAGAATGGCCATGATAATCGGCATCGGTGTCCCTCAAGGCAGTGACTGAATCTGCGCTCTGAATTAATAACGTGTGTGGAAGACACGTTATATGCGAATGAAGACAGAGAATCTATCCGGTAAACACGTTCAGACTGAGCAGCTGATACGCTTTTCTGTCTGTTGGATCGATGTACTGACAATGACAGGCTGGCACGCTACTGCGTACCAGCCTGCAGTCATCACAAGAACGTGTTCACGATTTAAAGGGATCAGGCAGCAGCCTGAGCCGCGTCAACACCCTTAGCTTTCACTTCTTCAATGGTTTCGTTGACTTCAGCCTGAACTTTCTTGGCATTGAAGCTCAGGAAGTCACCACCTGAAGCGAAATGACGATGGAAAACCTTACCCACAGCGTAAGTAAAGGCAGAATCAAAAGCGGGCATAGTGGCCAGCGTAATCGCAGTGCCGATCACGGGCGTCTTGCGCACCAGTCGGCGCACCACACCTGAAGTGACCGTCTTGTAACCCAGATAGCCAGAACCCGCGCCTGCCAGCAAGGAAGTCACGGCAGATTTGCCCGCGTTGGCCTTGAATGGCACACCGTACAGATCACCCAGCTCCTTCAGCATTTTCAGCTGAACAGCGATCAGTGCGGCAGTGTCTACGAAAATAAAGGGAATAAGCCCGGCGCCCATGGACCAATAGCAGTTGTGGCGGATGATCTTGCGTGCCTGGGCATCAAGATCCAGGCTGATGACAGCCTCCTGAACTTCAGGCTCCACTGTCGCTTCAGCAGCGGTTGCCTCAACTTCGGGAGTAGGTTTGTCCTGGGGAGTGTCTGTCTTGCTGACCATGGTGTTCTCCTTGAATTAGCAAAAGTGGATCGGCTGTGCCGTCCACCTGATGGCTGTCATTGTCAAATCGCCGTGAGCACTGGGTTACTCGATTCACTGTCACCAAGCATCTTTCATCACCCGCCTTCGGCTTTTACTTCTTCCTATTGAGGAGACTGATCATGACGTTACGACGACAACGTGCGTCTTTAACCTCATGCCTCTCTTCGACCTGTTCTCTCCTTGCAAAGAAAACCGTCGATACCACCTGTGAGCAATCCCCGTTAGCAGACACCATGAATCACGCAAAAACTACCCCGCCTGATCAGAGTGTAAGCAAAAGTAAGCTAAAGATAGGCGCCCCATGTGCAGGCGTCAAACCTCTGAATACAAATCAAAAATTACCTTTACTGAGTGATCCTACCCGGAAAGCGTCAATTTTTACCCATCGCGTTACACGACCAGGGTTTTCACGGGAAGAATACCGGCAGCCCTGCTACTTTAAACGCACTTTGCGATAAAAAATTGACATCAATTCCATAAATCGTAGCCAATAGCGGGTATATCCCTGTTCAGTTGCACTTGTGCAGTATGCATTCTGTCCACCCGGAGCCAGACAATGACCGGACTTACCGGCAAAGTGGCGGCCGCCTTGATTGCGGTCCTGGCCATGGCCATTACCCTGACCACCACGCTCAACATCCTGCGTTACGAAGAGGCCTATGACCGTCTGGTCACTCAGCGCCTTGATGTCATCGCCAGCGAAATCAAACGTGATCTGCTGATCGGTATTGATCTTGGCCTGCAGCTCAATGCACTGGAAAACCTGCAGGATATATTGCAGCGTCCAGTGAACCAATACCCCGATCTTGCCAATGTGGCTGTCTACAGCTGCCAGCAGCAGCTGATTGCCAGCAGTGGCGATACGCCAGCGACCGCAGCGCCTCCATCCGTCGGTACACACTTCAATAAGGACAGTGCCACAGTCACTGCCGCACTGACCGATAGCCTGGGTGCGTGTGCAGGGTACCTGAGTATCGCCCAGCATGATGACGTCTTTGCCGCTACTCGCACTTCTGTACGCCAGACGCTGATCTGGGCAGGGCTGATCGCCATGCTGGTGGCGCTGCCATCGCTGTATTTCATTGTGCGTCTGTTCCGCCGCCACAACCGGCTGCTTGATGCCCTGAACAGTGATGCCAGTCAGCTGGAGCGTCAGGAGACTCTGGATAACCTCACTACTGACGACGCCATCAGTGGCGATGAGGCCTTGCTGAAGGCCTATGTTGCGGCCCGTGAGCCATTGCGTAAGGCCCTGCAACAACCACACAACCGCCCGCTCAGCGAAGGAGGATCAGCATGATTCGGCGCTGGCTGCTTGATCCGGTCAACCGCTTACTGCTGCTGACCGGCGTGACCGTATTGCTGGCCCTAAGCTTTATCTCCGCTGTGGCCATTTTCAGCAGCGGCCAGACACTGCTGCCGCTGCTGGCACAGAAAGCCGATGCCGAGACACGCGTCGTCAAAGATAAACTTGAGCGTGCCCTCAGCCTTGGCATTCCACTTCAGCATCTGGTCGGTATCGATGAGCTCTACCAGCAGCTGGCGGCCAGCGATTCCGATCTGGATTTTCTGGTGGTCAGTACGCCAGCCACCGGGACAGACCCTGCCGGGCAGGTACTTTACAAGACAGGTAACGGAGCCAATAGCGCGACTGACGTTTTGGCTGCCCCCCTCAGCCACCCTCATCTTCATCTGGATCTGCCTGCCTATCAGCAGGTACGACAGGCGGTACTGGTGACCAGCCAACCTCTGCTGCTGGGCGAGCAACAGGTGGCTACGCTCTATCTGGGTCACCCGCAACGGGCCTTGTTACGCCCACTGCTGGATAACCTGCAAGACATCGGCATCGTATTGCTGGTGGCACTGCTGCTGTCATTCGAGCTGATGCTGCTGGTACTGACACTGAATCTGTCACTGCCCACCCGCACAGCCATTCGGGTGCTGGGTGAAGTCGCTGAGCAACGCTTCACCCTGCTCTACGGCTACCTCAATCGCGATGCACTGGGTCGCCTGATGCAGAACGTCAACGGCATCATCCAGCGCGGCGCAAATGCCGTCACACCACAACTGACCCGGGAAAATCATCTGGTCGGCGTACGCCTGCTGACCTTCCTGTTCGTCTTCGCCGAAGAACTGGCACGCCCCATCATGCCGTCTTATTTTGCTGATCTGGCGGCCACTGTTCCCGGTCTCGATGTGAACGTCGGGGCCGGTATCATCATGGCCCTGCACATGATGATCGCAGCCGTAGTGTTACCCGTTGGCAGCCTGATCTATGACCGCATCGGCAGACTGCGGCTGTATATGATAGGCGCCATCCTCGCGACCCTCGGCCTGCTGGGCACCGGACTGGCCAACAGCTACTGGGATCTGGTGTTCTGGCGTGCCCTGTCGGCCATCGGCTACGGCACCACCTTCGTTGCCTGTCAGGGCTTCGTGCTGGAATCTACTACCCGCCAGAACCGTGCCCGCGGCACGGCGATGATGCTCAGCGGTCTGATGCTGGCCGATATCTGTGGCCCGGCCATTGGCGGCATTCTGGTCAGCCATATCGGTGCTGCCACCACCTTCCAGATCGGTGCCTGTGCGTCACTGCTGGCCGCTCTGGCGGTTACCCGCCTGATGAGTGGTGTCGCCGACCATCGGGAAGCCCCACCCAAGCTCACCTTTGCCGCGTTTGGTGACACCTTCCGCAACCGCCACTTTCTGGCGCTGCTGTTTCTTTCGGCCATTCCCGCCAAGCTGTTTCTCAGTGGCTTTCTCTACTATCTGGTGCCACTGACCCTGATCAGCTCCGGCATTTCCGTCGCCGATGTCGGCCGTATCCTGATGCTGTATGGCCTGGTTGCCCTGCTGGCCGGACCGGCTCTGGCCAGTATCACTGACCGTCTGGAGCGGCCCATTTACGCGGTGATCGTCGGCAGTGCGCTGACGGCAGCTGGCATGCTGTCACTGACACTTCACCCTTCCGTTATGACGACCATTGCCAGTGTTGTCTGCCTTGGTGCAGGTCAAGCCCTGTCGATTCCAGCTCAGATCAGCTCAGCCATCACCCTGTCGGCCAGTGCTATTGAAAAACATGGTCAGGGGCCGGTGATCGGTTCCCTGCGTCTGGTGGAGCGCCTCGGTGGTGGCACCGGCCCTATTGTGGCTGGCGCACTGGCGGCCCATCTTGATGCACAGGGTGCTGTCGCCATCTTCACTGCCATTGCCTGGAGTTGCTGCCTGTTGTCACTGCTGATGGCGTTACCCGGCCGGCGGGAGGCCTCACCATGCTGAGACGACACCTGCTGACACTGTTATTACTGGCGACTGCCATTACGTCCACGTCGGTAGCCACCGCGGCAACTGCCGCAGAAGCTAAAGTCCCCCGTATCGTGATGCTGCTCTGGCGTGGTGAAACCCCCGTTGAGCAGGGCTTCAAGACCTACTTTCACGATCATCAGCGGCAGGCTCAGTTTGAAGAAATTGACCTGCAACGTGACCTCAGCCGACTGCCCGTGGTTCTTGAGCAAATAAAACAGAATCCGCCGGATCTGGTATACACCTGGGGTACCGGCGTCACGCTGGGTACCGTAGGTCGCTGGGATGAGAGCGACCCCGCCAAACTGCATGACATCCCGGTCGTGTTCTCCATGGTGTCAGCACCATGGAAGACCGGTATTGCCGCCCCCGAAGGTCAGCAGCGTGCCAACGTCACCGGTGCATCGCACATCGCTCCGCTGGCAACCCAGCTCAAAGCCATGTCGGTCTATATGCCGGTACAACGGCTGGGGGTGATATTTACCCCGACTGAGCCCAACTCGGTCAGCTCGGTGAATGATCTGGAGCAGGCCACCCAGGCCGCAGGTATTCAGTTGCTGCAGGCACCGGTACCCAATCTGGCAGACGGTACGCCAGACCCGGCTTCCATACCCGCGCTGGTTGCCAAGCTGGCCGAGCAAGGGGCCAATGTCATCTACATCGGCCCCGATAACTTCGTCGGCACCTACCGCCAGCAGCTGACATCTGCAGCCCTGGCTCACGGTATCCCCTGCTTTACCGGCACCGAGCTGGAAATTCGCGATGGTGATGCCATGTTCGGACTGGTCAGCCGCTATGACCTGGTCGGTCGGCTGGCCGCATCCAAAGCCGAGAAAATACTGTTTGAAGGCCAGTCAGCCGCAAACATTCCCATCGAAACCCTCAACCGCTTCAGCTATCTGATCAAGATGCCTGTCGCCCGCAGACTGCAGCTCTACCCGCCGGTATTGCTGCTGGACTACGCCGAAGTACTGCAGTAATTGCCGAGAAGTCCATGAGCAGAGCGCCTTTATCCTCCCCACCTCACATCCAGACACTCAACCTGTCACACCTGCAGGCCATCATCACCCTTCATCATGAAGTGCGCGCCCTGCTGGAGCCGAGCCTGATTGCGACGGAAACCGACGACTACTTCGCCGACCATCTGGCCCGCTGTGGTCGGATTTATGGCATTTTCGCCGACGACCAGACAGACCGTCTGGTGGCTTATGGGGTATTGGGCCTCCCCGGTCTGCGCGATCCCAACTTTGGTACAGATCACGCTTTGAGCGAGTCCGAACTCGGTCGGGTCGCGCATATCGATGGCGCAGCAGTGACGCCAGACTGGCGGGGTCTTGGCCTGCACCGTCTGCTGATTCGTCATCGTGAAGTGAAGGCCAGGGACTTTGGCCGCACCCTGCTGCTGTCCACCGCGGCACCGGGAAACTTCTACAGTCTGAACAATCTGCTGCAGTGCGAACTGCAGGTGCGCGGGGTCAGGCAGAAGTTCGGTGGGGAACGCTTTCTGCTGCGTAAGGATCTCAATCAGCCGGCGATCGCCGCTGATGACGACAGGCAATGGACTAACGTGCAGGATACCGTTGCCGTTACAGCAGCGTTACAGCGGGGATGCTGGGGGTGGCAGCTACGTCGTGCTGATGATGATCAGACTGACATATTGTTTGCCCCGCCAAAGCGGGCTTAAATGATGGCCACCTGTTTTCTGGCAGCCATATCGACAGGCAACGTGACAGAACCCGGATCATGCACACGTTCAGGAGAGCGCAATGGATCAGCAACACCTTGTCTTTGAGCATGACAACCCTTTCAAGGCCATTCGTCTGGCACAGGCCAAAGAGCTGGTAGAGCGCTATGCCTCCTACGCCGCCGTAGGCTGCGTCATCCCTTTGCCTCTGGTGGAAATTGCCACCCTCAGCGTGTTACTGATGAAGATGCACAAGGCGCTGGCCGAACACTACGAGTTGCCGTTTCGCTATCGTGACATGCGCGCTGTTCTGGTTGCCGTTCTCGGCGGTGCCACACCGACCGGCGTTGGCAACCTCACCACCTCGGCGCTGCTGAAGTGGGTCCCCGGTGCCAACCTCATCGGTATTGCGACTGCCACCCTCGCTGCCTCGGTAATTACCCGGGTGATTGGCCTGGGCATCATCATCAGTTACGAGTCAGGAGAACCTGACCTGACACTGGATCTGGATGAACTGCGTCAGCAATATCAGGCCGCCAGCGTCTGATGACGAGATGAACAGTGCGACGTCTGCGGTTACTGATCAGCAGACTCATCAATATCAGGTGGGCCTTTGGGACCACCGTCCTGCAACCAGCCAATTTCCCGCCAGTAACGGGCAGCCCCTTCGTGGAAGGGCAGGAAGTTACCCACCTCAAACATTTCTCTGGCGTTCAGCATCGACAGATTAGGCGTCTTGGCACGCAGTACGTCGAGATGTTCCATCAGCGAGCGCGTCAGCCAGTAGACGATGTAGGGTTTGACCGGCTCATAGGCGACCAGCGATGCCTTGAAGCCATAAGACTCAATGGACTGATCCTGACCGGGGTAAAGATTGGCCGGTAAGGTCTGGTGAGAGTAATACTGGTGCTGATGCAGCAGATTTTCCATGCCGTCACCGTTCATCCCCACCAGTCTGGCCCCGCAGAATCGCGCCACATCATCCACCACCTGAGCCGGATGGCCTATCCACACCGGGAAGGCATCAATGTAGCCACTGCATAGCCCCTGCGAATTGGCATCCTGAGTGACAGCGTCAGCACGGCCCAGATCAGCAGGTTTGAGGCCATATGCCGCCAGCAGCTCCAGTGCCTGATTGCGGCTGGCACTGCCTTCCGGCCCCAGATTAACGCGCTTGCCACGCAAATCAGCGACACCATGAATATCCGAATTTTTGCTCACCACCAGCACGCCCATTTCGTTATGCAAGGACATCACCGAGCGGGCACCGGGGATCGGCTTCTCACCGTTACTGGCGTAGTAGTTGGTATCGGACTGGACGATGATCATCTGCGCCCGGCCCTGCGTCATCAGATCACGGTTGCTGCCGACGCCCTGAGAGCGCAATGCCACACAGCGGATATGATGCTGGCGGTACGTCATGCTGAGGGTGTCACAGATGGCACTGGCGACGTAGTAATACACCCCTGAAGTACTGCCACTGTAGATGGCAAGAAAGTATTCCTTCCCTTGCGGCACTGTGCTGATGGCATAGGGTGCAGAGGGGTCTGGCACGGATGAAGACTCAGCATCACCACTCTGATACTGGCTGAGCGGAATAGCATCAGGGCTGTAGGGTAGCGCCGCTGGCGCATCCTGTGCCCGACCGATCTGGGAAAACGCAACAAGACCGACACACAGCAGCATGCGGGGCAACAACGAGTGTAACTGTAACCTCAGACCGCACCAGGCTGGTCGACTCATGGTTCCTTTTCCTCCCCAGAACACCAATAACCCACTCTGACTCTTGCTGCCGGTAGACTGCAGCGGTAATAGCAAACTGTCCGACCGTGTTCATAACAGCTTCGGAACAGGGCCTGCCAGGAACTGGCAACACGATGTGGCCTAAAGCGTGACAATGCGTGAACGCACTCCCGGCCCTCGCGAGTATAGACAATGGCCCAACTCAGTGTCAGTCAGAAGACAACGCAATTGTGCCAGAACCTGTTAAGTTACCCTGCAGAACCATCATCCGTCAGTACAGAGGAAATGCGTCCATGTCTCATCCTTTCCAGTTAATTGCTGGCAACGCCTTGCTGCGCACCAGGGAAGACCCCGTTAACCCGGTGTGGGACCACGATCTCAATGTGGTATTACCCACGCAGGACATGCAGCACGCCGCCATTGCCATGCATCACTGGCCGGAATATCGCCCCACGCCGTTGTATTCACTGCCTGCCATGGCGTCTACCTTGCAGCTGGGCCAGCTGTGGGTGAAGGATGAATCGCAGCGCTTTGGCCGGGGCGGGGTAAAAGCGCTGGGCGCCCCCTATGGATTACTGACACTGCTGGGTGAAGCACTGCTGCTGCCCCCCGAGTTGATTGCCGACGGTCAGGCTCATGATCGCTGCGCAGCGTACACCGCCATTGCCGCCACCGATGGCAATCACGGGCTGGCACTGGCGTGGGCAGCGAAGCAGTTCGGCTGCGCTGCCCATATCGTGCTGGGACAGGGCGTCGATGAAGGGCGTATCCAGCGTATCCGCGACTGTGGTGCGGTGGTAGAAGTCATTCCCGGCACCTACGATGACGCTGTATTACTGGCCGAACAGCGGGCCAGAGAGGATAACCACACCCTGCTGATCACCGATACCGACTACCACGGTGGCTTGCCGGTGACCCGGGCCATCATGGCAGGTTACAGCGTGCTCGCGCAGGAGATGGCAGAAAGCCTGCACCTCACGCCTCCCACTCATGTCTTTCTCCATTGCGGCGTTGGGGGGCTGGCCGCCGCGGTAGCCGCCGGGCTCTGGCATGTACTGGACCACGCACCCAACGTCATCACCGTCGAGCCCACCCGCGCCGCCTGCCTGTTTGCCAGTCTGGCACAGGGTCAGATGATGCAGGTGCCCGGTGATCTGAGCACAAGAATGATCGGCTTGTCCTGTGGTTTGCCATCGCAACCTGCATGGCAGATTCTCCGCCGCTGCGCCTCGGGGGCAGTGACCGTCAGTGATGAGCTCTCACTGCAGGTGCAGCACACGCTGGCAAGAGGGATCGGCAGCGATCCGCAAATCCTTTCCGGTGACACAGGCATTGCGGGCCTGACAGGCTTATGGCTGGCCGCACAAAACCCACTGCTCCGACAGGCATTTGAACTGAATGAAAACAGCCGGGTCTTAGTGATCAGCAGTGAGGGGCCGCAACCCGGTCAGGTGATCTGACAAAGGCCCTCATTGTTAACTAGCAGGCTGTTGAAAAACGTCATCGAGGCAGCCGAGACAAGGAAATACCCCGAGGGCACAAGAGGCAGGCGCAAAAGCGGAGTTTAGTGAACTAAATGAGCATCTGACTCGCGTTGCTCGCCCCTTCGGGGCCGTGCTAAAGCACGTTCAGCCTTTGGCTGTGAGCCTGTTTTTGACACCGTATTCGGCAACGCAGATAGATTTTCAACGACCTGCCAGGCTGCTGACGGCACACTAATGCCATTGCCAGCACATCCATCTGCGCGCAGACTTTCCAGCTCTTCCGCCTGAAGTTTATCTGGCCGGTCACAAGGATCTGATTATGGTCAAAACACCGCAACGCACACTGTTCACCACCATTCTGATCAGCGCTCTGGGCGGCACCGCCACCGCGGTCAGCGCAACGCCCATCATTTACTTCAATGACACCCCGGACGAAGGTTCGCTGGAGTCACCCCTGGCTCCGCGCGCCAGCGCCGAAGGGCTGGTGATTGATGACAGCAAGGCGCAAGTACGTCTGGTGGCCGCCACACTGACCGACACCGTGCGAGAACAGGACGGTGCAAAGCTGCACTTTCTGACCAGCACCACGCCCTCCTCCCTGATGCTGATCGATATTCCCCAGCTTCATCCGGGCACCGTCACCGAATTACTGACCGGTATGAACTTTCTCGATAACACTCTGGGCTTTGATCTCGCCGGTCACCACTACCAGCTGCAACGTACCGCACAGCAGCAGGATGATTGCGACAGCCGTGTTGTCCTGCAGGAAGGCAGTCACCAGCAGGTGTTATTCGACGTGAAGCAATACCTGCAGCAGCACCCGGAACCCGGCTGTGACGAGCCTTCCTTTGCCATCTATTGGGCCGGAGATCTCGACCACGATGGTAAGCTCGATCTGATCACCAACTTCAGTCCCAAATACAGCTACGTCCCTATGCAGCTATGGCTGTCGTCCGCCGCCCCCAAAGGCGAGCTGCTCAAACCAGTGGCCCAGTACGACTCCTACAGTCAGTGATACAGCGCATTTGCCAATAGCAGATTGAGCCGATGATACGCCCGGACACCATTCAAGACCGGCTCAGCCCGCCCACTATCGCTCTCCAGCGCTCTCCGGTGGTCATTGCTTACCGGCCTGACTTTATTCGGGAAGCCGGCGCCCGCCGTAGGTCTTTCTCGGTCTGATATCACCTATTGCACCGGCATCGTTATAGACCTCCCGGTGCATATCCCTGCGTATCTCGTTTTCGGTGGGGATGTGTTCAAATACCCGTCGCCCGGATCGTGGCCCGACCGTGTTGATCTCCTCAAAGGGAATGCCCTTTTCGTTCTCCCCTCTGACCTTCACACCATTAAGACTATGGGCAGAGTGAATCAATTCATGGCCCAGCGCCAGCGCCTCGCTCATGCCCATGGAAGAATCCAGTCTCTTCATGCTCAGGTTAAGCTCAGGATGAAATTGCTGCGGGTCGCCCCAGCGCAGGGATAAATCGGTATGGTGGGAAACAAACGACATGGCACCCGCTGCAGGTAAATAGGTTCTGTGTCCTGCTTCCTCCTCAACTCTGGCTGTCGCCAGCACTCTGGAAGCGCTTTCACCCTGGCGTAACCCCGTCTGACGGCCAGCATCACGAATAAACACCGGATTCTCTATCTTGCTGCCGTCAGCTTTGACATCCAACGCATGGAACAATGCCTGACCGGCACGGGTTTCGGCCAGCTGCGTCAGATGCTGGCGCGTCTGAGTGGCAAAATCGGCAAACTCCGCACCGCTGGTATGGGTGGTGTGCTTGTCATCACGGATGATGGCGATGTTCGGGGAGAAAGGTGACCTGACCGTCTGCATTGGCAGCAACTCGTCTCGCTGATCCTGCAGCTGCCGGGAAGTAGGAATAAAAGCGGGGCGCGCTGTCTCGCCAACTGCCTTGAGCGTAGCGGCAGCCGACGGTGCTGATGGACCCGGGAATGGACTGACGGCAACCACGTCAGGAGCAGGATGGGCCATCTCGGAAGTATCAGCAGCCGATGTGCTGGCAACATGGACGGTGGGCGCGGCGGGGTTAGTTGTGACCATTTGGCGACTCCCTGAATTGCGGCCCTAGAAGTGGTGTGCCTTGTTGTGGTGACAGGTTGCGGTGGGAGGAAGGTTCCGGCGCCGCATCCGCCATCTCCAGTAGCCGCTGAAAGCGGGCTGCCAGCATATCGGCATTGTCCATCACATCTGTCAGCTGTCTGTCCCATAACTCGCTGGCCGATGACGGTACGCTGTCGTCACCGAGATCAGATACAAAGGTGTAGGCCAGCATCCGGTTCTGCTCGTCGAAACCCAGCGTCCCCTTGATGGCAATGCTCTGGTAGAGATTAAGCCCCAGCGCCTCCTCCATCAGCAGCGACCTGTGCCTGCCATGCAGTGGCAGCAAAGGGCAGTAAAACAGCAGATAACGGTGGTCAGCAGACAGGGTCAGCATCACCCGCTGACCCGACCGACCCTGCAGATAACAGTTCAGTCTGTCATCGAGCCGGGTGCCTTCACCCAGCCGCGCCAGCCATCGATTAATGTCGTCTTTGCTCTGTTTCATGGCACCTCACCCCTGCGTCCCAAGGTTGGGTGAAGTTTGCCGTGAGGAAGTTCCTGACCGTTACAAAGCGAACGTCAGGGTGTCAATAGCACCTGCTGCACCAGCTCTTTCGCCCGCTCAGCGACGTAGAAGTGCCCGGCATCGATGACCTGCAGGTGAAACTCGCCTGCCGCCAGCTCCTGCCAGCGTCCTACATCCTCCGGCAAGGCTTCCTGATCATAACGACCCGCCAGCGCCAGCAGCGGACAGTGAAATCGCACGCTGGCGGGACGGTTAAAGGTTTCCGCCAGTTCAAAGTCGGCACGCAGCATGGGCAGCAGCAGCTTCATCATTTCATCATGGGCCAGCACCTCGGCAGCCGTTCCGCCCATGCGGATCAGCTCCTGCCGAAACGGCTCATCGGCCAAAAGGTAAGTGGGCGACTTGAGCGGGGGCAGAAATGGCGGACGCCGGGCAGAGACGACAAAGCGCTCAAGGGGGTAGCTGGCAGCCTGCAGTCGCAACACCAGATCATGGCCAATGGAAGCCCCCATACTGTGACCAAATACCGTCAGCGGTGCTGGCTCCAGTGCCAGTATTGCCTCCAGCAGGGCCTCGACGATAACGTTCACGTCGGTAATGGGCTGCTCTCTGATACGTCGTTCACGCCCGGGCAACTGGGCACAGAGCATTTCCATCCCGGCTGGCAGATAGCTTTGCCAGCTGCGAAATACGCCGGCACCGCCGCCCGCAAAGGGTAAACACAGCAAACGCCGTTGTGGCCGGATAACCGGCTGAAAGCAGGTAAGCCAGGGCGACGGGCCGCTATGATGGCTGATCATCCGTGATGGCTCCCTGCACGCCCGGGCTCGAACTGGCCTTCATTCATGGCCAGAATCTGATCGGCCAGATCAAACCAGCGATCATCGTGAGTGACACAGATCACCATCTTGCCGCGTGCCCTGAAGGACGGCAGCAGCTCTTCATAGAACAGCTTGCGGAAGTGCGGATCCTGATCAGCGGCCCATTCATCAAGGATCAGCACAGGTTTATCTTCCAGCTCAGCGACCACCAGTGCCAGTCGCTTGCGCTGACCGGCAGACAGATCGACGGTGGTGAAGGCACCATCACGAATATGCACCTTGTCGGCCATCTCCAGCTTCTGCAGCAAGGCCTCGGCCCGCGCCAGCGCTTCCGGTGCCACGCCATACAAGCGGCGGAACAGGTAATAGTCGGCGAAGACTGCCGATATCTGATCGCGCCAGGCCTGCATCTGCTCCGGTCGCAATGCCTCGCCATTCACCTGCAACGCCCCCTGCTGCGGGTGCATCAGGCCGGTGAGCAGGCGCATCATAGTGGATTTGCCCGAGCCATTCCCCCCCGTGATAAAGGTGATCTGCCCACAGCGAAAACGGGCATTGAGCGGGCCTGCTGCAAAACCGCTGTCGCCATGCTCACTGGGGTAACGATAGCGAATCCCCTCCAGTGCCACGTCCTGAACCGGTGCTGACAGGGGCTCGGCGGATTCGTCCACCCCATCCGCCAGTGCCTGCCGCAGGCGCTGCTGTAAACCCTGCATTTCCTGCAATGAGTGCTGTGCATCGCCCACTGCCGGAATGGCCTGAGCAATCATGCCGATAGGGCCAATCAGGAACAGTACGGCCGTGGTCGCCTGCACCACACTCTGGTGAAATTCGCTGGTGAAGATCGGCACCACAAACACCATCAGCCCCACCAGCAGATAGAACACCAGCTGGATCAAAGCCGACTCTACCGCCCAGCGCGCCTTGATGGCGGTCTTGGCAGCGCGGGCATGGGCCGACACCGCTGCCAGCTCACCGACCACCTGCTCGCCCCGCAACTCATTCAGCCGCACTTCTTTAAGCCCCCGCAGCAAACCGCTGAGCCCACCAAACAGCTGACCTTCCTGAGCCATCACCTCGCGGGTCGCCAGCCCCAGTGCGGTCATGCGCTGCAAATGCAGGCCGATGGCAAACAACGTAAAGCCTGCCGCCATGACAAAGGCCGTCATCGACAACCAGGCCAGATACAGGCAGACAAACACCAGCATCGCCATCTGCTGCGAGCCGATCACCAGCAACGGCAAACTGCGGGAAATGGTCTGAGCATCCTGAGTCAGGGCGGCATACAGCGGCGCACGCCCAATACTGTCGATGGTCTGAATATCGGAGCGGCGAATATCCTTGACCATCGCCAGCCGCATACGATCAATCATCGCCTCCACTTCACGGGCAACAATGGCCGTCACCGCTTGCTGCGACAGCGCAAACAAGGCTACCGTGACCAGAAACATGAAGGCCAGTCGCAGGCTGCTGCCACCGGAGGCCACCAGCGATGATGCCATGTTGATAATGCCCAGCAGTAGCGTGGTGGACACCGCCGCAACGACGGTCAGAAACAGCAGATAACGGGGATTGGCGCGCACTTCCTGGCGTAATAACTGTAACAGCGGCATCAGACCACCTCCCCACTACGGCGTGTGGCCTTTATTTCAGTCAGTTGACCCTCTTCCAGATGCACGCGCCGGTCGGCTGCATCAAAGTAATGGTCATCGTGGGTGACGGCGATCACCGTCAGCCCGCGTCGTTTCAACTCAGGCAGAATCTCGTAGTAGAAGAAGCGACGGAAATGCGGGTCCTGATCGGCAGCCCATTCATCCAGCACCAGAATGGGCCGCTTCTCCAGCAGGGCCACCAGTAACGCCAGCCGCTTGCGCTGTCCGGTGGAAAGATTGATATGGGCAAAGTGATCGCCGTCGATGGTGGTTACCTTGTCGATTTCCAGCCATTGCAGCAGCTGCCGGGCTTCGGCGGAGTCCAGCTCAGGCACACCGTGCAGCCGCTGGAACAGATGAAAGTCGGTGAATACCGTGGCAAACATGCCACGCCATGCCTTCAGCGTCGAAGGCCCGATCTCTTCACCATCAACACTGATCTTGCCAAAGTGCGGAGTATAGAGGCCAGTCAGCAGCTTCATGAAGGTGGACTTACCGGAGCCATTACCACCGGTGACAAACACGATTTCACCACGTCGCAACTGCAGATGGATCGGTCCAACGGCGAAAGGCTGTTCACCTTCCGGCGCGGGGTAGGTGTACTCCAGCCCTTTGAAATGAATGGTGTCGAATGTCTGCGGCAGAGGCCGGGGCGTCACCACTTCCGACGCATCCGCCATCGCTCCCAGCTGACGGTCCAGCGCCAGCATACGTTCAGCCGCGGCATTGCACTGCGCCAGAATGGCCATGGTCTGAATCAGCACACCCACCGGGCCAATCATGAACAGCACGGCCGTGGTGACCTTGACGACTTCATGGCGAAAGTCATCGGCATAGGTGGGCACCACAAACACCACCACGGCCAGCAGGGTATAGAAAGCAACCTGACCAAAGATGAACTGCTGAAAACCATGAATCTGTACATCGGTACGGATCGCCGTAGCGCGGTCCGTCACTTCGGTAAACGCCCGGCCAAAATCCTCACTGCGCGCGCTGGACAGGCGAATTTCCTTGATGCCGTCAAACAACCCGGTGATGCCTTCGAACAGCTTGGCCTCTTCTACCATCATGTGCTGATAGCGCTCCATCAAACGCTGGCCCAGCCCGGCATACAGCCAGCCCCCCACCAGTGTGACGGCCAGCACCATGCAGAATGCCAGCGGTGACAGCCACAGGATGTAGATCAACACCGATACCGTCAGAATGGCCGAGCGCAGGGCCTGCGCCAGATACTGGGTATTCTGCGACAGGGTCTGGGTCGTCTGGGTAATACTTTCAAACAGTGTCTCCTGCCCTACCCGCTCCATCTGGGCGTAATCGGCCCGGCGAATGCGGTTAAGCAAGCGCACCCGGAACAGGTCGATCACTGTCTCCATATCCGCGCCGAGTCGGGCCACCAGATAAAACTCACCACCAAAGAACGCAGCGGCAGTCAGGGCAAACGCAATCGCCAGCGGCCAGTCGACCTGATCATAGCCGGAGCGGGCGATATGCTCGGCAGCGATGTTGACCAGCGCCAGCAACACTACACTGCCGACCCCGGCGACAAAGGCACTGCCTAGCAGACGGATCCGTGGCGTCCCTTGCTGGGTAGCCAGTAATTCAAGCACTTTCATAAGGCTGGCAGACGTCCTTGGCAGAAGAATGAGTGGGCGGAAGAATGGACTGTTTTTAAACGGCTTTGGCAGGAATGTAAATTGGCGCCGGACAGCCAGTGCAGATCATCACACCAGTTGCTGAGTTGCCGGGCACTGAGGGTCACCACGCTCACGTCGCACTCTGCAACGCCAGCGATGGCCAGCGCCAGACGGTGGCAGGGGCTTACATCCTGACAGTACAGCCGCCATTGCTGCCGATCGACCTGAGCGCCAAGCGCCTGACCTTCGCTATACAGCTGGATGCGCTCAAGCCCGATACCCAGCCCCTGCCCGTCCGCCTTGGCCACCGCTTCCCGACAGGTCCACTGATGAAAGAATGCTTCGGCAAAGTGTTCACTCAGCTCATCAGGCAGCGTAGCCGCCACCTGTTCACCGAAGGCGGTCACGGCCAGTTCACGATCCACACGGGGGTACAATCGGTGCTCGATATCGACACCGACCTCCATGCCTGCGGCGGCAATGGCCAGTGCGACCTGCCCCTGGGTATGGCTGAGATTGAATGCCGGTCCATCGACCAGACAGGGCTTACCTGAGGGTAACGCTGAAAAATGCAGCTGCTCAGGTGAGCACTGCCGGATGGCAGCCAGTGCCAGTCGCTTCAGCGCATGAGCAGCGGCCTTGGCGCGCCGGTCCGCAGGGCGTTTCAGGCGCGCTACCTGCTGACATTCAGCTTCGCTCAATACCTTCAGCCAGCCAGTCACGGCGTCCAGCTGAGTATCCTCGCCCACATCCACCCGCAACAGCCAGACAGTGCCCGGCAACAGGGTGAAAGTCTGGGCAGTGTCAGCAAAGGGTGTGGGAGCTGAAACAGGCAAATCCGTTGTCAAAATAAACTCCGTATTGTCACTGTGCGGTAATGCCTATGACGAATGGATAAAAATGCGGGAAGAAAATCCACCGATAAGAAAACATAACCTCCGGAGGCTTTTGCAACACCGTATCACCGGGGTGCAGCAGAGCGCGAATACGTTCCAGCAGCGGATCACGCTGCTGGAACATCCCCGGTGAACAGGCTCAGCAAGCTGAACCTCACGCCACCGCGGCACGCTTGCGATACTGAATCTGGCAGTAGTCACGCACGTGTCCGGCCAGCTGGCTGATAAAGGGCCGCACCAGCATCTGCCCGTGGGTGCCTTCCATCCAGCACAGATGCACCTGTCCCTGCGTCACCTGCCGCCAGCCGTTGTAGTCATCACCGGGCAGATGCGGCGACATGCGTGTCAGCTCTTTCGGCTTGACCAGCAAAATGTCCAGCTCATCCAGTGCCGGAGCTTTATAACGTACCGCCGCCAGCGCATTGTTCTGGAACACTGCCAGCAACCGTCGCATGGATTCACGATCGGCATTGTCCGGCAGCATATTGGAACCCTTGCCACGCTCAACCAGCAGGTCAAGACGCTGCTCCGGTGTCAGTGGCCGCAGGGTTTCCGCATCGACCAGCCCCAGCTCTTCAAACAGATCGGCCAGATAGTCCGCCTCATCCTTGCGCAGCAGGGTTCTTACCCCGTCCGGCACGGCGATAGCGTCAAACAGCATCAGCTCACGCACATCCACGCCCATACGCCGCAGCCGATAGGCCGCTTCCACAGCCAGCAAGCCGCCAAAACTCCAGCCCGCCAGACGAATGGGGCCTTGCGGCAGCGCCTCACGGATAGCGGGCAGATAGGCAGCCACCATATCCTCCACGGTAGGCAACGGTGGCATTCCTTCTTCCAGCCCCTGCGCCTCCACCATGTACACCGGCTGATCAGGCCCCAGCTCTTCGGCCAGTGCCTGATAGCACAGCACGTTGCCGCCCACCGGATGGAAGCACACCAGCGGTACCTGCGAGCCCTCCACATTCACTGCCACCAGCGGTGAACGGCGATGGGCCTGCTGATGGCGCTGCTCGATACGCTGCGCCAGTGCCGCGACACTGGAACAGACAAACAGATCAGCCAATGGCAGCTTGATATCAAACTCACGCTTGAGAGCGCCGAGAAAGCGCACCGCCAGCACACTGTGGCCACCGAGTGCGAAAAAGTCGGCCTGCGCATCCTCAATCACCTGCTCCAGTACTTTGCCCATCAGCACCGCCACCGTCTTCTCGGTCGCGGTAGTCAATGGCTGCTGCACCTGCGCCTGACGAATATCGCTGTCAAAGGGTGAAGGCAGTTTGCTCAGATCCAGTTTGTCGTTCCCTGTCAGCGGCAGCTCCTGCACCGTCAGCAGCCATGAAGGCAGCATATAGGTGGGCAGGCAGCCGTCGAGGTACGCCCGGCAGGCAGCAGCATCAAAACCTTCATGGGGAATGATATAGGCCACCAGCGTCCTGTCGGCGCTGCTGTCCTGCTGACCGTTACATGACTCCGGCGCTCTGGCCACCACCGCCGCCCGGCGCACATAAGGGTAGCTGTGCAGCGCCGCTTCAATATCGCTCAGCTCAATGCGATTGCCGCGTATCTTGACCTGTCCGTCCTCACGACCAACGTAATGCAGCAAGCCGTTACCCAGCCAGCGGCCCAGATCACCGGTGCGATACCAGTGCTGGCCCAGCTCATCACGCAGGAAGCGGTCAGCCGTGAGCTGATCATCATGCAGATAACCACGCCCGACACCGGCACCACCGATCTGGATTTCGCCCACTACGCCCACGGGGACTGCCCGCCCACTGTCATCACAAAGGCGGATGCTGACACCCGGAATGGCGGCGCCGATGGGAGGTGGCAGGGTCTCCTGCCAGTTGCGTGCGGTCATGATGTGCTGACAGGCCGAGACACAGCATTCGGTCGGGCCATAGGCATTGATCAGACGATCATCGGCATGATGTTCAAACCCATAGAAACGTCGGGCCAGTTCAGCGCCGAACACTTCACCGCCGAGAATAAAGGTGCGTGCCATGCCCTGACCTGTGGAGTGCTGGCGACGGCTCAGGCCGCTATCAGTGGCCTCCCAGTAATCCAGCAGCAGGCCAAACATGCTCGGCGTGGCATCAATCAGGTCCAGCTGACGCTGAACGATAAAGCGATGCAGGGCTTCAGGCTCACGCCGGCTCTCTTCATCGGGCAGATGCAGGGTATGGCCGCCAAGCAGCGTGGAGAATATCTGTACCACCGAGGCATCAAACACCAGCGGTGCGCAGCAGGACACCTGCCGGGCAGGCTGCACATCGGCATTATCCCAGGGGGAGTTCAGCTGGATGGCGTTGACCGCGTGGGCCAGACTGACCACGGAGCCCTGATTGATCATGACGCCCTTGGGCTGACCGGTGGTGCCGCTGGTAAACAGTACATAGGCCAGATGCTCACCATTCACTGCTGGCCAGCCCTGTTCGGGGGCCGCGGTGCTGATCAGCGCGCGGCGGTCATGACGGTAGCGATGCAGAACCGTAGCCTTTTCATCCACGATCTGACGGCCATGATTAGGCAGCAGCAGCGCATCAAAGGTATAGGGTGCAGGGTCAAAACCGGGAGCATCAATGGCGCTGACTTCACAGCACAGGCCGCGCTCCTGTGCCCAGTCCTGCACAAACTCAGCGGGGACAAACAGATCCTCGATGAAATCCAGCCGGGTCTGCATACCGGAACCCACATGCTCACGGGCAAACCGGGCCAGATCAGCCAGATACTGCTCACGCCGCTGCAGATTCCACAGGTTGCCGAGATAGATCGCCCCGCCCTGCGCCAGCAGCCCCTGCACCTTGCTGAGCACCTGACGCAGATAGCCAAAACCCGGGAAGTTCTCTACCACGCTGTTAAGGATGACGATATCGAAGGAGCCTGCAGCGAAGATGTCGACATCATGGGCCGCCAGCTGCTTACCCGTCACCTGCGTCAGCCCCAGCTGTTTGGCGGCGGCTTCGACCCGCTCGACATTGCGCCGTGAAAGGTCACTGGCCACATACTGACCGGCCAGCGGCGCCACATGGCGCATGGTAAAACCGGAGGCGCAGCCAATCTCCAGAATGCGCGCCTCACCTGCGACAATGCCCATCCGCTGCAGCAATGCCGCCACTTTGTCATGTGCATTGCGACCAAACGCCGCCATCGCCTCTGCACTGATGGGGCGACCGGTAAAGGCACTCTTCCAGCCTCCGGCCTCGACATCGTCGGCCCTGTCACCGGCCAGATGATCCCAAAGTTCGGTCGACATCAGCGACCCGTGTACCTCGCTGAGGTCATCAATGTCTTCGCTATCGACGCAGAGTACGTGCTGCAGGCTGGCACAGCGCCACTGCAGCTGATGCAGGTCGGCTATCTGCGCACTGTCGGCAATCACCAGCGGTATATCAGCCTGCTCGATCTGACGCTGACGACGCAGCAAGGGGACGCCCGGATCCAGCGGCACCCAGGCACAACCGGCGCGCAGAATACCCAGTGCGGCGGCCACGAACCGCCAGCTGCGGCCGGTCATCACCCCGACGGGGGTTTCCGGTGCCAGCGGCAGATGCAGAATAAAGTCAGCAATACGGCTGACTTCACGATCCAGCTCGGCATAACTGACCTGAGCACTGCCATCGGCGACAGCAACACGCTCAGGATGACGCTTAACCATGGCACTGAAGCGGTCGATGATCGACGACGCCGACCACTCCAGAGACGAGCTGGCAGGTGTTAACGGCGCAGGCGCTATGGGGTCGTCAAACAGAAAATCAGCAATCTTCATCGGTAATCCTTTTGGCCTTCGTACCGGGCAGGTGGATGGCTTCCCACCGTGCCCGGAGTGACTTACTTACCTGTCGTATCAATGCCTTGTGGCAAGCCTGCAACGTTAACACGTCAGGCCTGCCCATCCTGCCGCTGCGCCATTTCATGGGCCGCGGCAGCCCCCGCAAAACGTACATAGAAACTCAACCAGCGCTCGGCAGTCGCCGCATCAAACAGATCGGTGTCGTATTCCAGCGTCAGCCGCACCTGATCACAGCCATCGGCCTGCGGCTCCTCCGCATAGAACAGCAGCAGATCATGCTTGGCGGTGGTCTGTGCCAGAATCTGACGAATATCGTCCTCCAGCATGCCCGGCTGACCGGCTGGCAGCAGCGGCAAACCTGCCACATTATCTGCCGCCAGTGCACCAAACTGCTGGTACTCAAACACCACATTGACCAGTGGCTGACGGTTGGACTGGCGTTGCCGCCCCAAACCACGCACCAGTTCATCAAAGGGATAGTCACGCCGGTCAAGGGCTTCGACCATCCGCTGCCGTGCCGCCACAATCAGCGGTTCCAGCTCGGTATCAGCCGTCAGTTGCAGACGAATGGGCAGCACATTGACGAAGAAGCCGATCAGCCCCTCTGTTTCCAGCCGGTCACGTCCCGCAACGCCCATGCCGATCACCAGATCGTCCTGCCGCGTCAGACGATAGAGCACTGAGGCGAACAGCGCCATGCCCACCGCCGACACGGAGACCTGCAAGCGCTCGGCCATCAACCGCAATCCGGAGGCCACGCCCTGCGGCAGCAGGGTTTGCACACAGGCACCACGGAAGGACTGTACTGCCGGTGCAGGCCGGTCAGCAGGCAGCGCTATCTGTTCCGGTGCCCCCCGCAGCGCTTCGCCCCAGTACTCAGCCGCCTGTTGCCATTGTCTGCTGGCCTGCCAGGCGGCGTAATCCTT
Source organism: Pokkaliibacter sp. MBI-7 (assembly GCF_029846635.1). NCBI lineage: Bacteria > Pseudomonadati > Pseudomonadota > Gammaproteobacteria > Oceanospirillales > Balneatrichaceae > Pokkaliibacter > Pokkaliibacter sp. MBI-7. The sequence continues at coordinate 113,474 of NZ_JARVTG010000002.1, read as the reverse complement.
GTAGTGGATGGGGAGAGGCGGCAGCTGCGGCTCACTGCGGCTTTGTGCCGCCCGATACAGCTCGCCCAGCTCCCTGACCAGAATGCGGGATGACCAGCCATCACCGACGATGTGATGCAGCACCACCAGCAGCAGCGCCTCGCTGGCGGAGACCCGGATCACCCGTGCCCGAATCAGCGGCGGCTCAGTCAGATCAAAGCCTGTCGCAGCCTCCTGCCGGGCCAGACGCAGGGCTTCTGCTCTGGCGGCAGGATGACGACTGACATCATCCAGCTGCACGTGCGGCACAGCCTCGGTAATACGCTGCATGATCTGCCCATCATCCTGCTCGACAAAAGCAGTACGCAGCGGTTCATGACGCCAGGCCAGCGCCTGCAGCGCCTGCTGCAACAGCTCGGGCTGCAACTCGGCACTGACGTTGAAGGCAAACACCATGTTGTAGGCACTGCCGCTGGGGTCCATCTGTTGCAGCAGATACAGGCGGCGCTGTGCATGGCTGGCAGGGTACAGTTCCGCACGGGCCACGCAGGGAATCGCTTCCTCGGCGCCCTCCTGCCCGCAGCCCTGCTCCACACCGGCCTGCAATTCCAGCGCATGAGCAAGCCCTGCCACACTGGGGTCAGCAAAGAACACGGCCATGGGCAGGCGCACGCCGCAACGCTGCGCCAGACGATTGACCACCCGGATAGCCAGCAGACTGTGACCGCCCAGATCAATAAAGCTGGTCGCCGGATCTTCCACCAGCTGACCAAACACTTCACTGAACACCTCCGCTACCAGACGCTCGGCGTCACTCAAGCGCATCTCACTCTGATCATCAGCACCCGCACGCTGGCTGCCCAGCGGCAATTCGGTCAGTCGCTCAGGCTGCTCCAGCCAGCTCAGCAGCGTGCGGCTGTCAGTCTTGCCGTTAGCGGTCAGCGGCAAGGCTGACAACTGCCACCAGCGTGACGGCAGCATGAATGCAGGTAGCCGCTGCCCCAGCCAGGCGCGCAGACTGGCAGCCTGCAGAGGCTGAGCCTGTTCACTGGGCGTAATGAAAGCCAGCAGGCTTTGCTCATGACAGAGCACCGCCACACTGGCGACACCCGGCGCATCAGCCAGCACCTGTTCGATTTCTTCCAGCTCAATGCGCAGACCGCGCAGCTTGATCTGGCTGTCATTGCGCCCGCCAAACTCGATCTGGCCATCACTGCGCCAGCGCGCCCGGTCACCCGTGCGGTACAGTCGCTGTGACGGCTGCTCAGGATCACTGACAAAGCGTTCGGCGGTGCGCTCAGGCTGCTGCCAGTATTCGCGCGCCAGACCGAGCCCGCCCAGATACAGTTCGCCCCAGACGCCGATGGCTGCACGCTGGCCCAGACCGTCGAGGATGACGGCCTGCGTGTGAGCCAGGGGCCGGCCGATAGGCAGGCCGCCTTCCTGCCCAGCCAGCTGCTGACGGGTGATGGGATAGAGGGTGGCAAAGGTGGTGCATTCAGTGGGGCCGTAGCCGTTCCAGCACTGCACCTGCGGGCAGGCCAGCAGCAGGCGCCGGATATGAGGCAGACTGAGCGCCTCACCACCCACCAGCAGCGTACGCAGGGTACGGAAACTGGCAGGGTCGTGGTCTACCTGACGATTGAACAGGCTGACGGTCATGAACATTCGCTCAATCTGCCAGTGTTGCAGCGCCTGCCCCAAAGTACCGGGGTCCAGCAGCAGCGGATAGTCGATGATGCACAGGTGCGCACCACGCAGCAGGGTATTCCAGATTTCAAAGGTCGAAGCATCAAAGGCCAGCGGCCCGGCCTGCCCGACCCGCTCGCCCGCACGGGGCTGCAGCGCCTCCCCCCCATGTAACAGACGCACTACCGCCTGCTGGGTAATGACCACGCCCTTGGGCACACCGGTGGACCCGGAGGTGTACATCAGATACACCGGCAGGTTGTCCACGTCATCCGGCTGCGGCAACCGCAGTTCAGTGACGGGCAGCAGTGCGCTGGCCGTTCCTGACTCGACGCGCAGCAGCTGGCCGGTCACCAGACCCAGCTCCTCTTTGCCCGCTGAGGTCATGCATAGCAGGGTGACGGGCTGATCAGCCAGGGCTTCGGCCCCCTGCTGGTCGACCAGTGCCACCCGGCAGCCGCTGTCCTGCAGAATCAGCCGGTTTCGCGCCGCCGGGAACGCCGGATCAAGGGGCACGTAGGCAGCCCCCAGAGCCACAATCGCCAGCACCGCCACAATGGCAGGCACGCCACGCTGACAATGCAACGCCACCCAGTCTCCCGGCTGTACACCTTCACGCTGCAGAGTAGCGGCCAGTAACAGCACCTGCTGTTGCAGTTCGGCGTAACTCAGGCTTAAGGACTCATCACTAACAGCCGGCTGCGTACCATAATGCTGTACCGCCTGAGCAAACAGGCCAAACAGCCCCTGCCCCAGGGGCAGTGGCGGTTGTTCACCCTGCTCGAAATCTGCCAGCAACTGCCGCTCTGCAGCAGGCAGCAAAGGCAAACCCGACAGAGGTGCATCACCATGACCGACCATCTGCAGCAACACTTCACAGAACTGCTCACCCAGCCGCTGCATACGCTCTTCGTCAAACAGATCGGCATAGTAGTCCAGCACGACGCTGATCCCCTCGGCCTGATCGCGGACAAAGATCGACAGATCATTCTTGCAGTGGCGACGCTCCAGACCGCGAACCTGAAATGCCGGAGTCTGCCCGTCTTGCGCCTGACCACTGAGCTGGCCGGCACTGGCGAAGTTCATGTAAGACAGTGACACCTCAGACAGCAGCGTCCGCTCCGGTGCCGCTGGGGGTGCCAGCTCCTCCAGCAATTGCCCCAGACTGTACGCCCGGTGGCGCATGGCCTGACGGTGCTGCTGGTGAACATGGGCCAGCAACTCGCTGACCCGTGCTTGCTCTGCCACCTGCAGACGCAGCGGCAGCAGTGACACCATCATCCCCGGTACCCCGATAAAGCCATTGGCATCACGGGAATCGACCGGCACCGCCATCACCACTTCCTGCACACCGGCCAGACGTTGCAGCAGCAGTGCCCAGGCAGATAACACCAGACTGAACATGGTGACCCGCTGCTGTGCAGCGAATGTACGGGCCTCGCGCACCAGCGCCGGTGGCAGGTTAAAGCCACTCATACCACCGTGGTAGCTGTGCTGCGGAGGGCGGCGCCGGTCAGCCGGCAGGTCCAGCAGGGGTAATGGTCCCTGATACTGCCCCAGCCAGTAATCGCGTGACTGCTGCAGCCGGTCTACCCCCTGCTCCAGCTCACGCTGGCATTGCAGGGCGTAATCATGGAGATAGCCCCGCGGTGCAGGCAGCGACTGCCCCTGATACAGCGCCCCCAGCTCCGCCAGCAGCATTTCAATACTGCTGCCGTCGGCCAGACTGTGGTGAATATCAAAGAACAGCACGCGCTGCTGGCCATCTTCCAGCACTTTCCAGCACACCGGTACGCCCTGCTGCAGATCGAAAGGCTGCAGCAATGCCCGGATTCTCTGCTGTAGAGCCTGTTCATCAGCGACCTGCTCCACGGTCAGCTGCGGCATGGCCGCTGAAAGGGGCAACACCTGCTGCAGCCACTCGGACTGCAGAGCCGACGGGCTGGCATGAGGCAATTCAGCTGCCACCACGTCCGCCTGAGGCTGTCCGCGGCCCACACTGCCGTGGCCGTCATCCCGCTGCACCTCAGCCTGCGCTGACACCAGACAGGTACGGAGCAACGGCTGTCGTGCCGTCAGTTGCACAATGGCACGTTGCAGGCGATCAAGTTCAACCTCATCACTGAGGCTGATCACGTGAGGCAGGTTGAAGGCGGTACCCATGTCCCCGGCCTGTTCGGCATGCAACACCGCCAGCTGATCCCAGCTCAGCGGATAGTACCCGGCAAAACGTTCGCCTTCACTCAGGTCAGCTGCCGCCGTCTGTTCGCTGTCATCAGTATCAACCAAATCCGCTTGCGCTCGGCTATCTCCACCTTCGGTATCACCAGCCAGTTTCTGCACCAGTGCCCCGACGGTTGCCAGCTCCAGCAGATCCGCCAGACTCAGCTGCTGTCCGGTGCGCTGGCTGATCTTCTCGACAATCTGCATACCGGTAATGGAGTCACCGCCCAGCGCATAGAAATCATCATCGACACTGACCTGCTCATAGCCCAGCACCTCAGCAAAAATGGCACTGAGCGTGGTGGTCATATCGGTCGGTGACGGTGCGCCACCATTGGCTACAGTTATTTGTGTCGAATGCTCAGGCCGTAATGCCAGCGTTGCAGGCTGCGTGGATAGAGGGAGTGGCTCAGATGTTATGGAAGCAGCAGGCAGACTGGCGACGATGTTCTGCACCGAAGCCAGCTCCAGCAAATCAGCCAGACTCAGTTGCAGTCCGGTTTGCCTGCTGACCCGTTCGACAATCTGCATGCCGGTGATGGAATCCCCGCCCAGCGCATAGAAATCATCGTCAATACTGATCTGCTCATACCCCAGCACCCCGGCAAAGATGGCGCACAGGGTCTGGCTTAGATCCACAGCATCAGGTGCTACTGCTGCGACGGCCTTCTGCACGACGTCAGCCTCGGGTACTGCAGCGGCTTTGGCTACCGATGACGGCACGGGCTGAGCGTGGCTCTGCGGCTGTGTTTGCGTCAGCAACGCCGGGTCAAGCACCACGACTTGTGGTTGTCCGGCCGCCAGTGCCCGTTGCCAGAGGATGGGCGCCTGTGCAGGGGTGATAAATGCCCCTTTCTGCAGAGGCACGTTGAAGCGTGCCGCCATGCCCTGTTCAGCCAGTGCGCACCAGTCGATACTCAGTGCCGGCTTGCCAGCGGCACGGCGCCAGACAGCAAAGCTGTCCAGCCAGGCGTTGGCTGCGGCGTAGGCACTCTGCCCCGGCGCCCCCAGCACCGCCGTCAGACTGCCAAACAGTACAAAGGCCGTCAGCGGATCATCCCGTGTCAGGGCATCCAGATGGCGTGCACCCTCTACTTTGGCCGCCAGTACCGGCGCAAAACCAGCCAGACTGCGCTTGGCCAGGAAGCCACCATCGGCGGCTCCGGCGGTATGCACCACTGCGGTAATGGCACCCAGCTGACTGCGTATCTGCTGCAGGGTATCGGCCAGCTGTTGATAGTCGCTGACGTCGCAGCGGTACAGTTGCAGTGACACGCCTTGCTGACGCAGGGCGGCCAGTTGTGCCTGAGCTTGCGGCTCCAGCTCTGTTTCGCTACGACGACTGAGCAGGGCCAGCTTCACCTTGCCCTGCGCGCTGAAAGTCGGTGCCAGAGCCAGAGCAAAGCCACCCAGACCACCGCTCACCACACACACACCCTGCTCCGGCCAGTTTCGTGCTGACATGCTTGTGGCAGGAACCTCGGCTGCCTGCACGTCTCTTCGATAAACCTGACCACAGCGCCACAGGCTGACATCCGCCAGTCGATCAGACTGATTGAGCAGTGCCGCCGCGCCGATCATGGCCTCTTCGGCGGCAATATCCAGATAGCCTACTTCCAGCAGGGCTTCTTCCTTACCGGCCGCCAGACAGACACCGGCAGCCAGTGCGGCATCAGGCTGTACATCCAAGGGGTCGTGATCATCCAGACGATAGGCACCACTGCCCAGCACCAGCACCCGGCAGGGTTGCCGGACGCCGCGCAGCAGGGTTTGCAACGCCTGCCCGGTACGCTCGGCCAGCTGCCTGTCGGCAGACAATGCCAGCAGCACATGCTGTGCCTGCTGTACATCATCACGGCTGAGGCTGTTTAGCGCACAGCGTTTTACCTGCGCAGGCAGATAACGAACAAAGGGCCAGACATCGACGCTGCGCTCATCCGTAATCAGCAGCGTACCGGCGGGCCAGCGCAGATCCACAGTCTGCTCCACCGCCTGCCAGCGAGGCAGCAAAATGGCAGGCAAGGCGTCTTCGGCTTGCCCCAGCTGGGCGAAACGCAACCCGCTCATCCGCAAGCACAGCTCACCGCTTGAGGGGTTGATCAGGCTGATGTCCACCAGCGCGCCCGGCTCTGCGCTGTGGCGACGACCAATGGCCAGCACCTCAGCAGGCAAGGCGCTCAGTAGCTGCAATGACTCACAGCCAGACAGCACACTGTTCCCCTGCGTTATCCCCAGACTGGCAGCAACATCCAGCAGTGCCGGGTGCAGTGCCAGCTGCTGCAGATCAGCCTCATAACCGCTGGCCAGCCCCAACAACGCCAGACCTTCGCCGCTGTGCGGGTCAGCCCAGAAGGCACGATGACAATCCCAGCGCTCACTGACCTGCAAAATTCCGTGATCAGTGCTGAAAGAAGGAATCGGCTGGTGCTGACTGAAACGCTCCCGCAGTGCGGTGAGATCCCACTGCTCCGACACCACAGGCTGCACAGACCAGTGTCCTTCGGCGGACAGCAGCCAGCGGCCGTGGCTGTTACGCTGCCCCAGCTGCAGACGGCCATCATCATGCAGCAACAGGCTGACCTGTCCCTGACCGGCCTGCAGCGGGCGCAACCAGCGTAACCCGGTCAGCGTCAGCCCTTCAGGGGACTGGCCCAGCTGGCGCACTGCCTCGGCGACCAGACCGGGCAGGGCCATGCCCACCAGTGTGGCTTTGCCATTGAGGCGATGCTCGGCCGCAGGCCAGCAGGCTGGGTCTTGCAACTGCAGCGTAAACACCTGGGCATCGGCGGTCGCGGTGGGGCCGCTAAACCAGGGCTGATGAAACGACGGCGTACCTTTGGCCAGCGCAGGTTTGCACTGCTGACGGCTGAAAGGCACAAAAGGCAGATGACAACGGCGAGCCGGCAGATGCTCAGGCCAGACCAGTTCGCCACCGCTCAGCCAGCCCTGACAGGCCGCCTCGGCGTCTGCCTGTTCGGCATGCCAGGCCGCTGCCGGAGCTAACGCAGGTGACAATGCCCCACGCCGGGCAGCAACTTCTGCTACGGCACGGTCATCCCCCGCCAGCAGCTGCATCAGGGCCAGCATCAGTTGCTGCCGGTCACTGACCGCCACAGCAAAACGCCAGCTCATGACGGCACGCCCACGACACAGAGTCATGGCCATATTAGGCAGCAGCTGCGCTCCGGCCTGCCCGGCTTCACGCTCGGCCAGCCAGCCCAGTAGCGTCTGTGCATAGCTCAGCAAGGCCACCTTGCTGCCCGCCGACAAGGCCACAATGGACCAGCCCTGCGGCAGAGCCGTTTGAGCCGTCGCGACAGGTGCAGCCTCAACCACGATATGAGCGTTGATACCGCTCAATCCGAACGAACTGACCCCTGCCCGGCGTGGGTTGCCACGTACAGGTAAGGGTTGCAACTGCGCCGCTACCTGCACCGGCGCCTGATCAAAATCAATGGCCGGATTAGGCTTAGTGAAGAACGGTTGCGGCGGTGCCTGATCGTATTGCAGGCACAGTACCGCTTTGAGCAGGCCCAGCCCCCCGGCGGCATGGTCGAGATGGCCGAAGTTGCCTTTTACCGAACCGATCAGCGCCTTTGGCTGTTCTGCATCAGTGCGGTTTTCTCTGGCAGCAAAAGCCTGAGTCAGACCGCTGATTTCGATAGGGTCACCCAGTGCGGTACCGGTACCGTGGGCCTCGATATAGGACAGGCTGTGCAGCGGCAGCTGAGCGGCCGTGGCAGCAGCCTGAATCACCCTGGCCTGCGCCAGCGGATTGGGCGCCGCAGCACTGCTGGAGGCACCGTCCTGATTGACAGCCGAACCACGAATAACCGCATGGATCGCATCGCCATCGGCCTCAGCAGCACTCAGGGTCTTGAGCAGAAACACCACACTGCCCTCACCCATGCCGGTGCCATCGGCCCCTTCGGCAAAGGCGCGGGTACGTGCAGTGGAAGAATCGATAGTGAAGCCCGCCGCCGCATCAGACGGCAGCGGAATCAGTTTGGCCGCCCCCGCCAGTGCCACCTTACAGTGGCCATTTCGCAGCTCGGTGCAGGCCTGATGGACAGCTACCAGCGATGACGAACAGGCGGTATCCAGCAAGGCCGCCGGGCCATGCCAGTCGTTGAGGAACGACAGACGGGTGGCAATGTTGGAGGGCACATTGAGAGCAAAAATCTGCTCTGCACGCTGAAGGTCGGCCTGTTCCAGCGCCAGTCGGTGCAGCATGTTGCTGCCACCACCGACGAACACGCCTACGGCATCCCCGCGCAGCGCCTGTCCACCGTAACCGGCATCCTCCAGCGCCATCTGTGCCGTTTCCAGAAACAGCCGCTGCTCCGGGTCGATCAGCGCGGCATCAGCCGGTGCCATGCGGAAGCGTCGCGGCTCAAAGCCGTACAGCTCGTCACGATAGGCCGCCTGACGGAATTGCCGTGGTGCAGTGCGCCCCAGTGCTTGCGACAGTTCACGGGCCAGCTGCTCACGGCCAGCAGGCAGAGGCCGCACCTGATCTGCGCCTTCAGCCAGCAACTGCCATAGCTGCTGCGGTGTCTCGGCATCAGCCACCTGCACCGCCATACCGATAATGGCTATGGGCTCGTTCGGTGCCTGCTGCGCCGGGGAGGAAGAAGCAACCGTCGCCTGCGCGCCCTCTCCCGCCAGCCAGCGTGCCTGCGCCGCCACGGTACTGTGGCTGAACAGGTCAGCTACGGTGAACAGATCAGGCCAGCGCTGCTGCAGGCGGTCATACAGACGCAGCAGCAGCAGCGAGTTGCCACCGGCATCGAAGAAGCCGTCATCCTTGCTGAAATGCGCCTCCGGCAGAATAGCCTGCCAGAGGGCCAGCAGCTCCTGCTCCAGCCCGGCAACGGTGTCGCTCTGTGGCTGGGATGCAGAAGCACCAGCAGGTGCCCGCTGATCCAGTGGCGTCCCCGTCAGCGCCTTGCGGTCAACCTTGCCGCTGCTGGTCATCGGCAGATGCGCCAGCTGGAAGAAGCGTGCCGGGAGCATGTATTCCGGCACCTGCAGACGCAGGCACTGACGCAGTTCGGCACTGGTCAGTACGCTGTCGGCTGCCACGCTTGTATTGGCGCTGGCAGGCAGAATATAGGCGTGCAGCTCGGTCAGCCCGGCTACTCGGGCAGGCACCACCAGAGCACGTTCCACCAGAGGATGCGCCTCCAGTACTGCTTCGATCTCACCGCACTCGATACGAAAACCGCGCACCTTGACCTGATGATCAATACGGCCCAGATAGTCGATACTGCCATCACGGCGCCAGCGCCCCAGATCACCGGTGCGATACCAGCGGCCATCAGCAACCTGCGGATCAGCGGGGAAACGTTCCGCCGTCAGCTCAGGGCGATTGAGATAACCCCGCGCCACCTGTGGCCCGGCCAGTATCAGCTCACCGGCCACACCGATGGGCAGCGGCTGCTGCTGGCTATCGAGAATCAGCACGCGGGTGTTGGCGATAGGCTTACCGATAGGCACGCTGTCGCCGCCCTGCCACGGAGAACAGGGCTGCCAGGTGACATCGACCGTGGCTTCGGTAGGCCCGTAAAGGTTGTGCAGCTCGGCACCAACTGCCCCATGCAGCAGGCGATTGAAACGCTCCACCAGCGCCAGATCCAGCGCCTCGCCACTGGCAAAAACATATTTGAGTGAGCGCAGGCGCTCGACGGCAATCTTGCCGTCTTCCAGCGCAGTGAGGAAGCTGGCCAGCATCGACGGCACAAAGTGCATCACCGTCACCTGCTGCTGCTCAATGGCCAGTGCCAGCAGCTGCGGGTCTTTCTCACCATCCACCGGCAGCAGGGCAACCGCCGCACCGGTCCACGACCACCAGAACAGCTCCCATACTGAGACATCAAAGGTAATCGGCGTTTTTTGCAGGATCACATCGCCTGCGCCCAGCGGGAACTGCGACTGCATCCACAGAATGCGGTTGACCACCGAGTGCTGCTCAATGGCAGCAGCCTTGGGCCGACCGGTCGAGCCAGAGGTAAAGAGCACATACGCCAGCTGACGGGCATCCTCCGGCAGGGTCACGTCTGACCAGTCTGCCGGGCCCATCTGCTCTACCAGCAGCGTGGTTACGGCATGGTCTGCAAACAGCGCCTGATGGGCCTGACTGGTCAGCACCCGTGTCTGCGTGCCTGCCACACTCAGGTCTTCCAGCATATCGGCCCGACGCTGCGGCGGATGCTGAGGATCAAGGGGAGAATAACAAGCTCCCGCCAGCAGGATGCCGTGAATGGCGACCAGCATATCGACAGAACGACTGATGCACAGGGCTACGGTTTGCCCCGGCTGTACACCGGCGCGCTGCAATTGCTGAGCGACGCCCAGGGCACGGGCAGCAAACTCGCTGAAGCTCAGGCGCTGGCCCTGCTCACCGACGACCGCCAGCTGTTCTGGCGTGCTCAGTACCTGCTGTTGCAGCAACTGCGCCAGCGTCAACTCGGTCGGCAGCGCCGTCTCGGTGGCGTTAAAGCGGCTCAGCAGCGCCTGTTCCGCAACCGGGATCACCGGCAGCTGGCTCAGGCTGTCAGGGTGCTGTTCCGCCACAACCGCCTCGGCCAGACAGGTCAGGCGGGCCAGCAGCAGTTCAATGGTGGCGGGGTCAAACAGGTCAGTATCAAACTCCACTTGCCCACAAAGACCGCCGTGTTGCTGCGACTGCCAGAAATAGAACGCCAGATCGAACTTGGCAAAGGGAAAGTGGGTTTCCACCAACGCCAGCTGCAAACCGGGCAAGGCAGGCAGAGTGGGCGTGCCCTCCTGCCAGGCCAGCAAGACGTCAAACAGCGGATTACGCTGCTGATCCCGCCCTGCGCCAGCCACCCGTACCATTTCCTCGAACGGCAACTGCTGATCAGCAATAGCCTGCAGGATGGTGTCACGGGTCTGTTGCCAGTGGCTGTCGAAACTCTGCTGCGGCTGCAGCTGCTGACGCAGTACCAGCGTATTGACGAAGAAGCCCACCTGCTCAGCCAGCTCGGCACGGTCTCGCCCGGCCACCAGCATGCCCAGCGCCAGATCGGTCTGCTGGGTGTGGCGATACAGCAGGACCTGCATGATCGCCGCCAGCAGGGAAAACGGTGTGCTGCCCGCCTGTTCAGCCTTGGCCTGCAGTGCAGCCGACAACGCTGGCGGGCATTGCCAGTCCATGAATGCCCCCCGGAAATGGCGCTGTAACGGGCGCTGGCGGTCCAGCGGCAGGTTAAGAGGTTCAGGTTGCGGCGTCAGACGTTCACGCCAGCGCTCACGGCAGGCCTGCCCCTCGTCACTGCGCAACCACTGGCGCTGCCAGCTGGCAAAATCTTCATAGTGGCGTGGCAGTTCAGGGAGCTCGGGGCTGTTGCCAGCCAGTGCGGCCTGATAACAGGCCAGCAACTCACGCAGCAGAATAGCCACTGACCAGCCATCACAGACGCTGTGATGGAAATTCAGATGCAGCCAGTGACGCTCTGCTGACAGCTGTATCAGCAGCGCCCGTACCGGCGCTTCCTGTTCCAGCTGGAAGGGTCGCAGGGTCTCGGCGGCAATGCGGGCACGGGCCTCGTCTTCACCCAGCGCAATACGCTGCGGACGTAAACCGCCGGCCTCCGCCAGATACTGGCGCACACCGTCGGCATCCCGTTCGCTGCGCCGTGGTCGCAGACGCAGCGCGTGCTGGCGCTGTTCCAGCATGAGCAGCGCCTGCTCCAGCACATCGGCATTCAGTGGCCCCTGCAGTTCCAGTGTCGCCGGAATGGAATAGACCGCACTGTCCGGTGCCATACGCTGCAGCAACCACAGCCGCAGCTGACCACTGGACAGCGGGAAGTCTTCGCCGGTTGCACGGGGAATCAGCTGCTGCTGAACGCGGGTATCGTGCAGCAAGGGGCGCAGGCGGTCAGCCATCGCAGCCACGGTACGATCATCCAGCAGATCACCCAGTCGGGGGCGAATGGAAGAGGCACTCTCCAGCTCTGCCGCCAGTCGCATGGCCAGCAGGCTGTGTCCGCCCAGCTGGAAGAAATCACTCTGTGCAGTGATGACATCCTCGGGGAAAATTCGGGCGAAACAGCTTATGACCATGGCCAGCGCCGGATCTGCCGTCAGTGGCTGGGCGCGGGCACCGACCTCAACGCTGTGCTGAATGGCCCGGTATTCGCCCGCCTGCAGCGCCACCTGCACACGGCGACGGTCTTTTTTACCGTTGCGATTGAGTGGTAACGCGGTGGCCAGATAGAAGCGCTCCGGCACCATATAGTCCGGCAGCAAACGGCTCAGACGCGTGCGCCACTGCTGACAACGGGCGGCCAGTTGCACTTCATCCACCGCCTGCGACAACGTGCAGACCGCCAGCAGGCTGCGCCCGCCGCTGTCACTGGCCAGGTCGCTCGAAGGCAGGACCACGGCATCACCGATGTCATCCAGCGCTGCCAGCTGGGCCTCGATGGCGCTCAGCTCAATACGATGGCCACGGATTTTGACCTGACCATCACGGCGCCCACCGAAATGCAGCCGACCTTCGCTATCCCAGCGAACCCGATCACCGGTACGGTAGAAGCGCTCCGTCTGCATGAGGCTGGACGGATTCAACCCTGCCACTTCAACAAAGGCCGCGGCTGTCAGGTCATCGCGGCCGTTATAACCCAGTGCCAGACCATCGCCACCGCTATACAGCTCACCCCAGACGCCCACAGCCACCGGCTGCTGCGCCTCATCAAGGACATACACACTGCTACGCGCTACCGGGCGACCAATGGGAATGTCATGGGCCTGCAGGTCAGCCGGGCTGATCGGCCACACAGTGGTAAAGGTGGTGTTCTCGGTCGGGCCATAGCCGTTGAGCAGCTGCAGTGACGGGCACGCTTGCATCACCTTGCGGACATGCTCAGGGCTCAGAGTTTCGCCACCGGTCATCAGCACCCGCAGCGGCCGGAATACCTCCGGCTGCTCATCGGCCATGCGATTGAACAGGCTGGCGGTCAGCCACATCACCCGGATGTTGTGCAGACTCAGGCACGCGCCAAAGGCCGTGGGATCAAACAGCGTCTCATCGCCGAGCACATGGACACGGCCACCGTTCAGCAATGCACCCCAGATTTCCAGGGTTGCAGCATCAAAGCCCAGCGAACCTGCCTGTGCCATGGCCTCGCCGTCGGCAAAATCGGCCTCGCTGATGCCGGGCAAATCGGTATTCATCACCAGTCGGGCGACAGCGCGCTGCGGCACCACCACGCCCTTGGGCTCACCGGTAGAACCGGAGGTAAAGAGAATATAAGCGGCATCACTACCTTCGCGGCGTACCGGTTTAACCGGCTCCGCAGGATCAGCCAGCAACTGCTCGTTTACCAACAGCAACGGTAGCTGCTCCGCCAGCTCAGTCATCGCAGCCACACGGGACTCATCCACCAGCAGCAGGCGACACTCGGCCTGCCGCAACAAGGGCAGCGCGGCCGAGGCCGACATGGCCTTGTCCAGCGGCAGGTAAACGGCACCGATCCAGTTGATGGCCAGTGTCGCGACGATGGCCTGAGGTGCGCGGGCCATGGCCAGCGCCACCACGTCTCCGGGCTGCACCCCACGTTGTTGCAGCAATGCAGCAGTGCGCTCAACCTGCTGCTGCAACTCTGCAAAGTTCAGGCTGTGAGAGGCATCACTCAGCGCCGCACGCCGCGGCCAGCGCTCCATGGCCTGATGCAGCAACGACGCCAATCCCTGCTCACGGGGATATAACCGTGACGGTAGCGAGGCAAACTGCTGTAACTGCTGTAGCTGTGAGAGTGGCAGGGCATTCAGGCTGGCAAGTTTCTGCTCCGGTGCCGCCGCGACTGCCTCAATCAGGCAGCACAGTTGCTCCAGCAGGCGCTGCACCCAGGCTTCACCATACCGGTGACTGTCAAACTCGGCAGCGATAGTGGCCCGCTCCTGCCCCTGTTCCCGGTAACGCAGCAGCCCCAGCATCAGCGGAAACTTGCCGGCACCAAACTGCTCATCAGCCTCTTTCGGCAGGGCTTCAGCTTCTTCCACCTGCGCCACGCAGTCGAACACATTTTGCCCCTGCTGCCCGCCCTGCCCGGTCGCCAGGGCCATCATCAACTGCGCCAGAGGGTATTGCTGATGATTAAGTGCACCGCTCATGCAACGACGCACTTCGCTAAGCAGCTGCGCAAAGGGCCACTCCCCCGGATGCGCCAGCCGCAGCGGCAATACGTTGACGAAGCAGCCGATGACACCCTGCTGCTCACGGGCAGTCCTGCCCGAGAAGGGTTGGCCAAGCGTGACACCACTGTCGCTGTCCTTGTAACGGGACAACGCCGCGACCACCACGGCATTCCACACCATGGCCAGTGTGCCGCCCTCACCTACCCGGGTCAGCTGGCGTAATGCGCTCAGTGTGGACTCAGGTAAGGCCAGCAGGCGACGTCGACCGGCGATGGCTTGCCCGGCCACGAGATCAGGGTCACTGAACAGGGGCGTGCTGACGGTCTGCATGGCTGACAGCCAGTACTGCTGCAACTCCCTGCCCGTTTCACCGCTTAACATCTGGCGCGCATTGCCGCTCAGCTGCTGCAGCGAGCCTGCCTCCGGCAGCGGCTGGCTGTTCAGCAGCGCGGTCAGTTCCGCCTTGAGAATGCCTATCGACCAGCCATCGAACATCAGGTGATCAGCAACCACCAGCAACAGATCAGGCTGACTTGCATTCATGCCAAAACGGATCAGCGGAGGGACGCCAGGGTCAAACACCGGCTCGGCCAGTTCGATAATCTCGGCGACCTCACGAATGCGGTTAGCATCCTGCTGCAGTAACTGGGCCACAGGCCACACACGCTGCAGTACCTGACCATCACGCTCAATGAAACTGCTGCGCAGCGCCTGATGGCGTTCAATAACAAACCCCAGCGCCTGTTCTACCAGTTGCCGCTGTGCCGGGCTGGCCAGACTCCAGTCGGCCACGCCCAGTGCAGCAAGGGGGATAACAAAACTGACGGTATAGGTCTGACTGCCGGGGGCATCACGCCGCGCCAGCCACTGCCCTTCGATAGCGGGATGAATGGCAAACTCACATTCCCAGCCCGGAGCGCTCGCTGATACGTTGCCTCCCAGCCACTGCGACAGGGTACTGACCAGATGCTCAGCAGAGGCACCAACGCTACTCAGCAGCAACAGCTGCACGGTTTCCGACAGACGGATCAGCAGCACTTTGCTGCTGTCCGTCAGCGAGGTCTGGATAAAGCGCTGCAGAATATCTTCCCGGGCGGCACCCGCCATTGCAGCGATATTCAGGCAGGTATCGATGCCTGCATGCCCGGCCTGCTGCAGCGCCTGACTGAGCAGTTCATTGGGCAGCTCACCGACAATATCGATACCCATCCAGCCAGCGGGCAAGTCACGCTGACTGACATGCAGTTGCACCTGACTCAGGTCACATTGCTGCGCCTTCGGGCTGACGTGCTGTCGTTCAGTATGGATCGCTGCCGTTGCCGCACGGCTGTCTGTGCCGGATGGCACGGCGGACGTGGAGGGCTGATCACTCAGGAGTTGAATCAGATCGGCTTTATGCAGCCGTACCGCTTCTTTCAGCTCATCGGTAAAAACACCTTCGGGGGCACTGAAGCGCAGATCCTTGCCTGCACTGACACTGAGCTGGATATCCAGGCTACGCAGATGCTGCAGCAATACCTCAGCAGATAAAAAGCGTGACAGATGACGGGTTGTCTCGCTCACAGTACACCCTCCTCACGGTGGGAAATGTGTTGATTCACTACCGGCTCCTTGGCAGGCACAGCAAAAACGGGGGCAATCGGTGTCGTGGGCACAGCGGGGGTAATGGCATGAGACTCAAGCCACGCCACCAGCGCGGCAGGTGTCTGGCAGTCAAGCATGACCGCGGTGGAAATATCACACCCCAGCTCGCTCTGCAGACGTGATACCAGCCGCACGGCCAGCAACGAGTCGCCACCCAGCACAAAGAAATCATCCTCGGCCTGAATATCATCGCGGCCAAACATCTCACGCCAGATCGTCAGCACCTGTTGCGACAGATCAGCGCTGGCAGAAGGCTGCGGGGGAACCACGGCGGGAGTGATCACCGGCTGCGCGGGTGGGGGGACGGCACCGCCCCAGAATGACAATGGGGTCGCCACATTCGGGCTTGTCATATTGTTCTGATTTGCCAGCGTGCTCGGGTTTGCCACTTTACCCGCAGCTGCCACTGTTACGGAGGCGATGCTGTCCGCGGGCAGCGCCGGGGTCTCAACCCAGCAACGCTGCCGGGCATAGCGATAGGTAGGCAGCGGCGTACGTTGCCAGTGCTGACGGCCATGCAATGCCTGCCAGTCCGGCAGCAGTCCGTTGCTCCACAGCTGACCGACGGCACTCAGCAGGGCAGCACGTCCGGCCCGGCGTGAAAGCTGACCTGCGGGGCTACCCAAAGGCTGGCTGGCCAGTACCTGCGCGGCTGGCACCCCATTGGCCTGAGCCAGACGCACTGCCGTCATGCCCGGGCCACACTCCAGCAGCTGCAGCGGGCCAAGGGTTTGCAGACAGGCAATATCATCGGCATAACGCACCGTGCCACGCAGATGCCGCACCCAGTAGTCAGGGTCGGTGGCGTCTGCATCGGTCAGCCAGTTGCCGGTGAGGTTGGAAGCGATGGCAATAGCAGGCGGGCTGAGTTGCACACTGGCTACCCGCTGACGGAAGGCATCCAGCACCGTGTCCATCTGCGCCGAGTGAAAACCGTGAGAAACCGCCAGCCGCTTGCCGTTGATGGCACGCTGCTGCAACCCCTGCTCAAACTGCTCCATCGCAGCGACAGAACCCGATACCACACACTGGCGTGGGCCATTGAGCGCGGCAATGGCAAGCGATGAACCGGTTTCCGTCAGCAGTTGCTGCACATCGGCTTCGGCCATCGACAGGGCCAGCATGGCACCGGCGGGTGCAGAGGCCATCAGCCGACCACGGGCGGCTACCAGATCCAGAGCATCCGTGGCAGACATCACCCCTGCCAGCGCCGCCGCCGCATATTCACCGATGCTGTGACCCAGCAAAGCGACCGGCTGCAAGCCCCACTGGCACAGCTGCCGGGCAATGCCGTACTCGACAATAAACAGCGCGGGCTGGGTCAGGGCGGTATCCGCCAGTTGCCGCGCCGCCTCACCATCATCCGGGTCAGTCAGCAGCAGCGTTTTCAACGGCAGCAGGTGCTGATTGTCTGGCTGCTGCAATAGATGCTGGCAGGCCTGATCCAGCCACTGGCGAAATTCCGGCTGCTGCTGGTAAAGCTCTCTGGCCATACCCGGCTGCTGCGCTCCCTGACCGGGAAACAACAGTGCCAGAGGCTGGCTGTGGCCATCCGCGCGGCTCACCGAGGTAGTTGCCAGCTGGCGCAACTGCTGAACCGCCTGAGGCAGATCACTCGCCACAATGCTGTGTCGGTAAGACAGCGATGGCCGAACTGACAGGCTGAGCGCCATGTCCGCCAGCGCGGGCACGGCCTTGCCCTGTTCCGCAAGCACTTCAAGATGGTCGGCCAGTGCCAGACAGTTCTGGGTCAGCGCCGTTGCCGAGGCCGCTGAAAGGGGCAGCAGACAGGTGTGGTCAATGCTCCCATTCTGCTGATCACGGGCAGCGGCTACCGACTGCGGTGC
This sequence comes from Pokkaliibacter sp. MBI-7, assembly GCF_029846635.1. NCBI lineage: Bacteria > Pseudomonadati > Pseudomonadota > Gammaproteobacteria > Oceanospirillales > Balneatrichaceae > Pokkaliibacter > Pokkaliibacter sp. MBI-7. Next base: position 95,925 of record NZ_JARVTG010000002.1, on the reverse strand, counting down.
CTGCTCGACAATCATATGCACATTGGTGCCGCCCACACCGAAATTGTTGATCCCCGCCCGTCGCAGCCCCTGCTGCACCGGCCAGGGTTGTGGCTGATCGTTAACGCGGAATCGCCCTTCAGCAAACGGGATGTGCGGATTGGCAACGGTGAAATGGCAGGTGGGCGGCACGGTACCCTGCTCCAGACTGAGCAAAGCCTTGATCAGACTGGCAATACCCGATGCGGCATCCAGATGACCCAGATTGCCTTTGACCGAGCCCAGCCACGCAGGCTGATCACTCTGGCCATAGGCCAGATTGAGGCTTTCGACCTCGATGGGATCACCCAGTGCCGTCCCGGTGCCATGGCCTTCAACATAGCCGATGCTGTCGGGTGCCACGTTAGCGTCCTGCAGGGCATAACGAATCGCCTGCACCTGACCGCTGACACTGGGGGCGGTAAAGGCGGCCTTGGCAGCACCGTCGTTGCTGAGGCCGATACCACGAATAACGCCATGAATGGTGTCACCATCAGCAAGGGCGTCACTAAGGCGCTTCAACAGCACCACACCTGCGCCACTGGCACCAATGGTGCCATCAGCCTGCTGGTCAAACGGACGACAATGCCCGCTGCGGGAACCAATGCCCCCGGCGACGTACTGAAACCCGCCCCCCAGACTGAAGCCGAAGGATGCACCGCCGGCCAGCGCCACCCGGCACTGGCCACTGCGCAGCGCCTGTACGGCCAGAGCCACACTGACCAGACCGGTAGAACAGGCCGTAGAAACCGCAACCGCGGGGCCGGTCAGCCCCAGTTTGTAGGCCAGCCGAGTTGCGGCGTAATCCTTGTCATTACCCAGCGAAACCGCATAACGATCTGCATTGGCCGTCAGGCGGATGCCCGGCGACAGCAGATCCAGCATATAGGTGGCAAAACCGGTACCCACATAGGTGCCTACCGGGCCATCACGCTGCGGATCACAACAGGCATCCTCCAGCGCAGCTTTCGCCACCTCCAGCAGCAGACGTTGCTGTGGGTCCATCTCCCGCGCTTCGGCCAGCGACAGCCCGAAAGGCGCCGGATCAAACTGGTCGATACCTGCCAGCACACCATGACGGGCGACAAAGTTGTCCCGCTCCAGCAGAGCAGGATCCGCGCCCAGTTGCCGGAAATGTTCGGCGGTCAGATCACTGATGGCCTCCTGCCCATTGACCAGCAGTTGCCAGAACTGTTCGCGTGTCTCAGCACCGGGGAAACGCATCCCCATACCGATCACCGCAATGGGCTCGGCTGCGTTTACCGGGGTTGTATTGGCCGATACTCCATTCGCCGATAAAGCGCTGGCTGCATTGTGGATATGGGATAAAACGGGAGCAGCAGGCTCCTGCGCCTCGCCACTGAGAAAAGCCGCCAGCGCCCGCACACTGCTGTGATGGAATAACTCCACCGCGCGCACTTCACGCCCGGCCACCGCCGAGATACGAGCCTGCGCACGAGGCACCAGCAGGGAGTGAGCGCCGATTTCAAACAGGTTGGCCGTGGGGTCGATGCGGGGTTGACTGAGCAGCTCAGCCCAAATCTGGCCAATGGCCTGCTCCAGACTATGGCGACGCCCGCTGGCAGCCGATGAGGCAACGGGCGCGGGTTGTACAGACGACAGCACACTGCGTTGTCTTTCTGCCAGCAGCACTTTCAGCCGCTGCCGGTCGATTTTACCGGATGCCATCAATGGCAGGCGCTCAAGCAGCAGATACTGGGCAGGGACGGCGGCAGCAGGCAGTCGACGACTCAGTTCAGCGACCAGCTCACGCTCAGCCACCTGCCCTGCAACCGCCGCCTGCAGACTCCCGCCCTGCGCGTCAGCCTGATACCAGACCACGCCCTGCCCCACCCCCTGACAGCGGTGTAGCTGCGCTTCCACTTCTGCCAGCTCGATCCGCTGACCACGGACTTTGACCTGATCATCATCACGGCCGAGATAGAGCAGCTCACCCTGCTCGTTCCAGCAACCCCGATCACCACTGCGATACAGCGTGGCACCTGTGGCGTACGGGTCGTCGATAAACCGCTGCAGGTTAGCCTCGGCCATGGCCAGATAACCCGCCGTCATGCCGACACCACCAATACAGATTTCACCGGCTTCGCCAATGGCCACGCGCTGCCGCTGGGCATTGAGCAAACGCACCACACCACCGGGTAAGACCCGGCCAATAGGCAGCTCGCCCTGCACCAGCTCGGGGAGTTGAATACCGGTGATATCGACCGTGGTTTCAGTCGGCCCGTACATATTCCATACCGGCGCACCCAGTAGCAGGCGCAAACGGTTGGCCAGCTCCGGCCGCAGCACTTCACCACCCAGCAGGATACGCCGCAACTGCAGTTCAGCGGTCGGCACCTCGCCCTGCATCAGGCTGTCCAGCTGAGTAGGCGCCATGTTCAGCTGCGTCATACCAGCGGTGACAGCCTCGCGCCAGAAGGCGGCCGGGTCCGCCTGCAGCAGACGATCAGCCAGCCACAAGGTGGCACCCTGGCTGAGCGCCATCATGACCTGCTGCATCCAGGGGTCGAAATTCATCGAGGTAGCCACGCAGGCCACCTCATCACTGCCATAGCCGAACAACTCCGCCATGCTCAGCGTCTTGAGGCACAACGCACCATGAGGGATCAGCACCGGCTTGGGCTGCCCGGTCGAGCCTGAGGTGTGATAGACGAAGGCAATATCATCGGGGGACAACGTTACAGGCTGCGTTAACGCACCCCGGGATTCAGGCGCCTGCTCAAGGGAAATCAGCCCCTGCTGCCAGCCTGCCTGCTGCAACAGGGTTTGACCGTCAGCATTGACCAGAACCGCATCGGCCTCAGCAAAAGACAGCATGGTAACCAGCCGGGCGGCGGGCATCTGCGGATCAAGCGGCATCACGACTGCACCGACCGAAAGGATTGCCAGTACCGCGGCAATCTGTTCGGCACAGGGCGACGTACAGAGCCCCACCCGTGCCCCTTTGCCCACTCCGGCCTGCTGCAAGCGGGCGGCCAGCTCACCGGCTTTTTCAGCCAGCCAGCGGTAACGGTAGTCCTGCCCGGCATATCGCACGGCAATAGCATCAGGGATGGAGGCGGTGCGCTGCCAGATACGGGCAGGCAGTAAGGTATGCAGCAGCCGCACATCGACGACCGCGCCCTGCTCCCACTGCCGAATCTGAGCCAGCTCGGCTTTCCCCAGCACCGAGAGATAACGTAACGGCCGGTGCGGATCCGCCATGGCGGCATCCAGCAGGACATCAAAACGGCTGATCAGCCGCTGCATATACTGTGCTGACAGCACCGAGAGGTTACAGACCCAGACCAGCATGGCTTCGCTGTCCGGGTCATGCATATCGTTGCCGAGATAGACCAGCGCCACGTCGTCCACTGCGCCCACATAGGCATTGGTGATACGGGTGGTCAGACCATGAAAGTCCAGTGACAGGGCAAAATCATTGGCGATAAAGACAGCGCCACCGCGCTGAGAAAAGCTGGCGCGGCCAATACCAGCTGTGCGCATACGGGTCGGTGCCAGACGCATATGGCGCATATCAGCTTTCTTGTGGCGCGATACCTGAGCCACCAGTTCGGTAAAGCTCTGCTCATCCTGACAGTCCAGTGGAAACGGCAGCGATACGGCAAACAGCCCTGGCATGGCGCGCTCGCTGCGGCCATAGCGATTCATCACCGGGGAATAGCAGACCGAGTGCTGCTGACCATTTTCACGAGCCAGCAGCAGCTGATAGACCGCCTGCAGCAGAATCGACAGCGAACAGCCCAGTTGTGCTGCAAAGCCTTTCAGCTGCTGCAGTCGCGCGGCGGGCAACGGACAGCGCAGGGTGAGCTGCTGGTCTGCAGTACGCGACTGGCTGACCATGGGCTTTCTTGAGTCAGCAGCAAAACGGGACACCGGCTGATCATCCTGCAGGCGCTCACGCCAGTAGCTGACAGCGCTCTGACAGGCACGGCTGTCCGGGTAGCGCTGGTCTTCCTCGATAAACTCGCGGTAGGACGTAAAGGCCGCGGGCGTCACTTCCTGCCCCTGCACGCGCGCGTTATACAGCTCTTCCACCCGGCGGCACATCACTACACCGCTCATGGCATCGGAGGTCAGGTGGTGGCAGATGCGCACCCACCAGTGGCGCTGGCCGGAGAAACGAATCAGCCGGTGGCGCATGGAATGCCCACGGGCCAGATCAAGCGGCTGACGCCGTGCACTTTCCAGCTCACGCCAGGCGCATGCCTCAGCATCGGCGGTCTCGCCAAGGTCAATCAGCAGATAATCGAACGGGGGTCGCTTGTCTGGCAGGGTTAGCAGAGGGCGGCCTGCATCGGTGGAGAAGCACAGGCTCATGGCATCGGTTTCCGCGTCGGCCTGCTCAATGGCAGCGCGGAAATGGACCAGCTCCAGAGGGCCGTTTAATTCGATAAATTCGCAAATATGAAAATCAGCGGCATCCGGATTGTTGATCCACTCACTCCAGATACTTGCCTGCGGTGCAGACAAAGGAAATTCGGCGTTTTCCTGCTGTGCCCGATACTCTGGCATAAACCCTCCCAGGGTTGTTGTCGCCTTTTTCCCGCGCAGTCCTGCCATGCCTGAGGCACACAAAGTCAGAGACCGCATTCCGCTATCAGCCATACTGGCTTGTTATCGTTGTACATGTAGCGCAATTACCTGTTGCCTCAGCAACAGTGACAGAACGACGAGAGTACCTCTCCGCAAAAATGATGTGTAAGTATTTGTTTCAATCTCATAATAAGCAAGTCTATCTGCGGTTCAGTTGACCCTGATCGGGCGATTTTTTTTCATTTCTTCTCGCAGCGCATCAAAAATTAATACACAGCTGTTTCAATCTGCTGTCACCGCACTTCGTGCCGTTGAGTTAACTGTCGTAAGCCTTATCCATATCTCCTTAGGGCAAGTGATGCTGCAACTGCTGTTCACATAGCAGATCACCCTGATCAGCAGGGAGGCAATGCTTGCAATGGCATGTCAGAACAGGAAAACAATCTCTGACCTATCGAGGAGCATCACCCCATGAAAATCGAACTCTACGACAAGATCGCGCTGGTCACCGGCTCCACCGCCGGCATCGGCTATGGCATTGCCAGAGGGCTGGCAGCCACCGGTGCTGAAGTGGTGATCAATGGTCGCACCCAGGCCCGGGTGGACGAGGCGGTGGCCAGACTGAAGGAAGACGGCTATGGCCGGGTAACCGGGGTAGTCGCCGATGTGTCCAGCGCAGCGGGCTGCAGGGAGCTAATCCATCAGGTGCCCCACGCCGATATTCTGATCAACAACATGGGCATCTTTTCGCCGCAGGGCTTCTTCGATATCAGCGACGAAGAATGGGAGCAGTTTTTTCAGGCCAATGTCATGAGTGCGGTGCGGCTGTCACGCTACTACGCCCAGCTCATGCAGAAGCAGCACTGGGGACGGATACAGTTTCTGTCCAGCGAATCGGCACTGCAGATTCCGGTAGAGATGGTGCACTATGGGGTCACGAAAACCGCACTGCTGGCCGTCTCACGCGGGCTGGCGGAGACACTGAGCGGCAGCGGCGTAACGGTTAATGCAGTATTGCCCGGCCCGACCAGATCGGAAGGGGTCAGCGTATTTCTCGACAAGATGGCAGCCGAACAGGGTATCAGTGTTGCAGAGATGGAGGCCTCCTTCGTCAGGGAGCACCGCCCCACCTCGCTGCTCGGGCGCTTTGCCAGTGTGGAAGAAGTCGCCAATCTGTGTGTTTATCTGGCCTCTCAGCAGGCTTCGGCCACCACCGGCGCCGCCATGCGCGTGGATGGTGGTGTAGTGCGCAGTATCGCCTGATACCTGACGTTCAGCAGGGCAGCAGGCAATTACGGGGCAGCCATCCCTGCCCCATTCGTTCTCTCGGCTTTAAAGGAAAGAGGGCCGTCAACGATGTCACCACTGCAGCATGCTTCAGCTCATCACCCCATTCGTGCGCGGATGAGATTCACCCTGCTTTACCTGTCGCTGCTGTCGGTGATGCTGACAGCCTGCAGCAGCCAGCCTCCCACTGCCTCGTCGCCCCCGTCTGTCGATGATCAGTACACGGAACTGAAATCGGACTTCAAAGTCAGTGATGCCCGCCACTATGGCTGCGACCAGATAGATCAGCAGGTACTGCAACACGTACTGGATAGCGGCGTCAGCGTGACCCAGCAGGACGTGGATGAGCAGTTCACCACCACCGGCTGCACCATTCATGGCTCATTGCGTCGTAATGGCCAGCCGCTGGGCTTCAGTTTTGACTATGGTGGTGTGCTGCAATTAAGCGACGGCTCGCTGCTGGCCTGCGGCGACGGCTGCTGCAACGATGCCTTCGACTATTGCTCATGGAATCCGCACTGAACACGCGCCCCGGCAGGAAACATTGGTGCATGATGCCAGGGCGGCTGCCACACTTGAGATAACCTGGGCCGGTGTGGCTGTCCGCCTGCCATCCAGGGGTGATGGGCAGAAGTGACGGGGGGAGCCGTATCACAGTGTCGATAACTCGCCTAATGCAAAGGCAATAAACTGGGGATATACCTGTTCCCAGTCATCTTGAAAAAAGTGCCCACCCGGATGGTTACGCGCAATAAGCTGGTTGTCTTTTATGAACAGTTCCCTGATGCTCGCCAGCAGTCGTTTGTTGCTCTCGTGCTCCTTATCGCCACCCACAACGACAACATGTTTGCCTTTCGCTTCGAAAACAGGAAACTTTTGCAAATATCCCCCAGGAGAGAGCAGCACGCCACCTGTATATGATTCGGGATGTTCAGCCAATAAATGAGCGGCGTGTAACGCTCCTTGGGAAAAACCGATCAGCACTACCTTATTACGATTGATAACGGTCGACGTTGATATTTCGGCCAGTGCCTGTTGCACTGCTTTATGTGTGTCCTCTGCAGATTTTTTGTCCCACATAAACGAGTTTTCGTCCCGTTTAATGGTCCCATTCAGCCCCACCAAGGCATATTGATCTTTTGCTAATTCAGAAAAGCCATCAATCGAACCATTTGAACCCAATCCATGAAGCCAAACGACGACAGGCCAGCCGTCTTTAGGGGGCGTCGCCTGCGGAATCTGAAAAGCCCCCTTCCCTGCATCTTGTGCATGCAGGGCATAGTTTGTTTGGGCAGTGGAAAGCAGCTCCTGGTATGCAGCGCTCTCTTTCATTGGCGCCAGTTCCTCATCCTCCTGCATGATGGGGTACTGCCAAAATCCCCTTACTTGTGCTTCTTTAAGATATTTCGCCGCAACTTTAGGCATATCCAGATAAGATAACGCTGCAGCAGCCTGATAAGAGGCAAAGGCATAGTTCGTATCCAGCTTTGTGGCCGCGAGGTAATAGGCCAAGGCTCCGGCATAGTTGCCATGCTTAGACTTCTCATCATCCCCGGCATCGACAAACTCGCTCGCCGGAGCTTCGCGCATATATAGCGCTGCCATATCCGCCATGACATCCCAACGAGCCTTACTGGCAGCGTCATCTGACTCATCTGCATAGATGGTGTGACTGCCAACAGCCAGCCAGACTGACGTCAGAACAGGCAGAGAAAAACGCGCAGTACGCCAAAAAGATAACCCCATAGCAGCTCTCCTTAGCTGACTTTCAAAAGAGGGCAATAAAGTGCATTTTCCCGAAATGCATTGCAAGAAACGAACAGGAAAGTAGCCACTATTCGTGATGCCTGCATCCGTGTTCTGCTTTACACCATCTGCGTTCGTTTTAAGGCACGCCGTAAAAATCCACACAGGCGGTCACTGATATGAAAAACGCCATCACTACCGGCTTAACTCTCATGACTATTGTGGCAACTGGCTGCGCGGCGTCAGGCACCGTAACCAATCAGAGCAACCCGTCGCTGCACTTTTCTCAGATAGCAAGCGACTTCAAGGTCAGCAACAGGAATGGTTACGACTGCCCGCCCCTCACCCCGGATGTGCTCCAGCACATACTTGCCCGAGGTAAAGAAGTAGATCAGACCGAACTGCACGACTACTTCTCGTATTCTGGCTGCTCGATAACAGGATCCATGCTGCTGAACAGGCAGCAGATTACATTCAGCTTCGACTATGCCGGGCTATTCCGACTGTCGAACGGCCTGCTGATTGCCTGCACCACTGACTGCTGCGGCGATCCGGATTATCCCTACTGTGGCTGGGATACCGACGTCGGTAATCAGGAGTAATCCCCCTCATGACGGTATGACCGTAGTGAGCCATGCCCACCACGGCCACTTCCTTTCATCCGGCAACGTCCTTTACCCGACACCCTCATTTCACTTTTCACTTGCAGCCAACATCATTCCCCGCTGGAATAATGAACAATTTTTATGGCCTGATGATGGTTTTAGCTTATGTCCAAACGCCTGATGCCTTCTCTCACCGCGCTGCAATGCTTCGAGGCGGCGGCCCGGCATCTCAGTTTTACCCGCGCCGCGGAAGAGCTGCATCTGACGCAAAGCGCAGTGAGCAAGCAGGTGGCTCAGCTGGAGGAAATGCTCTGCCATAACCTGTTTGAGCGTATCCGCCGACGGCTGCACCTGACCCCGGCGGGTGCGTTGTATCTGTCTGAGGTAAATAAAATCCTCACGCAGGTGGATATTTCCAGCCGCTATATCCTCACCTACGGCGGCGAGTCAGAAGTGCTGCGGGTGGCCACCCAACCGACCTTCGGTGCGCGCTGGCTGATCCCGCATCTGAAAGACTTCAACAAGCGCTATCCGAATATTCATCTGGATATTCGCAATGAGCTGGAGCCTTTTGATCTGCAACAGGCCCGTGCAGACATCGCGTTTTTTTATGGGCAGGGCACCTTGCCCGGCGCAACCTGCATCGAGCTTTTTCATGAAGAAGTCGTGCCGGTCTGTGCGCCGGAACTGCTGGCCGAACAGCCCTGCCACAATGCTGCCGACCTCAGCCAGATGACGCTGCTGCAATGTGCCTCACGGCCAGAGGCCTGGCACGAGTGGTTTCTGTCGCAGGCACTGACCGCGCACAACAGCTATCACGGCCCGCGCTTCGACACCTTCTACATGTGCATTCGTGCCGCACAGGCGGGATGCGGCGTGGCGCTGATTCCGCGCTATCTGGTGGCGGAGGAGCTGAGCGAAGGCAAACTGCTGATCCCGGTGGATCACCCCATGCCCAGCAGTGGCGCGCATTTTATCGCCCATGCCGAGCAAGCGGCAGAAGTCCCCAAGGTGAAGGCCTTTGTAGAGTGGATTCTGGCCCGCATTATCAGCGAACGCCCCGGCAAGGTCTGATGCGAAAAAGGTGAAATCACCCACATCTCAACTTTAAGGAATATAAGTCAAGTTATTACCTAGTACCCACCGCCCCTACCCCTCCGAAAACACCTGAAAATATAGGCATTTCATCGGAGGCTTTTGATGAAAATTATTGCTGTTACCAACTCCAAAGGCGGAGTCGGAAAATCCACAACGGTTGTTAATCTGGCAGCGCTCCTTGCCGACGTAGGCTTAAGGACACTGATCGTTGACCTGGACATCCAGCCCACAGCGAGCAGTTATTTCCATCTGACGTCGGAAGCCCCTTTTGGCATCAGTGAGCTGCTGAGCCAAAACCTGTCCCCATCCACCCAGATCATCTCAAAAACCAACATTGAAGGGCTCGACCTGATCAAGTCGAACGACCCATCTGGGTCGCTCAGTACATCGCTTCTACATGCCCCCGACGGGCGTATTCGTCTGAGGCGTCTGCTGGCCCGATTCAGCGACTACGACATCATTCTATTAGATACCCAAGGTGCACGAAGCGTTGTACTGGACATGGCTTTGCTAGCTGCAGACATGGTGGTCTCTCCTGTTACCCCGGCGACTCTCAGTGCCCGGGAATTTATCCGTGGCATGGGAACACTCTATAACGACCTGTCTCCCATGGCCGACGCGATGGGGATAACCATCCCCACAATGCAGATTCTGCTGAACCAGATAGACAACACCAACAATAGCAACATGGTGACTGAGCTCATCAAGAGCATGGCCATTGAGGAAGATTGGTTTTCGGTTTTGGGGACTGAGATCCCCGATCTGGTGGCCTACAAGAACTCAAGCGCGCTGGGTCTGCCAGCGCACCGATACGAACCCAAACGCCCCGCAGGCCGTCAGGCCCCTTCATGCCTTGAAAGCATGGTTGATCTTGCTCTGGAGCTGCTGCCAGAGCATGAGGCAACGATTACAGCCTACTGCAAGACCCTGAAGTAAGGACGCCATCATGAAATACATCATGTTAGGTGTCCCGATGGGACAGGGGGTACGCCATTTCCCCGTCATATTCCCGGATCTGTTCAGTCATGAACAGATGGCTGAGGCCGCCCAATTATTGCCTGGGCTGGCCAACAGCTCGGTGGTGTCAGCCGGGCTATGCAATATCGATGTGACCTGTTACGGCGACAGCCCGTCATTGCAGCGGGCCAGCCGCAGCGTCGATACCCGCATCATCAATACCTATTCCCTGCTACACGGGTTTGCCGATCTGGCTGACCTGCCGCCCGGTCTGCAGTCCCTCGTCCCTCACAAGGAGTCACACCATGACTAATGCCTCCCTGTTTAGTCCGTTGTTCACCCTGAGCAGCCAGGATCTGGTACGCCATTACCAGCAGGCCATCGAGTACCTGCTTCCTGTTGCCCTCCTGGACACGGAGGGTGCTCGTGTCACTGCCCAGGTGCTGCTGTCAGCCTATAACGGCGATGACTATCAGCTGGACATCACTGATCTCGGACGGTTTGGTGCCGGTGAGGACGCGATCATGAACGCCATCCTGACCGTGGTTTACGCACGAGCACGTACTGGAATAAAGCCTCAGGGGCTGATCGATAACGGCGATGCCCTCTTTTATGCGTTGGTCCAGCGCTGGAATGTGCTGCATGCCAGCGTTCGCATTCAGCACCAGTACCACAAGTATGGCTGGCAGGCCCCGATGCAGTCCATGGGCCCCGAGGTGCTCAATCACCATTACCAGCAGGCGGTAGAGCGCCTGCTGGCCTCGGCCCAGCAGGAGACCAGCTTGGGACGTATCGCCGCCCAGATACTGCTCTCGGCGTATGACGGTACGTATTACCAGTGGAATATTGCCCGCCTGTCACTCGCTCTTGACGCGAAAGAGGAGCTGCTAAGCGCCATCCTGATGGTGGTTTACGCACGGGCGTGCACGGGAAAAGGGCCTCAGGAGCTGATCGACGACGGCGATGCCCGCTTTGCAGCCCTGGTCACACGCTGGCCTCAGCTGTCACTCTCAGCGCTCATTGAACGCCTCGGCTATGTCCATGGTCAGGAGGTGTGCCATGACTAGGTCGTTCTCTTCACACTTTTTCCACTTCCCGCTGTCGTTGGAGCATGAAGAGGCGCTGGATCAGGACTACCCCGCCGCGGTGGAGCAGTTGCTGGCCAGCACAGAGGGGCAGCACGGCGAGGCAACCATCCGTTGCCTGCTGGCGTTTTACGCTGGCGATCTGCCCTATTTCAAGCAACTGGAAGCTCACGATCAATCAGCGTTCTTCAACGTGCTGTATGGCTACGCGGCTACAGGCCGCCTGCCCCATCAGGTCATCTTCGCTGGGGACGACCGCTTTCAGGCGTTGTGGGCACGTCACGCCCAGACGCCCCGATCTGCGGAGCGCACCAACATCGATGCTCTGCCCCGAACCGTCTTTGACGGGCCCCCTGACACCCCACTGTCCCATGACGTGATGCTGGCCTTCCGGGCACGCCAGCATCACGCCGTGGCTCCGTTTCATTCGCGCTAGAAGGACTTTGGCATGACTCACCACGACTCGATTTCACCCTGGATGCGATCAACACCCCCAACGTCGACGGGCAGCGTGCGGAGTCATGCCGAAGTCCTGCTGTTATCAATATCACTACCTGAGCCACCGAACCGCGCAGGAGCCTGCTTATGAGTAAAAAAGTCACCGCCGAGGCCATGCGGGCCAACCTGCTACGCCCTGTTCCTAGTGCCAGCCATTCGGGCGCTATCGCCTTTTCTGATCCCATAGCGGATACGCCCATGGTCCTGACGGTCGATCAGTTACGGCCTTTCGACAACAACCCCCGGTTGTCGCGTAATCCGCTGTATGAAGACATCAAAGCCTCGATTCTGAAGCGCGGGTTGGACAACCCGCCCCCAGTAACCCGTAGGCCCGGGGAGACCTATTACATCATCCGTAATGGTGGCAACACGCGCCTGGCGATCCTCAATGAGTTGTGGGCAGAAACACAGGACGAGCGCTTTTTCAGGATCCCTGTGTTGTTCAAACCCTGGAAATTGCTGGATGTCGACGGTCACGAGAGCGCGACTATCGGCGAACTGGATACCTTGGTCGGCCACCTGGCCGAAAACGCCCTGCGCTCGGATCTGACCTTTATCGAAAAAGCCCTGGGCGTCGCCCGCGCCCGAGCGCTGTACGAACAGCAGGAAGGTGCGGCGATCTCTCAGCGGGAACTGGCCCGAAGACTAAAGGAAGACGGTTTCCCCATCGCCCAGTCCCACGTCTCGCGCATGGAGGCAGCGATCCAGTACCTCTATCCCTGCATTCCCAATCTGCTGACACACGGAATGGGCAAGGATCGGATTTCAGAGCTGCTAAAAATGCGCTCCGGCGCCTGGGAATACTGGAGAACATTTATACCCCAGCCCGAAGAGCGGGAAGGCCTGTTCCAGCTGGGCTGGAACGAAACGCTGCAGCAACATGACAACGACGAAGCAGTCGCGCTGATCGCGTTAGCTAACAGCCCGGAGATGATACGGTTTTTCACTGAGGATCTGGCCGGCTGGCTCTCGCGGGCGACCCGCGAGCTGAACCCGGATAACCCGGAGATGCAGAAACCAGGGACGCGCCACAATAACAACGCGCTCCTGTTTCTGCAGGGCGGGACCACCAAAGAGAAGTGGCTGGAGATCGACGCCGAGCTTGCGACCGAGTCGGCGGCAGCGGCCATTCGCGACGCAGAGCGCGAAGAACGACGGCTAAAAATGGAGGAAGGCCGGGAACGGGCCAACGAGCGCAGAGCGGCAGAAGCTGCTGCCGCCCAGGCCGGTAACAGCGTGCCGGACGACGATCGCCTCGATGACGACTACGCGGAGGAGCAGCTGGATCTGATTGACGATCAGGCACCGCTGCCCCTGTCCAGTTCCGCCCAGACAGTGGTCCATCCTGGTGCCAGCCACACACTCACCCCGTCGGTAAATACGGTCGTGACCACCACGCCCGGGTCTCATGCAGCCCCCACTCCACTGGGTCCCACCCCCACGCCCGCCCCGGTGTTCCCGGCCAGCAGTCCAGCCCCTGCTGTTGCCCCCACGCCAGTGACCCCTGCCGTCCTGCCCAGGACAACGGTGGTTAATCCAGGCCTCGGTTTTGACGATCTCTGGTCCATGGATGCGGCTGTGTCGACCGATGAAATCAGGTATCAGGCATCGGACATCGCCATGGTCATGGCCATGATGGCCGGAGCACCGGAACTGGTGGAGATGGACGGGGAGGCCCTGCTGGGCTTTGTCGTCCAGCCCGACGCCCTAGATGATCAGGCCACTCCCGCTGCACGGCAGCTGGCTCAGTGGCTGAACCTGCTGACTAGCACAGATGCTGGCCATTTCGATTTTCCCGCGCATGCGCTGCTGATGGGCGACCTGCCCGATGCAGACGTGTTGCGCTTATTCCGGTTGATCCGGCTCGGGCGTGTTGTCCGCAGCCGGACTCAGCACTAACCCAACCCGTACCAAAAGGATATAAGGAAGATGTCCCTTTCCCCACGCTTAGTTCATGTATTAAACCAGGCGCTCATCACCGAGATCATGAGCACCATTGAACGGGGCGATCTGGCCCGCCTGCAGGATTTAGGCATTGAGGCCGACGATGCCGCCATGCTGCAGTTACTGTCCTCAACGGCGTTTGCTCGTCTGTGCAACTGCACCGTGCCTATGGCCGAAGTGTCGGTGAACCGTGCAGTGTTGAGGAACGTTGTGCGACGGTTGCTGAATGACAGCAACCGGGATGAGCGCATGGTGAGAGCGATGAACCTGGGCGCCTCCTACTCACTGCTGGAAGAGTTCTTTGGACTGAACTCCACCGAGGCGGCTTCTGTACGCCGACTGCAGGGCATTCAGATCTCCTCAGGCCGGCAGCAAATGCCGTCAGAGGAGCAGGAAAAAGCGCTGTGGGAGCGGTGGCACGAAGTGGTGCAGCCAGAGGCTGCAGAAAGCACGGATGCCTTCCTCGAAGCCATGTGCCGACTGACGGAAGAGGCCCGCGATGGCCTCTTTGGACCTGATCAGGCGCAGCTCTCGCTTGCCAGCTGCTGGCATCTGGTCAGTGGCTGGATCGAGGACGAGCGGTTGTTCGGCAAAGGCGTAAAGGCATTCCGTGCCCGTCATCTGCGTGAACAAAGCAATACTGACAGCCTGGTACGGCACGTCAGACTGCTGAAAAAGCCTGCCTAAGCGCCTGTGACGATCACCATCAAAGCGCGCCCGCATAAGAGCTGGGGGATGGTCATGAGGATCAACCCCGGCTTAATGCCGCATATCGTGCAGCGCTACTGCCATGACGAGCAGGTGTTACGGCACCTGCTCGATGGCGATCTCCTTGTACGCGAGGGGGATGAGCCCTATCGTCACCCCCTGCGTCTGGCCATCCAGACCGCCCTGGATGAACGCGAGCAGAAGCAAGAACAGAAGAAGGCGATCCTGCCCGGCAAAGTCCTGCATGGCCGTCAGCCCTACATGTACCCCGGCCTGTATATCGGTACAGGCAACCGCTGTGGCCATCGCCCCCAGCGTCCTGTTAATAAGCGGATCGCTAACCCCCTGGTGGATTTTGACGATCTTCCCCAGGCCATTCAGCGCATCCGCAACGTCTTTCTGAGCAGCGGCGCCCATGGCCACGAATACCAAGGTGCTGTGTCGCCGGTCTACGATAGCCCGCGTCTTTACCCGCTGTTCACCAACTCAGGCAAAGCGAATTTGGACGGAACGCCCCGCTGCGACCGTTCAGAGTTACGCCTCATTGAGGTGCGGGTACTGGCCGCCATGGTAGAGATGGCCAATTTTGCCAGTACCGGCGGCGACATCCATATCGGCACCCCGCGTGATGATGGATCATTCAGCCACAGATCCATGCTGGAGATTGCCCTGTCAGCCAGTACACCGGATGGTGACTGCCTGGTTGAACCGGAAAACCCCCACCTTCCACTCGGTCTTTGGACGTTCCGCCCTACGCAGCGCTATCGCCGTGCCACCAAAGCCCTGAAGAAAAAAGGCCACCTGACGGTCGTACAGCGCTATGAAGAACGTGATGGCTATAAATACGCCCTCACGGCAGTGAAATCGATCAGCGCCGCTTCCCTGATTTCGCTGGGTGTTGTCAGCGAAAGGCAGTTACGCGAGTTCCGTGACAACCGCCGGCGTGAGCTGGCCAAGCGGCGTAATATCTGGCGCGCCACGCGCCCAGACTTTGTGGCAAAACGGCAAGCCGAGCGCGAAGCCCGCGCCAAAGTGCGGGGCCAGTTGCGCCCCAGTAATCTGGCGGGGCGCTGCCGCCCCGGGTATACCCCGCTCGAAAAAACACCGGAGCAACAGCTGGCAGCCAGCCTCTGGCAGCGTTACCGGGGCTACCAGCACCTGCTGATGGCCAGTCTCTGCCGCGAGCAGGAGCAGAATGGCCATCCCCCCTACTGGGTGAGAGAGCGGGTCAGGCAGCACCTGATGCCGTTCGAGACCTGGAAAGAGCAGCAACCCGAACAACACGAACACGCCGAGGCCGCCCACTGAAGGCCCCACGGCCTCCCCTTGCCTGAATTTCTCCCCTCATCGCACTACTGGCCTTTGCCACCTCCAAATTGATCGTTATTTAACCTAGAACACCAATCACACCCACGTAGACCAGCGCGGCACGTCCTGCGCGACCGTGATCACGGCGTTATTAACCGAATAGTTAAAAATTAAGTGTCAGTAGTTTTGATTTAACTGTCAGCAATATCCTTTTAAGTGTCCTCTGCCTCTTTATCTGCTTTGAAATCTGCTTGATCTTCTGGCAGCTGCGCTGCTGAAAATGAAGCGGCCTCTCGATGCCCTTCGGGCATGCGGCCTTACGCGGGCCAGCCCGCACCCGGACGGTGCTGCGCCCCATCTCCCGCACTGCAGGTGTACTACTGAATGCACCGTACTATGCGCACATCATCGGTTACTCAGGGCGCGGGAGGGCGCAGAATCGGCCTATTGTTCGTTGTTCGCGACAATAGCCACGGGGCGCTCAGAGGGGCAAACAGCCGTGGTGACGGGACAGATGGGCGGGTACCGGCGCGGGCAGACATGGCATCCCTCTGCCTGGCCGTGCAGCGCCTATTCTGGGGCTGCGCCCCAGCCCCCGGCGTCCTGGGGAAGTACGGTGACGGGTCAATTGACGAGTGGCAGAGATGGCATATACACTTTGGCATATACACAGGAGCACCATACCATGCCAACCCTACCGTCTCCTTCCAGATCCAAGGAAGCCAAGCTGTTTCGCAATAACCGTAGCCAGGCGGTGCGCATTCCTGCAGAGTTTGAATTACCAGGAGAGCGTGTACTGATCCACCGTGAAGGCAGCAAGCTCATCATTGAACCCGTGACACGGCCAACGAACATCATCGAGCTACTGGCTGAATGGAGAAAAGAAGCACCACTGGGGCCGGAAGATCAATTACCCGATATTGAAGATATGCCTGCCCCATCGGAGGAGATATTTTGAGCGGTTACCTGCTGGATACGAACATAATCAGCGATGTGATCCGTCACCCGAATGGCTCCGCAGCCCAACGCATTGAACATATCGGACCGAAAGAGATATTCACCAGCATCATCGTTGCCGCTGAATTACGTTATGGCTGTGCAAAGAAAGGGTCTGCCCAGCTGCAGGCTAGGGTGGATAGTCTCCTTGCTACCATCCCGGTGCTGCCACTGGATGCTCCGACAGATGCTAAATATGGGAGTATCCGCGCCGAGTTGGAGGCCGCTGGCCAACCTATCGGCATGAATGATCTGCTGATTGCAGCTCATGCCCACGCACTTGGCCTCACGCTTGTGACCGACAATATACGTGAATTCAGCCGCATCCGTGGCCTCTCTATAGAGAACTGGCTGCAAAGACAGGGACAGTAAAGCCCTCTAAGCAGGGGGCAAACCTGCATATCGGCTCGCACCGTCAGCTTGAGCTATGATCTAAAGCCATTTCCCGCCACAGAAGGACATACCGATGGCCAGCCCCGAAAAGCGACGTCAACGCGCCAAGCAAAAAGCAAAAGAAGGCCGCATCATCAGGCAGTTTGACAAACGTCTTGCCGCCCTTGATCGGGAAATTGCAGCGCTCGATGCCCGTGACGCTCAGATCAAAAACGAGATCTCGTCCGCCATGATGGCGCAGCTGGTGAATGCGCCTTACACCTATGACGACTGGGCGGAGGATTACCTGGCCGGCATTGATGAGTCGCATCCGTTGTACGACCATCTCAATTGGGGGGATGAGATGCCGGATCCGGCAGACATCATTGCCCTGGCCAGGCAGCTGAATCTGCCCGACTTTTACGAGCAGGCCGAACTGCTGTACCAGCAGGACCAGGCACGCCGACAACCATAAGAAAAGCCACTTTTACAGCATCAGACGCATCAGTAAGGACCGTTATTCATGAGCTTACTCGTTCTGCCGACAGGGATGTCGGTTCGCCCTGCAGAGCCTACACTGGATCGTGGCGGGCAGTCCCACGGATATATTTTTCGGGATACCGTGCTCGGTGATGTGGGTATGTTGCTGGTCCGTATCTGGATGGATGTCAAAAATCCGGCGGCCACTACCGGCTTTTTTCATGTCGAAGCGATGGGCGAGCCGGACGACCCCATGACGGTCAGGCGAAAAGTCTGCTTTGACAACGTGGCGGATGAGATAACCACCGTGCTGAATGCCCTGCCCGCCTTCAACACCATTGAGGATGTCACCGCAATCCTTCCCGACACCAGCACCACGGTCCGCCCCCTGCACTATCGTCGGCAGCAGAGCAAGGCCCTACTGTGTGCGAAATGCCACCAGGATGCAGTCATGCTCTATTACTCCGACGCCCGGAGCCCGGCTGAATTTTACGATGTGGCACGCCATAGCTACGCCGCTGTGGCCCTAGCCAGCGAGATGGGAGCAGGCCTGGTCGCCTGGGTGGTAGGAGAGGAAACCACGTCACTCAGTGATGACGAGCGGTACTTCCCAGTGATGCAGTTCTACCCCGAATACGCGCCGGTACGCATGTACTCAAAACAGGAAATCGCTCAGCTGACCAGCGCTGCTGTGCGCAGGCACTGTCCGCCGACCATCGTGTCTCATTAAGCCGCCCCAACCCTCTGTCCCGCCGTCAGGCTTGATGCAGGACGGCACTACTGCTTTGTTCCGATACAGGGCTGTCTCCCCAACTTCCGCCCCACAATCCAGATCCAATCCTATCAGGAGCAGTCGGCATAGCCTGAATGCATTGGGAGCCCACCCGCGCGCCTCAAGCTGATCCTCCTGACCTTCCCGATACGGGGTTGTATGCCGGAAAACCAGAAATTTCCGCCACGCCCCTGACGACTAAAGCAGTCTTGTCACCCGTCACGATCTGGCCATTCAGTCGCCATGTAGCGCGTCGATCAGTGGGCACGGCAAGCGTTCCCGCTGTAGGATTAAAATAAAGTAGGTTACTTTTAAATATAGTTGGTAACTAGTAAATAAAGCTGGTAACTTAGCTCCGTATACTTTATGCGCAAATGTCGGAGGTACGGAGCTTGACCAGCTTATCCCTTGATTCTCGTTCCCTGAAATGGATTAAACAGGGTCGCGGAAAGGGTTCAGGAAAAGACTACCAACCCTGGTTGACCGTCAGAGACCTACCTTCAGCCGGACGATCTCACCGCATCTGGGGATTCCAGACTCAACGAACCCACCATCTGTTGTCAGACCTAGAGCTGGCGGCGTTCTTTTTGTTTGACTGGAATCTATCTGTCACTGATATCCGGGAGCAATACCCTCTCCGATTAGAGGATACCATTGAGCTTGCAGCGCAAGCGCGTATCCGCCATCCCGAAGTGCGAGGACAAATTCAAGTCATGTCCACGGATTTTCTGGTAGACACCAATAAGCCTGAGTTTCCAAGAATGGCTATTCAGGTAAAAACCTCTTCAGATCTTTCTAATCCTAGAACTATTGAAAAACTGGAACTTGAACGGCGTTATTGGGCGTTGAAGGAAGTTCCATGGTATTTGCTAACAGAAAGACAAATCCCCAAGACCGTTACCAAGAATATTGCCTGGCTGTATCCAGCGCAATTGGTTCTGGATGGGATCGAGGATACTCTGAATATGGCTTCCCTTTACCAGGGCTTCTTTATAAATCATCCGACTTTACTGATTTCTCAGGTTGCAATGATGCTCGATCAAGCCTATTCACTCTCTCCGGGCGAATCCCTGCAAAAGATACGCTCGCTGTTAGCCTTGAGGGTTTTCTTATTCGATATCAGAAAGCCTTGGTCAACGCTGGCTGTAGGGGAGTTACGAGCATCTTCAGACATTGAATCATTGAGGAATTATTATGTTGCGAATCAATGATGTTGTGGTATTCGGGGAGGCTCGGTATCGTATTCTTAATGTCTCAGATATTCGATATACGTGGATTAATATCGACTCCGACAAAGCTTTCCCTGAACGGGTTTCCCTGGCAGAAGTGGAAGACTTCATCCTTTCTGAGACCTTAAAAAAAATTGATGATCCTTATTCTCATCTTGCCGCTCAACTCCCGGCACACGGCTCAGTAGCACAGCAAATCCGGGACAAGCGTATGGCCGTTATTGAGCCTTTAATACACCAACCGGATATCTATTATCGCAGCGGCAGGGGCGCACTGGTTCAGCAGGTTGTTACTGAATCTGGTACGGCCAAAAAAACAATATATGCCTATCTTCGCCAATATTGGCAGCGAGGTTGTACACCGAACGCGCTTTTGCCGGACTACGATAAATCAGGCGGGCGAGGAAAGAAACGCACAGCTTCAGGAAAAAAATTAGGGCGTCCGAGAAGTATAGCGCCGGGTACCGGCGCCATTGTCGATACTGGCGTTGAACGCATGTTTCGCATTGTGCTTGATCGCCACTATCTGACGGAGAAGAATCATTCTCTACCCTATGCTCATCGACGCTTCGAAGACATGTTTGAAGCGGCTCATCCCGATGTACCGAAAGAGAATTTCCCGACAGTTGCTCAACTACGCTATTTCTACGAGCGGGAATATGTCCGGCCTGAACGTATCCGGCTGAGAGCCAATAAAATTGAATATCAAAAGGACATCAGACCGTTACAAGGAACAGCCACAACCGGGGTTCACGGTCCTGGTGCACGCTACGAGATCGACGCGACTATTGCCGATATCTATCTGCTTTCCGCTGACAGACAAAAGATTATTGGCCGACCAACCTTGTACGTGGCTGTCGATGTCTATAGCAGATTGATTGCTGGTTTCTATGTGGGACTTGAAAACCCCTCCTATGTGACTGCTATGTTGGCACTGGTGAACGCCATGATCGATAAATCTCAGGTATGCCATTCTTTCGGTTATGACATCGAGCCAGAGGATTGGCCGTCGATTGGACTGCCGGACGCAATTTTGGCTGATCGCGGTGAGTTGCTGGGCCATCAAATTGAATATCTGGAGCAGGCCTTTGGTGTTCGGATTGAAAATACACCACCTTATCGTGGGGATGCGAAGGGTATCGTTGAGCGGCATTTTCGTACCATTCAAGCGGACTTCAAGCCGTTTGCACCAGGAGTGGTTGCTGGAACTACTGTTAAAAAGCGCGGCGGGAAAGATTATCGGTTGGATGCAACACTTACATTGGACGAATTCACTAAAATAATTATCGGCTCTATCCTGCATCGCAACCAGAGTTCGGTATTGGTCAAGTATGATCGCGATCCGGATATGCCGGATACACTCGCACCTGTACCGATTAATATCTGGCAATGGGGTATTCAAAATCGTAGCGGACGGTTGCGTAACACATCGGAGTCGGCATTGAAGCTGGCATTGTTGCCTCGTCAAAAAGTAACGCTTTCCGATTACGGTATTCAATGCTTCGGTGCCTTTTATACTTGTAGGGAGCTGCTGGCGTCTGGCTGGCTCCATAGAACCGGGCAACAGCGACCTGGCTCCTTTATAGCGGCGTATGCCCCCTCGGTAGCCGACATCATTTATGTCTTCCCAGATGCAACAAAATCAGATTATTGGGAGTGCTCGCTCACTGATCGCTCAAGGGAATTTAGGGGCCGGTCGATGTGGGAGTTATGGGACAGCCAGCAGCAACAACGAAAATCAACAGCAGCAGCTAAATTGAAAGAGAGGGAAAGCAAAAGATCGCTGGAAAATGTGATTCAGGAAACCATCCAAAACGCGGAAAAGCTCCGTCCTTCCTACTTTGGTGAATCGAAAACAGAAACTTTGGCTGGCATCAATCAAAACCGACGGGAAGCCCGTGAGCAGGAACGCCAAAAACGTCGAGCGGATAACAAGCCTACTGAGCCGAAACCCAAAGCAGATGTCAGGTATTTGACTGACCAGCCCGAAGATGGGGCTTTCCCAGATTTTCTGGATGACCTGTTTGGAGATGATGAATGACGCTACCCAAAGGCATGGTACAAGCAATTTATAATGATACCGGGATCGGTCAGTACCAAGGAAACCCGCTCATTGAAGCTTTGCCGCCGATCCTGGACCGGCGTCAGCTAAAGGACGGGTTATCGGGTCAAATTACGTTTCGCCCAACCGACGTTTATCTTGATGGCCAGACCCGTATTCATGTCATATCTCAATTACTTGATAATTTTTTCCAGCCGCTATCCCGTCACATTGAGCTGGAGTCAAAATTATCGGTCATGCTTCGACAAGGGTATGTTGGCAGAAATCTGGCGACAGGCGAACTGAATGCCCACATCCAGAATGGTTATGAGCGAGTCATGCAGGGCGATTTGGCTGTTTTCCGGTTCGAGCATGTGGAATCCACCGCTAAGAGTCTGGCTTTCATTGGTTGTTCTGGTTCAGGCAAGACAAGCTCATTGAACCGTATTCTGGCAACCTATCCCCAGTTGATATATCACGAGGCCTACAATTTCACTCAGATCGTTTTCCTCAAAATTGACTGCCCGCATGACGGTTCCTTGAAAAGCTTGTGTCATAACTTTTTTCGGGAAATTGACGCGGTACTCGCCACGAATTACGTACGCCGCTACGTGGAAAAACGACATAGCGTGGAAACCTTGATTGCGGTAATGGCACACATTGCCAACACCCACGCAATTGGACTGTTAGTGATTGATGAAATCCAGCACTTGAGTGTTAAGAACTCAGGTGGTGCCGAGCGCATGCTCAATTTCTTTGTCACACTGGTTAATGAAATTTCGGTCCCGGTTGTCATGGTGGGGACACCAAAGGCCAGATCTGTCTTTGAACTGGACTTGCGGTCCGCTCGCCGTGGTGCAGGTTTTGGTTCAATATTATGGGAGCCGTTAAGCAAACCATCAGGCGAGCAGGAGGTATCCCGTACCGAGTGGGGAGCCTTCACTAGCCGTTTGTGGAAGTATCAATGGCTGACTAAAGCATCCCCTGAAGTGACCGATGAAATTAGAGATACTTGGTACGAGCTTTCACAAGGCATTATGGATGTCGTCATCAAGTTGTTTGTTCTGTCACAGATCCGGGCTGTTGTCACCGGAATTGAGCGCATTACCCCCACCTTGATGCGAAAGGTATATCAGGATGAGCTAAAACCTATCCACCCCATGATTGATGCGTTACGGTCGGGTGATGTAACAAAAATAGCGCGTTACTCAGATCTGACTATCCCTGACGTAGATAGAAAAATACTGGAGCTGGGCCACCTGCTGCGCTCTAACCAGGAAAGCATTGATACCGTAGTCAAGTATGGGGGTAATGAACAAGCTGTTCGTTTGCACAATATGCTGGTTGATATGGGGTATGCCTCTGAGCTGCTTGAACCTCTGATCAACAGAGCGTTTGAGGATCACCCGGGCCTTGTGATGAAGGACCTTATGCCGCTGATCCTCTCTTGGTATCAGAGTGCAGAGATAGAAGAACCAGCGTCAACCACACCCAAACTTAAGGCTGTGAGGAAAGCTGACTGGCATACTCTGGATTCAGAAGACTTGCGTTTCCTATTCTCGCAGTCCGCCAATGAGGAAACCTTCCAGGAATCACTTGGCCGCAACGGCCTGTTTTTTGATGCCCAGGACTGGGTCAATTCCTTTGGGTGATGACTGTGTTGAATTTTCCTATACCCTACACAGAGGAATTGATGTACAGCACTGTGGCAAGAGCAGGTGTCCGGCAGGGGCTGACCAGCCCAAAGCAACTGTTGGATGAGGTCTTCGAATCTCGCAGTATTATTGCAACGATAGACTTACCCAACCATCTTGCAATGCTCTCTCGCTGGCTTCCAGAGGAGTTTACACCTGATAGGTTGATCTATAGTCATAGCTTATTTCCGCTTTACGCACCTTTTGTACCTGAGGCTCGACGGCTTCAGTGCATGAATTGGTTGTACCAGGGTACTCAGGGTGCCGCTCATCTGGCATTAGGGGTTGCCGCCTCTCGCATTAAATCCCCGCGTTTTGTCAGGTACTGTCCCGGTTGCATAGCCGCTCAACGTGAACAATATGGTGAGTATTTTTGGCGACGAGAATGGCAGGTTGCCGGGGTGGAATCGTGCCCTGAACACGGTGTGCTGATGGATACGCGGATTGCTCGCCCCTTGATTGAACGTCATCGCTTTATCGCTGCGGCACCTGAACACTGTCATGTGAGTAAACAGCAAAAGGGAATGGGAATATCTGACTGGATAACCACTCAGGTACGACGGTTGTTAGTTCGGCCTGCGCAAGCATCACCCAGCTTTGAGCAATGGACAGAGCATTATCGCAGCCTTGCTTATCGACTGGGTTTTTACCGGGGAAAAGCCCAAGTTGACCACTCGGTGATAAAAAATAAGGTATTAAAGGTGTGGCCTGCCGCTTGGTTAATCCGAAACCGTCTGATGCCTCCCAGTTCCGATATTGATGACTCAGACTGGCTGAAAGCAATCTTCCGCAAGCATCGAAAAAGTTTCAATTATCTTCAGCATATTGTTGTTCATCAGGCATTGCTGGATAGCCACTGGCAGATAGACGATGTACTTGATGAAGTTAGCCGGAAACCAACACGTAAAACGCCACAACAAGTTAAGGTTGTGATGCAAAAGTCGAATAGTCAAACGCCAGATCAAGAAGCTTGGTTTGAATTGCTATCTTCCTGCCCCCCAAAACAAGCCAGAAAAACTTCACCGGCCTTGTATGCCAGGCTCTATCGAAATCATCGCGACTGGCTGTTGGACGTTAACCATCGTCATGCGCAAGACAATTCAAATCCTAACGTACCACGCATTGATTGGGACAAACGGGATCGGGAATATCTGCAAGCACTTCGACAGCTAGCTACGTTTCTGAAGGCAAATCAACAAGGGCCTAGGCGCTCAAGAACCTACTACCTCAAGCTGCTCGGCAATCTCTCTACCCTTGAGAAGAACCTCCATCAACTGCCACGGACTTCGGCATTTTTGGTGGCTAATTCGGAAAGTGTCTCCCAGTACCAGATCCGACGATTGCAAAATGCCTATGACGATTTACGGGTTGAACCACCCCGAGTTTTGCGGAGGCTGGTTGGTTTGAGTCAAGCCGCAATGGCCTGACTCCCGAGGTTGCGGTAGTAGTTTGCCTCAGCTTCTGCCGGTGGAATATAGCCAAGTGGCTCAAGCAGCCGCTGGTGATTGAACCACGACACCCAATTGAGGGTCGCCAGTTCCACCTCTTCCAGGCTGCGCCAGCGGCGCCGGTGGATCACTTCGGCCTTGTACAGACCGTTGATCGTCTCTGCCAGCGCGTTGTCGTAGCTGTCGCCCTTGCTGCCCACCGATGGCGCGACCCCCATCTCAGCCAGCCGCTCGCTGTAACGCAGCGACACATACTGCGAGCCCCGGTCGCTGTGGTGGATCAGCGCGTTCCGCTCTGGCCGTCGGGCGTATAGCGCCTGCTCCAGCGCATCCAGCACGAAGTCGGTGCTCATGCTGCGGCTCACGCGCCAGCCGACAATGAAACGCGAGAATACATCCACCACGAAGGCCACATACACGAACCCTTGCCAGGTCGAAACATAGGTGAAATCCGAGACCCATAGCTGGTTGGGGCGCTGGGCTACGAACTGCCGATTAACCCGATCCAGCGGGCAGGGCCTGCTTTCATCTCCATGGGGGGTTCGCACCGCCTTGCCCCGGCGTACGCCATGCAGTCCTAAACGCTTCATCAATCGCTCCACCGTACAGCGGGCCACGGCAACGCCCTGGCGCTTGAGCGCACGCCACACCTTGTCAGCACCGTAGACCTGCAGGTTCTCTTCCCAGACCCGCCGAATGTCGTGGCTGAGCGCCTCATCGCGCTTGTCTCGGCGGCTGCGCAGCTCCGGCTGACGTTGTCGTGCAACATGGCGCCGGTAAGCGGACGGGGCAATCTGCAGAACCTTGCAGAGCGGCTCGACCCCGAACCGCGCCCGCTGTTGGTCGATGAACGATCTTATGACTTGAAGCGGCGGTCGAGCTCCGCCTGGGCAAAAAACGCGCTGGCCAGACGCAGGATCTCGTTGGTTTTGCGCAGCTCCCGCACCTCGCGCTCCAACGACCTGATCCGCTCATGCTCGCGAGTGGTCACACCATCACGCTGACCCGTATCACGCTCATACTGGCGCACCCAGTTACACAACGTCTGTGGGTTACAGCCTATCTTGCTGGCGATCGATACGATCGCAGCCCACTGAGACTCATGCTCACCGCGCTGCTCAAACATCATCCGTACCGCACGCTCACGGACTTCAGGGGAAAACTTGCTGTTCTTTTTCATGGCTCCATCTTCTCAAAAGTTGGAGCCTCCGCGAAAGCCGGGGCGGTTCAGTTCACGCGGATCGAAAAAATGCTCAAGGGGGCGATCAATTTCGTTCCAGAGATAGTAGCTGGTGAGCGCGATATGGGACCATGAGAGCAGTGCGACCTGGGGCACTAAAGCCCGCTGCCCTACCACCTCTGTGTTTCGGTCGTAAGAAGTGCTGGGCCTATTGCGTCACGGCAGACGTCGAGCCATCGAAACGGGACGTCTACCCTGTCAGTGTGCCGGATTACGCGCGGTGACAATCCACGCTGCTCCCTCGATCATCAGAGATCGTTCACTGGCGTACTCCGCGAAGACGGTACGAACTGCGGCCGAGGCGCGGGCGCGGATGTCGTCGGGCTGATCAGCGAGAGCGCGCGACAGCGGGCCGACCTCAAGTGTCATCTTCACCGCGTCGTCGAGCGCCGCATCCCGCGTCTCCCCCTTGCCGAACGGGATGGAGGCATCGAATGGCACGATAGCGACATCGGTGAAGCCAGCCACCGTTAAAATACGCGCAACGCGCCTCTGATCGCCAAACGAGAACGGTCCGGGCGCTTCGGGATTGGGCGGTGTCATAGGTGGGAGGATGCCTTTGATCGCACCCATCGGCAAGCGCACCCAATCGTTCTCGGCCATGCCGCGCCAGCAGACGAAAGCGACTCGCGCACCCGGCTTGAGCGCCCGGCGCATATGAGTAAATGCTGCCGTAGGATCGTCAAAGAACATCACGCCAAAGCGCGAGAACAGGATGTCGAACGCGCCCTCGGGCAATTCGGTGCTGCTGGCGTCGGCCACTTGGAACAGGGCCTGCGTATCCTGCGGCGCTAGCGCGCGCGCTCGCTCGATCAGCGGTTCGGATATGTCCACGCCTAGCACATGGCCTCCCGCGCCTACG
Organism: Pokkaliibacter sp. MBI-7; assembly: GCF_029846635.1. Taxonomy (NCBI): domain Bacteria; kingdom Pseudomonadati; phylum Pseudomonadota; class Gammaproteobacteria; order Oceanospirillales; family Balneatrichaceae; genus Pokkaliibacter; species Pokkaliibacter sp. MBI-7. The sequence goes on along the minus strand of NZ_JARVTG010000002.1, from coordinate 68,980 downwards.
CGGCCGGCCAGATCCAGGCTAGACGCCCCAGCGCCGCAGCCGACGTCCAGAATATGTTCGCCCGCGGCGGGCGCGGCGGCTTCGATTGCGGCCTGGCCAAACACCGCCATCATGGCATCGAGCCGAGCCTGGTAGGTGACCCAGCGCTCCCCGCTTTGGCCTTTCCAGTCAGTTATCTGATAAACATCTTTCTCTGTCATACCTTTATCCCTGTTCTGATTCGTTCTTTAACCAGGCTATCTGCCCGCGTGATCCTTACCACCGTGTGCGGCGATAAACATGGCTACGGCTGACCGGCAATAGGATTCGATTTCGTTTTCGTCCTCCGCTCTCGCCTCATCGAAGCGCGCGGTAATTAAAAGATCGCAGCCTTTGAAAAGCGCGGCAAACAAGCGGGCGGACCGGAGAGGATCGGGCACGTTCAGAAGCGCCTTCACGTGCAACTGACGCAACAGGGCCTCGATCTGGGCGATGACATAGGCGGGGCCGGCTTCGTAATGGAGCTTGCTTAACGACTTTTGATTCGTCTTGTCGGCCATGATCATGGCTTCGACACTGCGGACGTCCGGGCTCAACAGCGTGCGAAGCAGGAATGATCCCACCGCGACGAGCTGATCTTCCGCCGAACCGTCGACGCCTTCAATAAGGGCCTGTGGTGCAAACTGATGGCAGTGGGCCGTGATGGCCGAGCTGAACAGGGCTTCCTTACTCTCGAAGTGCCGATAGATGCTGAGCTTGGATATCTTCGCCCGCTTGGCGACCTTGTCTAAGGTCGTCGCTTGAAAGCCTAATTCCACAAAGAGTTCGAACGCGGCGTCGATTATCGTTTGGCTGAGCGCCTCGTTGGCAGGTCGGCCACGCCGGCCCAGATTATTGTCGGTCATAATAATTACAGTACTTGACAGTATCTTAATTTCTGAATTACGATACTATACAGTACTTAAAAGGCGCAAAGCAATGGTTAGGTGTCCCCCACATCAAGTTGTGCTTGGACTAGCCCTGCCTCCTACAACCACAACTCGGAGTTTATTACTATGGATGACGTCATCATCATAGGCGGCAGTTTTGCCGGCCTCGCCGCAGCTCTTCAACTCGGACGCGCCCGCCGTAAGGTCACTGTTCTCGACACCGGCCTACCGCGCAACCGCTTTGCTGGTCGCTCACATGGTCTGCTCGGCCACGATCACAAGCCGCCGTTGGACATTCTGGTGGAGGCGCGGCAGCAGCTGGCGCGCTATCCCACGATCAAGCTGGTTAATGCCCGAGCCGACAGCATCTCCGGCGCCATCGACGATTTCTCCGTCCTCACTGGCGATGGACAAAGCCTTGGCGCACGCCGCCTGATCCTCAGTTATGGCATTGTCGACCAGATGCCTGCTATTCCGGGCTTTGCCGAAAGCTGGGGCACATCCATTGTGCCTTGTCCTTATTGCGACGGCTTTGAAGTTGCCGGCCAACATTGGGGGCTCGTCTGGTCAGGTCCGCAGTCGCACAATCAGGTCAGACTGTTCCACGACTGGACCGACAGGTTGACTGTCTTCGCTGATGGTCACGACATTCCGGCTGACATCCGGGGTGATCTGGAGCGTCGCAACACATCTATCGTTGATGGTCGCATTATCCACGTGGCCCCTCATGGGGAGCATGGCGCCACTATCAAGCTTGATACTGGCCAAGATGTCGCCGTCGATATCCTGTTCGCACATCCGCGCAACAAGCCGTCCGCAAGCCTGCATGAATCACTGGGCCTCGCCACGGTCGAGACACCCCTTGGCATCGTCCTCAAGGTAGACGAGCGCCGCGAAACCAGCATGCCCGGCATTTACGCCGCCGGCGACCTCACTAACCCCGCAATCCCGTCGGTCACCACGGCAGCATGGCAAGGCGCGATGGCGGGTATTTTCGCCCAGCAGTCGATGCTGGTTTGAGGGGGCAGTTATGGAGTTCGAACACATCACTTTCGATTTGCCCCACGGCACTTTTCATGCACTACAAGGCGGTGATCCCAGTGGTCAACCGACAATATTCTTGCACGGCTTTCCTGACCACCCGCCGACTGCGAAGGTCTTTCTTGCCGAGCTAGCCCGCCGAGGACGTCACGTCGTTGCCCCCTGGCTTCGCGGTTACGCCCCGTCCCCGACGGCAGGGCCGTTTGATTTCGCAGCCCTCACCAGTGATGTGCTCGCGCTGATGGACTGCTGGTCTCCGGGGCGCCCCGTAGAGTTGATTGGTCACGATTGGGGCGCGCTGATCAGTTACGATGCCTGCGTTACAGCGCCTGAGCGGATCGAGCGTGCGGTCACGCTCGCAATCCCGCACCCACTCACGTTCATGGGCCGGATGACCAGCCCGGTTCAACTGCGCCGCAGCTGGTACATGGGGCTTTTTCAACTGCCTGGAAGCGGCTGGATCGCCACCGCCCGTGATCTCGCCCTAATCGACCACCTCTGGCGTCAGTGGTCGCCCGGCTTCTCGCTTGAACCTGGGATCCAAGCAGAACTACACACGCACCTACAGGCGAGCATGCCCGCACCTCTAAAATACTACCGGGCGATGCTGCGCCCCAGCATGTTTGGAGCGACGCGCCGCATGTCTCAACCGATCGAGGTGCCCCTGCTGCAGCTTCACGGTGCCAACGATGGCTGCATCCTCCCTGTGCAGGTCGACGACCGACATCGGTTTGCTGCCCAGCGCACGAAGGAGGTCGTCCCAGACGTCGGCCACTTCCTGCATATCGAGGCCCCCGAAGCGATCGCGGCATGGAGCCGAGTAGCGTCACTTCCCCAGCGTCGATAAGGGGTGGTGAGTCAAGAGCGAATCAGAACAAGGAGATAGCATGACACAGTATGATGATGCTTATCTGGTTCTGGTCTGACGACGGGACGTGACCGGTCTGATACACGGAGGCACGAAAGGAACGGCCATGCTTCAGAAGAATAAAGATCATCGATGCGGATCCGTCACCATTTCGTGAACTGGGCTACAAACGCGCTGACTATGTTTTTTAATGTAATCTATTTTTTGGAAAATCGAGATGAGTATGAAGAAAAGATCCGCTATCGTGATGGGAGGCGTACTGCTTTCGGTGCTTGTGGCGGCCGCTTTTTTCGCGCTTTCCCTGTATCCGCAGGGGGCCTCTAGCTTGGATGACCCAAGACAAGAACCACCGATAGTCAAGCTGGCAGTGACAGCGCCAGTGGCCCAGCATGAACGCACCTTCACTGGCAGTATAGCAGCGAGGGTCGAGAGTAATCTCGGCTTTCGAGTTCCCGGCAAGATCGTCGAACGACTGGTGGATATCGGTCAGCAGGTGAAAGCCGGTCAACCGTTGATGCGGATCGATGACACTGACCTTCGCCTCTCGCTCACTGCCAAGCGCAATACTGTAGCTGCAGCAAACGCCGTTCTGGTTCAGGCGCGTGCGGATGAAAAGCGCTACGTAGATCTTGTGGGATTGGCGGCGAGCCGCCAGCGCTATGAGCAGGCGAAAGCAGCATTGGATACCGCGACAGCGCAGCTTGCCGCCGCTGAAGCGGAAGCGAAGGTCGCAGAGAACGAGGCAAGCTATTCTGTTCTGGTGGCGGATGCGGATGGAACGGTGGTCGATACACTCGGCGAGCCTGGTCAGGTCGTCTCTGCTGGTCAGCCGGTGGTCAGACTTGCCCATGCCGGCCCCCGAGAGGCGGTGATCGCACTTCCCGAGACGCTCCGGCCGGTGATCGGCTCGGTGGCCGAAGCCAGCCTGTATGGAGACGACCATCGCTACACGGCACATCTGCGGCAGTTGTCGGACTCCGCCGATCCCCTGACGCGCACCTACGAGGCCCGTTACGTCCTCGAGAGCGGGGCCGCCGTAGCACCGCTCGGCGCCACGGTCACTATTCGGGTTGCCAGCCAGATGAGTCAGCCAGGAGTCCAGGTACCGCTCGGAGCCTTGCTCGACGACGGAAACAAGACCGGCGTTTGGGTCCTGGACAGAACCACCTCGACTGTACACTTTCACCCCGTCAAGCTTGTCCACGTGACCGGCGAGACTGCCATGATCTCCGGATTGAATTTCGGTGAGCCGATCATTGCACTCGGCGCTCAGCTTTTGTATGAAGGCGAACGCGTCCGGACAGCGCCCGAGGGGAGTAACTGAATATGAGCTTCAATCTTTCCGCGATCGCCGTTCGCGAACGCGCCGTGACCCTATTCTTCATCCTCCTGCTGGTAGCCGTCGGCGCCTACGCCTTCGTCAAGCTCGGGCGGGCGGAGGATCCGAGCTTCACCATCAAAAACCTGACGGTCTCCGCAGCATGGCCGGGCGCGACGGCACGCGAGATGCAGGATCTGGTCGCTGAGCCGCTGGAGAAGCGTCTTCAAGAACTGGCTTGGTACGACCGAGTGGATACCACCACGCGGCCGGGCCTGGCGTTCATGACGCTGACGCTTAAAGACAGCACTCCGCCGTCGGAGGTGCAGGAGCAGTTCTACCAGGCACGCAAGAAGCTCGGGGATGAGGTCCGCAACCTGCCGCCGGGCGTGCTCGGCCCCTTCATCAACGACGAATATTCGGACGTAAGCTTCGCCCTCTACGCACTCAAAGCCAAGGGTATGCCGATGCGCGAGCTGGCTCGGCAAGCCGAGGTGATTCGTCAGGACCTCCTGCACGTGCCCGGCGTCAAGAAGATCAATATCCTCGGGGAACGTCCCGAACAGATCTTCGTCGAGTTCTCCATCGAGAAGCTGGCAACCATCGGCGTGTCGGCACAGGATATCGTCGCCGCCTTGCAGCGGCAGAACGGCGTAACACCGGCAGGCTCGATCGACACCAAAGGGCCGCAGGTCTTCATTCGAGTAGACGGCGCCTATGACAGCGTCAAGGCGATCGCTGACACGCCGATCGCCGCTGACGGACGGACACTGAAGCTCTCCGACATCGCCGAGGTTCGCCGTGGCTACGAGGATCCTCCGACCTATCTCATACGACATCAGGGTGAACCCGTTATCATGCTCGCGGCGGTAATGCAGGAGGGCTGGGACGGTCTTGCGCTCGGCAAAGCACTGGAGGAGAGAACTGCTGTGATCGCCCGAAGCTTGCCGCTCGGGATGACGCTAGACAAGGTGAGCGACCAGGCTGTTAACATCACGCATGCGATCAACGAATTCATGGTGAAGTTCGCGATGGCGCTTGGCGTTGTCCTGCTGGTGAGCCTCATTAGCATGGGGTGGCGCGTCGGCATCGTGGTGGCAGCAGCAGTCCCCCTGACGCTTGCGGCCGTATTCTTCATCATGCTGGAAACCGACCGGGTCTTCGACCGCATAACCCTTGGCGCTCTCATTTTGGCGCTTGGCCTTCTCGTGGACGACGCCATCATCGCCATTGAGGTTATGGTCGTGAAGATGGAAGAAGGCATGGACCGCATCAAGGCGGCGGCCTATGCCTGGAGCCATACAGCTGCCCCGATGCTGTCGGGAACGCTCGTGACGATCACCGGTTTCCTGCCAGTTGGCTTTGCGCCCTCGTCGGCTGGTGAATACGCCGGCAATATCTTCTGGGTTGTGGGGTTCGCGCTCATCGTCTCATGGATTATCGCGGTGGCCTTCACGCCCTATCTCGGCGTCAAGATGCTGCCCGCGATCAAACGGGTCGAAGGCGGTCACCACGCGATCTACGACACACCGAACTACCGGAGACTTCGACGGCTCATTATCTTCTGCGTGCGCCACAAATTCTTGACCTGCGCCATCGTTGGTGTCGCCTTCGCGTTCTCCGTCGTCGGTATGGCTGGCGTCAAGCAACAGTTCTTCCCGACCTCCGACCGCCCCGAGGTACTGGTAGAGGTCCGCTTGCCGGAAGGCACCAGCATCGAGACGACGACCGCGGCGGTTAAGAAGCTCGAGCACTGGCTAGACCAGCAACCGGAGGCCGAGATCGTCACCAGCTATGTCGGCCAGGGGGCACCGAGATTCTTCTTTTCGATGTCGCCGGAATTGCCAGATCCGGCCTTCGCCAAGATCGTCGTGCTGACGCAGGACGCCAGCGCGCGCGAAGCCCTGAAGCACCGACTCCGCGAGGCAGTGGCCCAGGGACTCGCGCCCGAGGCCTATGTGCGCGTCACACAGTTTGTGTTCGGCCCCCCCTCTGTCTTTCCGGTCGAGTTCCGGATCATGGGAGCAGATCCCGCGCAGCTCTACGCCATTTCCGAGAAGGCGCTTGACATCATGCGGCGTGTTCCCGATGTGCGGCAGGCCAACCGGGACTGGGGAAATCGTACGCCCGTGTTGCGTTTTGTCCCGGATCAGGATCGGTTGAACCTCATCGGCCTGTCGCCGGCGGAAGTGAGCCAGCAACTCCAGTTCCTCCTTACCGGTATTCCCGTCACTGAGGTTCGTGAGGACATCCGTAACGTCCCCATTGTGGCGCGTAGTGCCGGGGCTGAGAGGCTGAACCCGGCCCGCCTGTCGGATTTCTCACTAATGAGCAGGGATGGACGGCAAGTTCCGCTCGATCAGATCGGGCACTCAGAAATCCGTCTGGAAGAGCCGATCATGAAGCGCCGCGATCGCACGCCCGTCGTCACGGTCCGCTCGGACATCAATGAGGCTGCACAGCCTCCAGAGGTTTCTAAGCAAGTCATGACAGCTCTGCAGCCGTTGATCGCATCGCTCCCAGCCGGCTATCGCATTGAGATGGGTGGATCTATCGAGGAGGCTGGAAAGGCCAACACCGCGCTGGCCAAGATCTTCCCGGTCATGATCGCTGCCACGCTGATCATCATCATGCTGCAGGTGCGGTCCTTCTCAATGATGGCCATGGTCTTGCTGACAGCGCCGCTCGGCCTTGTCGGCGTCGTACCGGCGCTGCTTATCTTCAACCAGCCCTTCGGCTTCAACGCCATCCTGGGGCTGATCGGCCTCGCTGGCATCCTGATGCGCAATACGCTGATCCTGACTGAGCAGATCAAGGAGAACCGTGCGGCCGGTCTCGACGACTATCACGCGGTCATCGAGGCCACAGTGCAACGCACGCGCCCCGTGATCCTGACAGCCCTTGCGGCTGTGCTGGCCTTCATCCCGCTCACGCACTCCGTCTTTTGGGGGTCAATGGCCTATACACTGATCGGCGGCACGGCGGTCGGCACAGCGCTGATCCTGCTTTTCCTCCCTGCACTCTATACCGCATGGTTCCGGATAAATCCGACTGTGGACGAGGTCGGCGAGGACGCGGCCGCACCGAGAAAGCCCTGATCATGATCTGAAGCGGGTAATCAGCTTACATCGGCGGGACGAAAGACCGTTTCGCCGAAGGTCAACATCACCGGATCGCCGGCATGAACTTGGACACGGCGATCTTCATCTTCTGGAGTACAATGAAACTTGGCGAAGTCATCGCCAGACAGAAACGCGAAGGAAAGCTGCTATCGGCCGATCTGCTGACCTACGTCTCTTCGTTGGAGGGAAAATGGTTCGCTGAATGAAAGTAACTGTCTTTATTACAAGCATTTTGCTTGGTTGGAGTGAAATTAGGGTAGTTTGTTACCTACTTTATATATTTATGTTTTATATTTAATGCATCATATAGGTGCCAATCTGCAATTTAAGTTACCATCTTTATTTGTTTGCCACACCCGCCCCATGTCAACAGCTTAACGTCCCAATCCGCCCGTTTCGTGAGCAGGCCCCAGGTACAACACCTGGGAGAATAGGGTATTTATTTGTTTGTTTGTTTGTTTTGATATAATGAGATTATCACGTGATGGAGGATCGGTTATGCGCCCTGCTGAGTTTTCCCCGGAAGAGATCATCGCTGCTGGCGAAGCCCTGGTGGCCGCTGGTCGCAATGTGACCGGCTTCGCCCTACGGCAGAAGGTCGGTGGCGGCAACCCCAATCGGCTCAAACAAGTGTGGGATGAGCATTTGGCGGCAAAGAACACAACAGAGGCTGAACCTGTGGCGGAGTTGCCAGTCGAAGTGGCTGAGGAAGTCGCAGCTGTCACCAAGTCGCTGACCGAGCGGCTTGCGACGTTAGCTGTCGAGTTGAACGACAAGGCGGTGAAGGCAGCTGAGCGTCGGGTCGCCGACGTGCTGCGCACGACTGGGGAGCAGCGCGTGCAGGCAGAGCGGGAGCTGGTTGATGCCGCACAGACGGTTGATGAGCTGGAGACACGGTTGGATGAGTCGCAGGCGGAAGTTGAGTTGCTGGAAAGGCAGCTCAGTGAAGCGCGAACTCATGGACAGGCACAGGCTGTCGAGTTGGCTCAGCTACGTGAGCGTTTGGCAGCGTCTGAACAAGCGGTAAAGGTTGCGGCGGAAACTCATGCTCAAGAGCTGGAGCAGGCACACTCTGACATGAAGGCGGTGCGGGCCGAGCTAGATACAGCTCGTCGAGAAGCAGCCGAAAAGATCGAAACGCTGCGGGGTGAGTTGGCCGAGCACAAGGCCAGGGCGGCGGCAGATGCTAAGGTGCACGCCGATTACCGGGCGAGGGTGGAGCAGGATACCGCACGAATGACCGAGATGCTGAATCAGACTAAAGAGGCGCTGGAAGCGGCGCGGCATGATGCGGCAGCCGCCCGTGAATCTACTGCAAAGCTCTCAGGTCAGTGGGAGGTGATGCAGGCTCAGAATGCCACTCTACTGGCTGCTGTCCAGCTGCGGTCTGATCAGGGTGCGGGTGGAAAATAACTCCATTGCCTGATGCCTCCACTGCCATCACACCACAATCCAATCCTCTGTCCCGCCGTCAGGCTTGATGCAGGACGGCACCACTGCTTTGTTCCGAGATATGTATTTCAGGCACGGGAGTGTCATGCATTTGCCCTTTGAGCTCAATCCGCAAATCATCTACAGTCAGGCTGGCTCCATCGGTAAGGCCACCACGGTCACGCTGACACTCGACAAGACCGGCTTCCGCTGCAGGGATGCATGCCGGTCGAGGTAGAAAGTCGAGATATGAAAATCGCGATCGTCAAAGCCTATAACTATGGGATCGATTCCCTGAATGAATCGGGGGACCCGAGCAAGCGCTACAAGCACAAGCTGGAACGGCTAGCTGCCTTAGATGTGCGGAGCCACCTAAGCCGATTGAGGGGATACACACGGCACCGGGACAACGAACTCCTCATCCTGCTGTAGAAAAGGCAAGGTGGCTCAACGTGGACTCCTATAGAGTGTGAACTTCCTCCGGTTGGTACTATGGGAACACAAGATTGAATAGCTGGGAACGGCGCGGGATTAGCGGTGACTACCTCACAGGGAAAGACCCGCAAGCTCTGAAATCCTGGCTGGATGCCGAACAGTTAACTCATTGGCAGCGGATCTACCCACCGGATGCGGTTATGCAGAAGCTACGCGAACGACTTGAGAAGGAGAGCCTGGATGGCAACGGCGACACCACCGACTGAGACCACGTCTGACAAAAACGAAATGGGCTCAAGAATCGAGTGCGATCACTGCTACGACTATTTCTCTCCAGAGTTCATGGTGTATATGGATGGCATCGCAGACGGTCAGACCTGGTGCAAGAACTGCCATGAGGAGTTTGGTGTATTCTGCGGGCGGCTGGATCGTTAAATAGGCCCGTGTGGATATTGGAGCGCTTCGTGCTGAAGTGGATTGATTGATTAATCAAAGCACGCCGCGTAAAACTTGCTCTACATTAATTCAAGCAGGCTAGAACCCCAGTTCATGGGCAGGCCTATTTGAGCCAGCCTCAAAGGCAAATACGGGCCAAGCCTTAGCATTTCCCTCTACAGCCATGTTGTATTCAGCTTCGCTCGCTGGAATACGATTATCCACCAAGAAATAGCCGATTAGCGGTTTGCGAAGTCTAATCCTTTTGGGTTTCCCAGCCCCATCCTCATCTAACTCGTAATCGGTAACGATTAAGGCTTGTTGATCTTCACTAAGGTGCGGATTAGGTCTCAGTTCAAGTTCGACTATCTGCTCCCACTCAACATCAAACTCAGGTGGAATACCTCTACAGCGCTCAAAAGCCGGGGCGCTCTCTCCCCAGTCCTTCGTGGACTTAGAGGGTTTGACCACTTTGGGTGTGCTTTTAAATCGACCAATGAGGAAATCACGATACGCCAAGCTATCCCAGCAAAACGCGCGTACGTGGTAACGGTTGTTAACGAACGCGATTGCCGTAGGCGTTAGCCGTCGGCCACGCCCCTTAGGTGAATTCATCGAAGCAACCACGGCTTCGATAGACCGCTGGTGTTCGATGGCCGAGAGCAACCGGGCTAGGACGCACAGATTGTGGCGGCGCGTCAGCATCGGCATTTCGGTGGCGTGGGCGGCCACGGGCGGCGCGTACTCTTCTATGGTCTGCCACTGTAAATCCGCTTCGGACAGCAAAACCGGCTCAAAGCTTTCAGAGGGTTGATGGTAGGGAATACCCAACTGATATTGCTTTACCGCCTTTGGAGCGATTTGCTGATAAAGTTTTATGTCTTTCTGAGCCTGGGGACGCGAGATCCCAAAGGTCTCCATCAGCATGGTCGTAGTTAACCGTCTCTCCCAGAGTAACTGGCGTTCGATATAACACAGGCGCAGCCACTGCGGGTGCGAATACGCTCCAGCTTCAAGTCGCTTACTAGCCAAATCCGTCACGGAGACTGCTTGCTTGTCTGACGCGATCGCGGGTTTGATGTACTGCGAATACTGCATCTAGCGGCCCTTCCACTCTCGCCTAATGACTCATACCACAGCAGTGTAAGTGGATACTGTATAAACATCTACTACCTATATTTAATATATAGATGTATAAAATATAGATACATTGGCGGTCTGCAGTGCTCCTCTACGTGGACTAAGAACGTAACGACAGCGCATAAGGTGATTCAGTGAGCTTTGCCACTCTCAATACCAATCTGTTTAAACCCATATCGGGTGAGAACGGGCGGTCGATGCTCTCGTTATTAGTTGAGCTTGATGCTTTCCTGGATCCGGCACAACTGGTCGATGAACCTACGCCGCTACAAGTGCGAGTCTTCCTTCGGGACTATATCGCTAATAAGAATCTTCGTCTTGAAATAGAGTCGGGTGAGGCTGCAGCAGGAAATCCAGCTCCGGAACAGTACATCTATAACAGACTGCGTGACACGGGGTGGATTCGGGAAGAGCAGGAGAACGGATATCGATATGTTGTGTGGATGGCGCAAGATGCTCGAAGACTATTGCACTTTATAGGCAGTATGAGTGCCGAGCATCCCTCATTAGGTGTGGTGTGTTTGGCGGTACGCTCGAACCTCTCTGACGTGGTAAAGGAGCCAGCCAACGGGTCATTAGTACGCAAAGCAGCTGATGACATGGAAGGCTTCTTAAACCGACTCAGAGCACTTGTGGGGAACATCCGCGAAATCCATCATGTAATCAGTAGTGGTTCCGCCCAGGGCACTAACAATTTCGCCTTTTACTTTGACAACTACTTGGGCGAGCTCTTTCTGCCCAACATTGAGAAGTTGGCTCTGAAAGGAAACCCCAACCTCCATGCGAGTATGATTCGTAAGCTGGTTAGCGATATCCGTTTCAGCCCAGAACGTATGGAAGCCTGCGCTAAGGCCTATAAGCGCGATGATATTTCAAACCCTTCGACTCAGCTTGTGGAAGCAGATCTGGATCGCTTGAGCAGAGCGTTTGACAGTATCGATCCACTGTTCAAGAAGACCCAGGACTACGCACGCCGGATAACCCGTCGGATGCACGAGAAGATCAAGTATACCGTGCACACCCCCAGCAATATGGGTCAACAAATTCAGGGGCTGCTTGATCGCATCGGTACTGAAGCTAAGCTCACCACCTTACCTAGCCCGTTAATAGGTGAAGAACTACTCGCCGATAGCCGGTTGGCATCCCCTAAGGCAAAGCCTATACCTCCAGTACCGACCGCACGCAGACAACAAAAGCCGCTATGGGAAAAACGGGCTTACAACCAGCTCAAGCAAGAGCACATTCACTTCCAAAAATGTGATCCCGCGCGTGTTGCCAACTTCATTGAATCAAACCTCCGCGGGCGAGTTCAGATAACGACGGATGACCTTAGGATCGACACCGCTGATGACATGATGGCAGCACTTCATTTGCGCCTACTGGCACAAGGCTTATCGAAAGCGCATCCACTCTACCCTCTGAAATTTACGTACTGCGTTGAATTCGATGAGGGAGAGTGGACGGACCTTGAACAGATGGCCGGTCTTCGCCTGACAATCCGCCGGCACGCCACCACGGAGAAACACTCACATGGCCAGTGAAATCGTGCTCAGAGAGCTGAAAGATATCGAGGCGAAAACATCTCAGGACTATGCCGACAGCCTACGCAATACAGCAGCGTATCTGCTGCAGAAACAGTGGGTATGGAAGGGAAAACGTGGCCAAAAAGAGCACTTTAAGCTGTGTGAGGATAATCAGACCTATTTTCACAAGCTCTTTGATGGGCTGGACATGACATGGCACTACGATCGCAACTTTGGCTATGCGGGAGTCTTGCCTCGTGGTTCGGGTAAGCAACTGGATATCACCTCGACGCTTTTTCTCCTCATCCTTCGGAAAATGTATGACGCCGAAGCATCGATGGGACGTACGGAGCTTGGCCGTGTAACTCCGCCAACTGTCGAGCTTTTAAATCAGTACGAGCACGTTAAGGGAGAAATACCTCTCATTACAGATACCAACAACGCCATGGAAATTCTGAGGAAGAAGGGAATTATTGAACTCGGAAATAGGGACCCAGACACAAAACTCTACGAGGTGACTGTACTCCCCAACATCACCCGTGTGGTAAGCCCAACCTACGTGGGTACGCTCAACCGCTTTTTAGATAGCTACACCTCCGAATCTTCGCTTAGCGAAACGGCGCACGAAGAAACCGATGACATTGAGAGTGAGGAGCTGTCCGATGACAACGCAGAATAATCCCATCTCGGCACATACCCTCCATAATGTTGTTCTTGCACAGTGGTACCTATTTGAGCTGGAAACGATCTATCTGAACGTATCAGCGACGCTGGTATCGGGTGAGAACGGAGCGGGAAAAACAACGATATTTGATGCTATTCAGTTTGTGTTGATGGGGGGCGACCAACGAAAAACCCGTTACAATGCGGCTTCTGACGCTAAAACCTCGGAGCGATCTGCACGCAGCTATGCGTTGGGCGAGCTTAAAGAAAACGATGCAATAAGTGTCCAGCGCGAGAGTGCCAACACCTACATATTCCTGAACTGGTACGACGACCAACAACGCCCATATGCTTTTGGTCTGTCTGTTTATGCCAACATCCAATCGCCGAACATTGAGACCCGTGGCCATATCATCAAAGGCCGCCACATCACTGAAGTTGATCTGTTGTCCGGGGATGACACCTTTCTGCCGTGGCGTGAGTTTGTCGAGCGGATGAAGCTGACCACTAAAGAACATCGTGGAGCGGTTAGCTATGAGACACTCGATAATGCGAGGATGATACGGGAAAAAATTTCTGAGGCGATGTCTGTCAATCAGACGCGCAGTGCCAAGATCGAGCCTGACTTGCTAGTTAAGACGTTATCGAACGCTCTTCAACTGAAAATGGACAGTCCGATCGATCCCTTCATACGAGACTTCATCCTGCCCCCGGATCCGATTGAAACCGACCAACTGCGTGAAGATCTTCTCGAGCATCAACGCATTGAGGAGGAAATCGCGCGTGCCGAGAGCCACAAAGGCGCTCGAGAGGCATTGCTCAAAGAGGCGGAGAAGGTAACGAGGCACCGAACCAACGCCCATCATGCGCTATGGGTTTCACAGGAAGCCGAGGCAGTGCGGCTCGATGAAGAACTCAGTCGCTTGGAGGATGAGCAAGGAGCGGAGCAGGAGCGTCTAGAAACAGCGAAACGTACCATCGCCCGAGAGACGCCTCGGCTATCTGAACTCAGGCAACGTCGTGAAGATGCACACACTGCATGGCTAAAATCTGATGCCGCGAGTTTGAGCAAATCCGTTGATGCAGCACAGAAGCAAGTATCTCAATCCAAGTCCAATCTAACCCATTCAATCCGTGCGCTGCAGGTAGCAGTGCGTTCTGTGATACAGCAAGGATTTCCAATCACACTAGACATCCAGAGTTTCGAGCTGTTAGCCAAACATTGGGCAGGCTGTGTGGATGTACTAGAGCAAGCAGGCGTCGACAGTCTATCCACCTCGGATCCCGCTAATACATTCAATGTGGCCGCCAGGATCAAAGGCACAAAATCGCTGTTAGGCGAGATCACAGCTCTCTTGGAAGGCGCCGATAAGGACGTGAGCCGCGAGCTGAACCGAATCAAGGAAGAAGGTAAAGGCTTGCAGGGGCGTATTGACCGACTTAAGCAGGGGCTATCCGACATCCACTCAGCGACGAGCATGGCGATTGAACTGCTTAAGCGCGAGGGGATTCAGTCCGTACCCGTCTGTGATCTTTGTGAGGTTACCAATAAAGAATGGCAGGAAGCTTTGGAGTCGTACCTGGGACCTAACCGCGAAGCGTTGGTAGTGGCTGAGCATGACTTTAACCATGCACTTGAAGTGTACGAAGCGGCACAGAAGCAAGAACCTCGGCTCAAGCGAGCACGCATGATTAACCCTGACCATGCTATTCGCGCCAACAAAACACCTACTGACCGAATGGTTTCAACACTGATCGAAACCACCGACCCGATCGCACGCGGCTTCATGAACATCGTTCTGGACAAGACGAAGATGGCAGTAACGCGCGATGAACTTAGAAGAGAGCGCAAAGCGCTCATGGTCTCGGGCCTCGCGACGGGCGGCGGTACGGTAGGTGGAACCGCCCGAATCCAAGGGCTACTGATTGGCAAGCACGCGAAAGCACAGCAGCGTGAACTCCTGGAAACAGCACTGGAATTGCTCGCACGGCGCGTGGTTAATCTAGGTGCGCCAGCATCAACGCTAAGTGATCTAAACCGACAGTGGGCAGGTCTATCAGCAGCCATTGTAGATGGAGCAGTGTCCGTACAGGAACAAAGCACACGCTTGGTGGCAGACGAGAAGGCACTGTCAATTGCTCAAGAGCAGTTAAAACCGCTTACATCCGAAGACGAACGACTCAAAGCATCAAAGGATCAAGCGGAGGCAGAATTCGACTCGTGTAGCACAGCAATCGCAAACGCCAACGCCGAGTATAAGCAAGTCGAGGCCGCACTTGTAGCGATGAATGCTGAGATTGTATGCCTTCGACCACAGAGAGACACAGCTGAGAACATTCGCAGTGAAACTGACAAGTCCCCCCTGCACGATGCAGCTGCAGCGGCTGAACGCTGGCACACCTACGAACAGAAGTTTGAAGGCCAAGATGGGATCTATGCCCTGATTCGAAAAAAAGCACTAGATGACCATCAAGAGGCACGGGATAAAGCGATCAAGTCACGCGCGGAACTGCAACAGAAGGTGGTGGGGTTTACAACCGACTTTGCGGAAGATATCGCAAATCGCCAAGAACTACTCGAAGCCGCCAAACTGGATAACGCCGACACGGAGGCATACCACTTCATCGAGGCGGATTGCACCGACTGGGTTGAACGCATCCTAGCGGTACAGCTTCTAAAACATCGTCAAGCGGCCCAGGAAGCAGCTGAGCAGATGGAGCGAAACTTCCGAGGCATCATAGTAGGTGAACTGCAGAGTCGCTTTGAGCAGATGAAATATACCTTCAATCAGCTCAACAACCTGCTCAAGAAGATCCCGTTCCACGACAACATCTACAGCTTCCACTTTAAGGTTCTCGATACTGAGGGCATGAATACCGTCTACGAGTACATTACGACCGCAGATAAGGAAGAGACTGAGTTGGTCGGTACATTGTTCGAAACAGTATCAGAGCATCCAGCAATCGCCCTGTTGAAAGAGGCACTGATCAGTGGCGACGATTTAATCAATGAGATAAGGGACTATCGCGGTTTCTTTACCTACGATATGAAAATGCGCAACCCTGCTACTGGGGCTGAGCGCCGTGTGTCAGATATGCAAAAAACCGGGTCAGGTGGTGAGCAACAGACACCAGCATATATAGCACTGGCCGCAAGCTTTATGAACGTCTACAAGATCCGTGGTCACTCAGCTCGAGGAGCGTCTTTGGTCCTCCTCGATGAAGCGTTCAACAACATGGATGGTGGGAATGCAAGCGCTGCAGTTGCCTTCCTCAAAAAAATTGGGCTGCAACTACTGATTGCAGCCCCGCCCGAAGTAACCCTTAAAATCGGCAAAGAGATGGATCAGATCTATACCATCTGCCGTGAGGAAAGGGATGTGGTGGTTGACCACACAAAGATTTTCGCGGCGGGACAGGAACTCATTGATCAACGCAATCCAGTTTACCATCCCGAGCTGGTAGCTGAACGGGCGGCTGAGCTGAAAGCTAAAGTCGAGGCAGTTGGGTGATATGAGTTCGACTGTTGAGAGGTTCATCAATCAGCTGATTAAGAAGATAGACAGACCTGATGGTGTGGAGCTTGAGTGCAGGGTACATATCACCGATCACGCCTACCGCTGGTACTTTGCACTCAACAACAGCATTAAAACGACGCTGCACCAAACGCTTGAATCCATTGCAGATTTGGAAATCCAGTATCAACGCAAAGTGGAGTTGGGAGCATTCAAGCATATTGAGTATATCCAGATCACCAATGGGCGCAGACTCATGGAGAGTCGGGGTATCACGCCAAAAAATGATGAAATCCTAGTTGCATTCCAACATTTAGAGGCCGCCGAATTCAATGTGCCTTGGTGGGACGATACGAAGCGGGAGATTGCCGAGATATGGTCGAGCAACAAGACATTCTATGGTGTGAAGCGTAACCAGGCTGACCGGATCTTTGATGCAATGAAGATTGTGGAGTGTATCGTTCAGGCACCTGACACGGCGCTGTTACCCGACATTCGCACCCTCAGTGCGGCGCTCTATGGCGATTCCAAGAAGCTAGAAAGTAAGAGCTTTACCGGCCTCATTCGAAACCTGATCTTGCCGCATATCGACGATGACGTTGTGGAGTTGGCTGAAGATGGAACGAAGCTACTTGAGTATTTTGGGATTGGCAAATATCCGACGCCAATGCGCTTTAAAGCTGACGGACAGTTGCAATGCCAGGGTGTCATCGACTTATCGGCACTCCACTATGGAATCGGTGTTTCCCCGGATGAGATTAGCGGCATTGAGTGGGGCAAACGGCCACCATATGTGCTTTTTATTGAAAACCGCGCCAGCTTTGAGCGGTATGTGCGCGAGATCGATGACTCGGGCGTGATTATTTATACTGCTGGCTTTCCACCCCGCTCATGGACTCGAGCAATGGAAATCATCATCGCTGACCTGCGAAGTGCAGTTCCGATCTATCACTGGGGTGACCGAGATGTGGGGGGGTACAGAATTCTTGCGTTCTTGGCGAAGCGACTCGATACCGATATCCAACCATACCTTATGGGGGTGGAGATACAAGCACAGACTCAGACTCAGACTAACGCTGAACCCGAAGAGAGACCCGTAGCCGACTTAATGAGGGCGCTAGAATCTGCAAGAGGCTATCCATCTATTTCGGCGCTCTACGAGGCTCTAGCTACACACCCACTGGATAATCTACCGTGGATCGAGCAGGAGCAGATCATACCAATCAGCCCATTAAAGAAATAGCGACTAGTGGCTTTATCCCTCAATCAACCGCGGAATGCGGATAGCCGGAAAACGTCTGTGAAAACGATGAAGAAGACACTGCTGATGTTATGGTCCTCCCGTGCCGCTGTCTGCTGTCTGCTGTTGCCGATAGTGATGTATCGGTGGAGCAGGGGCATGAGATATACATGACATATTCCATCAGCCCCATACTGGCTCAGCAACGCTATCCCGATGCTGAGTTTGTCGGTATGGGGAGCCTGGCTGGCTATTTGGCCGTGACCATGGGTGAGACGCCATACCGTCTGGTGCTACCCTCCAATACCCTCATCTATCAGTCCCGCTACTTCACGGCTATTGACGTCAGGAATCTGGAGGACGCTGCCGTCACCCCCGAGGTGGCCGAGGTCTGGGTCAGAGCAGGATTGCACGGGGACTATCGTTATCAGGTCAGTACCAATGATGCTGGCCAGGTGTCGGTGTTCGTGATGTCGGATGTCCCGTGGACGATGCTGCTCAATCCCCGTGCCGAACAAGGCCAGCGCGTCTCCATACCTGTACCGGGCAAACCCTCTGAGCCTCAGTGAGCTTTTCCTGCTGTGTGCTCACCCTATTCCCCCAATACTACGGCCATCGTTCGGTGAGGTACTGCGATGGCCTGCTACCATTTGATCCATCCCCGCTCCCATCTGTCCGGCCAGTACGGCATTGATACGCCCTGGCAGGCCGATCAGGTTCGTCAGCTGCTGGCCTTCATCCAGCGCGTCCGGGATACGTTCCCGGTACTGCCTGGCATTGATGACGGGCTGTCCGAAGCCACCGCCATGTTGGTATTAGAGCAGGTGCTGCCCGACTGTCGGGCACTGACCTGTAGCCTGTCCTGTTCTGCGGCAGCAGCCCGCAGGCAGCCCGTCGTCCCGGTCAATCTGGTGCAGGTGTGGTATGAGGTGGCCGCGGTCACCCCCATCACGACTCTTTATCAACTGAGCATGGCCATGGGAGTGGGTCTGTCGGATGTCAGTCATGCCCTGGCTCAGGTTCTGCTGCGACAGGCGGAGTCGGTCCACCACGCGGATTGGGAACAGGTGATGAAGTTACGCTGGATGGCTGCCGGGTATCCGGTACAGTCCGCATGGCATTGGCACACGGTCTATTCGCAGCCGTTATCAGGCCATCTGTTGCAGCGTACCTTGAGTGATCTGCAGCGCCTGGAGTCAGGGGTGGTCGCGACACTGGAGCCAGAGCAGACAGGCTCCGCCCCCATCCCGAAGGCTCAGACCGACACATCCGATCCCACTGCTCTGCAGCTGGCACTCTTCCCGACGATTCATCCATCACCTCTTTCATTAACCCATGTGGAGGCCCACCGTGGCACGAGGCGTTAACAAGGTTACCCTTATTGGCAATCTGGGCGCGGACCCCGAAGTCCGCTACATGCCCAACGGCACTGCTGTAGCCAACATTACCCTGGCAACCAGCGAAAGCTGGAAAGACAAACAGTCCGGCCAAGTACAAGAACGAACGGAATGGCACCGCGTGGTGTTCTTCGCCCGTCTGGCTGAAGTGGTCGGTCAGTATGCGCGCAAGGGTTCCAAAGTTTACGTCGAAGGTAAGCTGCAGACCCGTAAGTGGCAGGACCAGAGTGGTCAGGATCGCTACACCACCGAGGTCGTCGTAGACATGCGCGGCTCAATGCAGCTGCTGGACAGCCGTCCTGACAACGGCCAGGGAGCAGGCCCGGGCGGAAGTACGCCAAATGCCTCCGGTCGCCAGGGAGGAAATCCACAACAGCCCTACCAGCAACCTGCCTCACCCCTGCCCGATTACTCCGGCTACCCACAGAACAACTTTGACGACTTTGATGATGGCATTCCCTTCTAGGCAACCCCTGAGACAAGGGTGGAGTGCGGTGATGCTCAGTGCCGTGTGCTGGGCCGTCGCCCTGCCTGCACTCGCCACGCCATCAGCAGACAGTGCTGCGGCTGTTGGGTGTCTGGCACCCGACGGCATGCGCTATCCGCCGGGCAAACTCTATACCTTGAATCAGCACGAACTGGATCACCGCAAAGCAGCGGGTGAATGGGTCTCGGATGGCGATGCCATCTTGGCCCAGTGTCAGTTTTTGGTGGATGTGACGACAAGCCGGCATCCTGGAAGCCGTTTGCCCAGTTTGGTGACCGCTCACTGGACGCCCTGCCTGCCGATCGTCCTGAGCTCTCGCCTGAGCAACGGCAGCTATTACTCAGTGACGTGCATGTACCCCGCCTGTTTGCATGGTCACGGTACCCCGACGCCCTGTGCTCCGCGCTTGAACGAATCGATCCGGTGTTAGCGGCGTATACCCCTACCGAGCAGAGAATGACTACCTTTGTGGCATTGCAGCGGGATATACAGGCAGCCGGCACAGATGTCAGAAAACTGGCGCAGCATATCAAACGCTGGGTGAAGGCGGAGCGGCAATCCATCAAGACTGCAGCAGCGGTCACTAAGGATGGCTGAGAGGTTGGGAAAGGCAGAGAGACTGGGGCAGGTTTTAGAATTTACCATCCACATTTTAAAAGATAAGTCAATACGCCATGCGGCAGTATGTGTTCTGCTGCCTCAGTTTTTCATGGAAATTGGCTGTTGCCGCCGGCATCACTTTATAGAATTGCGTTCAGTTGTAATTTCCGCCAAGTAAGTGATCAAAGGTCAGTAAAGTGATGCCGCCGGCATCACTTTATAGAATTGCGTTCAGTTGAGGCAATATCCCTCCCCTCCTCCATTTCCTTACTCTCAGCCTGTCTCTGAGGGTTTTCTGCTGAGTTGCTGGCCGTTGTTGAACACACTGCGTAGCGGCAGTCGGACGTAGATCCAGCGCCACCTTTCTCGACTTTTCTTGCTCGTGTTTCGTTCCTATTTTCGCTTTGTCATTCAATCAGGAGTGTGTTCATGTCTGATTCTGCTATTTCCGTGACATCCCCCCAGCTGGGCGCACTGCGCTCGACCATCACTATCCAGTTACATACTCACCACGCTTGCCGCCTGTGGGAAGGGGTCAATATTAACGGCGACAATGCAGCGGATGAGTCCAATACGCGCCCGTTCAGTCGCCCCGGAATGCGAGTATTTATGTCCAACATGCATCAGGCTCAGGTCGCATCAGGAATGTACGATCCCTACGCTGACAAACACATGTTGGACATCGAGCAGGCTATCGCAAAAGCCCGTCAGGCCCTGCTTGAGCAGAAACAAACCATTGACGCGGTGTTAAGCCAGGTACCCTCGTCGATCTCGATGACAGATAACTTGTCGGTAAGCCCAAGGCAGTTTCCGGTGATCAGCGCCACGCCGCTCGCGTTCCAGGGTAGCTACCTGGTGTCGGATTTTGACGAGCTGGTTCGTGCTATTTTGTTGGCCAGCCATGTGGGGCTGATCGGCAACAGCGACAAGAACGCCTTGATACGCGACGCGGCCCGGGTGGTGCGCAGTGTGTTTGATAAGTCGCGACGCTATCGATTCACTGGATTGACGAGAGCAGATTATGTGCTCGGCGGTGCAAAAGTGTTGGCCACCATCGAGCGCCACGGCGAGCTGTCGACAGCGATACTGGACGGCACCCTGCGCTCACAGTTCTCCCCTCCTCTGCCCAAAGCACAGCTGGATGCCATGAATGAGGCGCTGGCAACGCGGGCAGGTCTGGCCGCCGGACACCCCCCGATCAACACAGTGACTGACGCAGTACCTGCTACCGAAGAGCTGAATGACGCGGGTGAGGAAGTGACTGGGGCAGTGATCAATGGAGCTACGAAGATGACTGAGGCAGGGGTATCTGACATCGAGGCCGAGGCGTGATTCGCGTCTACACCCCCGCAAACGATGTCTCCCCAGAGCTGCTGTCACAGGCCGCAAACGTTCCCTCCCTAAAAGGCCTTTTTCCTTTTAAGGGTAAGGGGAGAATCGCGCTATTGGGTGTGCAGGCCGAGGAGTCCCGTGAGGGGCTCCTGGTCCTGGGTCGGTATATCGTCCGGCAGTCGGAGGAGTTGAACTATGTCTGGCAGCTCGGTGCGATTCTACGACTGCAGCGGGCAGGATCTGGGGCAACTTTTCTGCGCTGGCGTTTGCCGGATCACCAAGCTGGGCAGAGTGGCGTACCGTTGTGGGCGTCGGTCATGCAAAAACAGGTCGATGCCAGCGTGCGTCGGTCACTGCTGGCTATGGAGCAGGATCGTGTGGCGTTCAATCTGCAGATGAGTATCTGCAGCACGCTGATCCGGCAGGCTACCGATGGGCTGACGAAGATGGAGTCGGCAGAAAACGTGTGGAGTGAGGAGCGGGTATGACTGATAAAAACTCACGCGGGAGTATATTGGATGATCTGGATCAGTTTTTTGGCACGCTGGGCGTGTTGATCGCATGTGTGATCATCTGCTGGGTCTTCATCATTCCTGGTTGGCACAGCCGGGTAGATGCAGGGCGTGTTCAGCTACATGAGGTGTCCGAGCAACTGGAGCATCATCCGCTAGTTAAACAACTCAGGGATGCAAGTGTGGTTCGCATTGAGTCAGAGTCATCGGGATTTGAACCTGGTACAACGACAGCCACTGTGACATTGCGCGATGGAGCAGAACGAGTGATCGAATTTCAAGCGTTCGCGCTATTTGATGTATTTCCGGGTGAGAGCATCACCAGTCGCACAGGCAGCGCGTTTGTCGCACGCTGCATTGCTCAGCATCTGGTCATTGATCTTCAGGAAAAGACGCCTGTCGTCACCGTCACAAAGGACTGTGGCCATTACGAGAACCGGGATACCGTACCGCCTGCAGCGATGATGTCGATAGCGAAAGTCGCAGTGGATCAGGTGCTGAACAAGATATTGCTCGGGCTGCCTCTGGTAGAGGCTCACACCCAAGTCAGCCAGTAGCTGAGGCGGCGCCCGGCCCCTACGGGGCTAGCATGTCTGTGGGTGTCCTACCGAACGCCCCGTGGGGTGGCTGGGCACCGCTGGCCCCTGCGGGGCTGGCATCACGTCTGGCCACTGCGTGGCCGGTGGTGCGATTCGTTCCGTGTTTTCCTCCTGCCCTTCCGTTGCTTTCTGCCGCTGCTGATGAGTTGTCTGTGGCGGCATTCCTTCCTGTTCCCGTGAGGGTTCTCTGCGGTATTTGTCGCTGTCTTTTCTGATCCTGTGCCTCGTTGATATGTGATGTGCACAGGGGATGAGGTGGGGAATGCAGCTGATTTTGTGTGAGAAGCCCAGTCAAGCAAAAGAGATCGCCGCACTCGTTGGCGCAAGCAAGCGCGGTGAGGGGTGTTTGCTGGGGAATGGCGTCATAGTGACCTGGTGTATAGGCCACTTACTGCGGATGGCGGAACCCGACGAGATTAACCCAAATTGGAAAGAATGGCGCCTGGAGCAGCTACCCATGATCCCGGGCGAGTGGTCCATGCGGGTGGACGCTGACAAGGCAAAGCAATTCAAAGCGATTAAGTCTCTGTTAACTCAAGCCACCTCAGTAGTGATTGCGACAGATGCGGGGCGTGAGGGGGAGATGATCGCCCGTGAGATCATTGAGCACTGCAACTGGCGCAAAGGCCCTGTGCATCGGTTGTGGGCTTCTTCTCAAGATGAGGCTACGTTGCGCAAAGCGCTGGCATCACTGTTGCCCGGTGCCTCCAAGGAGCCCCTGTACTGGTCGGCATTGGCCCGATCACGAGCCGACTATATCGTCGGTATGAACATGACCCGCCTGTACTCGCTGCTGGCAAAGCAGCAGGGTTATCAGGGGGTGCTATCAGTCGGGCGTGTGCAGACGCCTACGCTGGCACTGGTGGTCGCGCGGGATCGGGAGATCGCCCGCTTTGTATCAAAGCCGTTTTTTGAGGTTGTGATCACGGCAGACGGAGGCCATGGCCGCACCTTTGCCGCGCAGTGGTTACCCGTGGCCCAGGTGGCAGATGAGGAGGGCCGCTGTATTAACGGCCCGATTGCGCAGCAACTGGCTGCCCGACTCCGGGGGCAGGCGGCACAGGTCGCTTCTGTGGAGGTAAAGCGAATGCGGGAGCAGCCTCCCCTGCCCTTTAGCCTGAGTGCCTTGCAGCAGATCTGTGATCGTAAATTCGGGTTCGGCGTTCAGCAGACACTGGATATCGCTCAGTCGCTGTATGAGAAACATAAAGCCACCACCTATCCACGCAGTGATTGCCGTTATCTGCCGGTGGCGATGCTTGAGGAAGTAAAACCCGTCCTGCAGGCACTGGCTCAGTCTGATCCGTCCCTAGGGCCACTGGTGATGCAGCTGGACAGTCGGCTGCGGTCAGCTGCCTGGAATGATGAGAAGGTGAATGCCTCAGACCACCACGCCATTATTCCGACGATGGGAGTGATTGATCTGTCAGCGATGACCGAGGACGAGCGCCGGGTGTATGAACTGATTCGTCTTCATTACCTGATGCAGTTTATGCCTGCTCACGAGTATGACCGGACTGAGGTGATGCTGGTCGCGCTGGGGCAGCAGTTTAAGGCTGTGGGCAAAGTGATCGCCGTTACCGGATGGCGGGCGCTGATGGCAAAGTCTTCTGCGGCGGAGTCTGATGAGGCTGAGGATAGCGATGCCGGTGGGCAGGAGTTGCCGCCGTTGGAGCAAGGACAAGTTTGCCCGGTCACCGATGCCCAAGTCGTGGAGAAGAAGACCACGCCGCCCAAATTTTTTACTCAGGGAACGCTGATTGCCGCGATGAAAGGCATTGCGCGTTATGTGGCGGATCCACGCCTGAAGGCCAAGTTGAGCGAGACGTCTGGCATCGGTACCGAAGCCACCCGGGCGGCCATTATCGAGGGGCTGATCAAACGGGGGTTTCTGTTGAGCAGTAAGCGGTCGGTCAAATCCACGGACGCAGCACAGTCGCTGATTGATGCTCTGCCCCAGCCGCTCACTGATCCCGGGACCACGGCACTGTGGGAGCAGGCGCTGTCTGCCATTGAGCGGGGTGAGCTGACACTTGATCAGTTTGTGGCCACTCAGGCGCAATGGGTCACTCATCTTGTTCATGAAGCCAAACAGGCTGGTCGCGGGGCGTTACAGATTGCCGCTACTCCAACACAAGCCTGTCCGCTGTGTTCCGCGCCCATGCGCAAGCGCAGTGGCGCCAATGGCCCGTTTTGGGGCTGTACTCGATGGCCTGACTGTAAGGGGGTAGTCGATGGTGGCGGCAAGAAGAAGCGGGCACGCAAGAAGGTGGAGGGCACGGCCTGACGGTACAAAGATGTCGGTCGTGCTGGTAAGTTTCATGGGTTGCACTGCTTATTTTTGCTGGTAATAATGGCCTTACAAAACGTTGACCGCTGACGTCCAATAGCGGCTCCCAAAGACACTGCCTGGTGCGAGCGTGTCGCCCGATGTGGGTTCCAGGCCAGATCAACAAACAGGGGAACGAGGTTCCCGTACCGACGACGGTCACTGCCTTCCTCTGTTTGTTTCCTCTCGCGATTTTCGTTTTTCTGCTCTTCTGATGGGCAGGCATACCACCGAAGTTTTCTGCCGTATGTGATTGATGGCAGTGCACTTCGGGGTGTGCCTCTGGCACCATGTTGTTCAACGCTGTGCCTGCCAGCTGCTGCAGGAGCCGTTTGTGTGGGGATCCACGCCATTGATCAGGCCGCGGGCTACGATACCGGCCAGCAATCGACAGATTGCAGTAGCCATCCTTTTCCTGTCGCTCTGTTATCCGCTGTTGTGTTTTTCTACTGCTGTTGTACGTGATTCGTTGTATCTATCCCTTCCCATGATGTGAGCGGCGGCGCTGCTGCCGCTTACCCTACCCTGCTGTATCCCGTCCCGACGCTTCGTTGTGGCGCTGTGTGTCGCTATGACGTCGCCCTGCCTTGTTTCCCTATTTTGATTATTTTGCTTTTTTTGATGTGTTGTTGATGGGGGAAGCCCTGTCTGCGGGTTAATCCTCATCGGTGAGCTGAGGGTTGGCCGATGTGCGTTGACTTGACTTCCCTCGGTGCGGCGGAAAAAATGGCCGCACGTTATCAGTCTGTTGACTGAAACCAGGTCGCTTCACCTAAGGCGACGACTAACCTGCGGGTTAGTGGTGATTTGCGTGGACAGTATCTCGGCTCATGGCTACGGCACGCACTGGCACTGCCAGCTGATACCACTTTCTCTTATTACGTTGCTCTGCTCTTTGCTTGGTCCGGCCTCTCAATGGTGTGTCCGGGCACACTGTTCCGCGTTTCCGTCCGTCAGGCATGCCGTCCTGAGGGCGCTACCCTGTCGGCCTTCTGATTGGATTGACTCGACAGGTGACCTTGTATGTCTACTCAACATCGTTCTCACGCAGATGCGTCTGAACAGGCGTTTACCTTTGCTGACTGCCCCGATCTGCACCTTACAGAGGTCGCAGACTGGCTCAAAAGCTACAGTGCAGCCTGTCCTTATGACATGGATGCCGTCGCTGACACCGTTGCCCGGCACCAACAACGTCGCTGGGAAAGTTCCTGTTCCATGGTCGATTTATCTGTCCTGCGTCGCTCTGCGCACACGGGGCTGATGATCGCTGCTCGTTTTGCACGGAGGTTAGCGGATCGCATTCAGTGATCTGACTGACCATCCATTTTCGTTATTTCGACATTTCGTTATCACCCTGCTGGGAGTCTCATTCCCTTCAGGGAGTCATGGCTTTCACAGGGTTCACTTTCGTTCCGAACCTTTTGGAGGCTCTACCATGACTACCCAGAATACTGCTCAATCTTCTCAAGAACCTGCTTTCTTCGATCTGCACGTCAACGGCATCGGTTATTTGAATCGTGTCCGTTATGTACAGCCGAAGAAAGGCGATGGTTTTTGGGCATGTTCTATTGCTGGATTGCGCGGCAACAGGAATAGCCCTGACTACACCTACTTTGACGTGCACGTCACAGGCGAAACAGCTAAGCAGTTGATTGCGCGCTCTGTGAATGCGGTTAAAGCCGGTCATAAAATGTTGGTGAGCTTTAAGCTTGGCGATATTTATCCTGAGACCTTCACCTATGAGAAAGGTGATAAAGCCGGTCAAACCGGTGTGGGTCTGAAAGGCCACCTTTTGCTGATCCGCTGGATCAAAAAGGACGGTGAATTTGTTTACCAGATGCCTAAAGCGGACGACGCGAGCGGTGCTCCTGCTGATACAGCAGGCACACCCGGTGCTAACGCGGCATAACTACTCAATCCATTTTGCTTCACAGTCATTGGCCCAGTTCTGATCTCTGATCGGTACTGGGTCTTTTTTTGTCTGATCGACTGCTACCCAGGGGAATAACCGTTTCCCCTGGGGGCACGGCTATTCCCCCATGCTGGAGGAATACCGTGGTAACTCAACCTGAGCGTACTTACGACCTGACCCAAGAAGACCGTCTGTTTCTGTCACAGCTCCAGCGTGGGCTGCGCACAGAAATGGGCACGTTCTTCGACAATAAGTTTGGTCGCTGCACGACACCTCTGATTGGAGCCTACGTTGCTCTGCAGGGTAAAAAAATCCTGCAGTACGACAAGCAGCGACCGTGGACATGCAAGGCCACCCCTCACTCCGTGCCCTACCAGGCACCGCAGTATCTGGAGCTGGAGGCATTGCAGTCCTGGGGGATCGCCCTGAAACATACGATCTGGCTGGATAACCTCTGTGATGAGGGCGTCTATTTTGGGCAATTTGTCCCAGAGCAGGTGTTAATCATGAGTCGTTGTGGCGAAGTAATTCAGCGTCATGACGGCCAATGGTTTGATAGTTACCTGCCCATAGCAGATCTACCACTTCATGAAGCCATGGCGAAGGCGCTGGATATCCAGCGCATTAACGAGCGCCGCGAAGGCAATTACAACACTGCGAATAGATTATTGATTGAGGCCCAGCGTCTTCGCGAAGCCGTTTCAATGTCCCGACTACACTGGCAGTTACATGAAATCCACGCGGTGACACGCTGGATGCAGACCGCTCGGTAACGCATTTTTCTTTCGCTTTTTCATTACACCACCACTGGGGGAAACGCTTTCCCTCATGGGGTGAGTGTTTCTCCTGGCCATCCTTGAACCCTGGAGATCCACGATGAAAGCCTTATCCACTGCCGCTATCCATATCCGCTCCACTGCCCTGACCGATGACGACAAACGCTGGCTGGCCCAGCAACGTCGGTCTCTTGAACTGGGTACCGATATGTATCTGTTCAAACATCTGGGGGTGCTTCGGCACTGTCGGGTGGTGGTTCTGTCGGATGACGGATCTTTTCGTTATGTACCCCTGCCTCACCAGGTGTTCACGGCACAGGCCATGAGCCTGGCCATGGCGGCGGTGATGGGATCGACGTTCCGGGAGGTGCGTATCGAGCCCATGTTTGATCCATGGACAGGCTACGACATCAGCGGCTACGGCTGTTTCCTGTCGTTCGACGGCGAAAGCTGGAGCTCTTCGCTTCGCTGGATCCGTGAATATGAACGGATTCGGGATGAGTTGTCGGTCGCGGTATTGCATCCGTATTACACCCAACGCGAAGTATGGAGTGATCGCCCATGGCGAGCTCAGGTGGTCAATGCCCATCATGGGTTTGATCTGTCTGACATCGATGATGACGTGAACTGATCGCTCCTCCGCTTATCCATTTAACCAACCACCCTTGGGGGAAATGCTTCCCTCTGGGGGTGTTTCTCCTGACATCACTTTGAACCTTCGGGAGATCCACTATGTCTGCAATCGCTTCTCATACTACGGTCCTGACCCGTTTAGCCCATCTTGATCAGCGCGTGAATGAGGCTGTTCTGCATGCCGTCCGTATATCGGGCGGGGCAGAGCTTGTTTATGAGCGCCATCTGCAGGCCGCCTATAAGGGGCTGTTGCAGAACGCGGATCCGGCTGAATACGAGGCCATCCAGGCTGTGCTTGAAAACGAGCACGGCATGGAGGCGGAAATGCCTGTGGTCACTGACCCGAGGCTCTGCCCTGAAACCGGCATCGACAAAGACTATTGCTCCTGTGGCTGCTATAGCCTCGATGGCACTGATGTTGTCGATGACGCTGATGACCTCAACAACATTGACGACCACCATGTAATCGCTCAGGCGCTGGACAGAATGAAGCAGCATTTAGAGGCTGCGCAATCCTATCTGGACGAAGGCGATACTCAACAGGCCCAGTGCTGGGCATACGCCGCCGGGGAGGATGCATGGGAAGCCATGCAGGCGTTCCCCACCGCGTTAAACCTGTCTCCGGTGCTGGCTGCGGCATTTGAACGTAGCTGGCACGAGTGTGAGCGAAAACACCTCAGTTGGGTCAAGGGCATTGCCTATGAGCCCGAGGTGAATAGTGCGATCTGTCTGACGCCGATCACGGTGTGAACGGATAGCTCCGACACCTCTCATTAACCCTTTCACTACCACCCCGGAGGCGCCCATTCCCTTCGGGGACAGGTGCTTCCCGTTATCCATTGGAACCTTCGGGAGCATGCTATGACGTCAACTACCTTTTCCGCACACACGGTTAACACCGTCACGCGGGTGTCTGAGGTGATCGTGCCTGGTTGCCTGATCATCATTGACAGCACTATTACGCTGGATGTGGTCTGCCCACCGTACTGCACGGAGCCGATACGTCTTTCGTCGCAGGCGACTATTGATCTCAACGCCTCGCTCAGTGTGGCTGAGGCGATGAGGGACGCGGAGGGGCATTTCCGATACCTGCGCCATCTGGCACAGGTCAGTGTGGAACAGGCTGGACCGCATGCCCCTGTTCTTCTTCCTGTCAGCATGACCATTCGCAGTCAGGAGGCCAGTTTCAGGGGCGTGAATTTTCAACGCTACCAGGACGGCCAGTGGGAAGAGGACTATGCCCTGATTCCCCCTGAACAATGGCGTGTGACGCAGGAGAAGATCGACTTCTTCGGTCGCACCTGCAGTGAGCTGATCAGACACGGTGACCCGCTTGAGGCAGCGGACTGGCAGGGTCGGGAAGCCGTACTGGCTGACCGGCTCAGGCTCTCCCGTCTTGTGGCGGGTGAACCTGCCTGATCTGTTTCACGCTTTTTTCACTTTGAACCTTCGGGAAAACGTTATGAACTCAACTATCGCCAGGGTGAACGCGGCGCAAACAGTGACGTGTCTGTGGGATGTGATCGTGCCCGATGGCCTGATCGTCATTCACAGTGACATCGCTTTTGAGCTGGGCTGTGCACCTTATTACTCCGGTCCCCTGCGTACCCGTACCACGATCCGTCTGCCTCTTCAGGCGTCGGTCAAGGTGGCGGAAGCGATGCAGGTCGCGGAGGGGCATTTCCGGGAAATGGCACGTCTGGCTCAGGTCAGAGCGGAGCAACATGGCCCGCATGCCCCTGTTCTTCTTCCTCAGTCCATGGAGATTGTCAGTATGGACCCTGTATGCGAAGGCGCGGTACTCCAGCGCTACATCCAGGGGAGCTGGCAAGACAATGTGGCACTGATTCCACGTGAGCAGTGGCTGGCTACGCAGGCACAGATGGATCAGATCAGCGATACCTGGGTATCGCTGATCCATCAGGAACAGTATGCCGAGGCATCGGCCTGGCAGGAGAAAGAGCATCGGCTGCGTGAGCAGCTGAGCTTGTCCTGTGTACTGGCCGGTGAGCCTGCGATTCAACAATGGGGACGTTTGCCGGGTTCACCTGAACCTGCCTGACGTCTGACTACACGCTGACGTTTCACACTAACCATCCCTGGGGGAAACACTCCCCCAGGGGGGTGTTTCTCCGCTTACCTCTTTGGAGAACACCATGGTGACTCTTTCCTCTGTCTCTTCTACCCGTACTGTTGTGTCAATGTTCGATGCTGTGCCCAAGACTCCGCAGGAGATTGTGGCTCTGAAACGTCGGTGGCGTGAACGCTGTCGCGCATGGAACATCGAACAGACGGGTGGTTTTGAGGCGCATTATCTAGAGCTTCTGGCCTATCGCATTGAGTGCGAGGTTCACAGCTGTGTGATCAAGAAAAACCAGGCCTGGGATCATGAGATCAAGCTACTGGCTGATCGACTGGGTTGCTCTGGCAATCTCCGTTTAGCTGAGTATGTTCTGAAAAACGAATGTGCTCTGTTGCGCTTTGAAGAGCCCGGTCTGCGTCTGCAATCCGTGCGCTGATCAGCGCTCCTCTCTCGTTATTACTTTTCTTTCACTGCCCATGGGGATCTGTCCCTATGGGCAGATTCCCTGCCGGCGCAACCGGGGTGCTCACCCCAGAGGCCCGTTATGGATGCCACTGTTCTATCGCTGTTTCAGTTCGCCGCCATGCTCATGCAGCGGCGGGCGGCGCAGTTTCCCATATCTAAATTCACGCACTCGGCCATGTTCTGGCCAGAGTGCCCCTGGGCTGAGCCCGGGGAGTGTGCCGTCGACTGGCGTTTGTTCGGTGGGCTGTCGCCCACGGAAGTCGCTGCGCTGTCCTCTACGGAGCGGCAGTGTGTGATGGATCTTTCTCTGTCACCCGTCTGGCAGCAGTGCGTCACTACGCTGTTTGCAGAGATGGATGTCTGGCTGTCATCAGAGGTGGCAGCAGCATGAGTTTCTCTCTCAGTGCGGAAGAGCGCGCGATTATTGATCAGGCGAAAGCCATTCTGATGGGGGCCCTGCGCGAGCCAGGTACCGCGATTCACGAACCAGACGCAGCACGCGATTATCTGCGGCTGCAGCTGGCCGCCCGTGAGCGTGAGGTGTTTGCAGTGCTGTTTCTTGATACCCGACACAGGGTCATCAGTTACGACGAGCTGTTTTTCGGCAGCCTCGGTGAAACGCGGGTGTACCCACGTGAAGTGATCAAGCTGGCCCTGCAACGCAATGCTGCAGCGGTGATCTTTGCTCACAATCACCCCAGCGGGGATGCTTCGCCCAGTGACGCCGATATCGCCATCACCCGACGCCTTAAGGAGGCGCTGGCACTGGTAGATATCTGTGTACTGGATCACATGGTTATAGGCCGTGAATCTGTCACCTCTATGGCAGAACTCGAACTGTGTTAACTCAACCACTCAACATAACCTTTGGAGGCCACCATGGCTGAACCGACTCAACCAATGACCCAGGCGCAATACCTGCAACTGCAGGCAGAGTATGAACAATTGGACCTCATATGCGCGATGGGCCAGGAGACCGACGATACGTTTCTGCGTATCGCCGAACTCAACCGTCTGATGGACCACTCGCCGTGGGCACTGGTGCCCGGTGAGGGATGTATTCTCAAAACCCAATGGGATGCACTGTGGGCTGCGTCAGCAGCAAACTGATCCTTTCTCTTTGGTCGTGATAAACGACGTGATGCACGGCTCCTTCGGGGGCCGTTTTTGTTTTGGGGGACGTAATGATGTGTTTTGTAACCCTGAAACTTTGTATCTCATCAGCAATTGACGATACTATTTAGTAACCACTTAAATGAGCCACCAGCACCACCGCACGTTGCGCTATGAATGCATTCGGGACGGGAGAGACGGCTACGGAGAACGATGATGATACCGACTGACTACCATGACGATCCTAAACTCACTCTGCTGACAGAACAGCTGTATGAACTGCAGGTACCTGCCAGCGTGTGTTTGTATGTGTTGTTGCGGAAGCGCGGTATCAAATCAGGATTTTTGGCTGATTTTGTCGGTATGCCCTACTCCACACTGTTAGATAAGCTGGAGGTGCCCGGCCATCGTCGCCCTGAGGTGTACAGCAGAATGCAGCTGGATGTTCGCACCGCGCTGGGGGTCGATATGATCAGCATCTATCAGGAGGCGGTGTTTGGTGGTGCAGGCTATACCTATGATTACCCTGCTGTTGTGGCGGCACTGTACGAGGCCAATGTCGAAGGGCCAACCGTCCTGTATGTCCTGTTTAAGTTGTTGCAGCAACACCGCGGTGAAGCGAAAAAAGACCTTGTGATCGCGGCCCTGCTACAGCAGGTTGGGGTGGATCACGGTAGTAGCAATCCAGGTACGTTTTTAGGATTCAAGCTCGGTGGGCATGCCGCACTGACACAGCTGCTGGCTGATCTTTTCGGGGTGGATGTCGCCGCCCTATATGGAAAAACGAAGACCTCTTGGCCCAAGCGAGACACCTCAGAGTGCGCCATTGATCCAGAAAAGCTAGTGGCCGAACTACCCGGAAGCTACTATTCAGCCAAGTCGATGGAAGACTTGGATGCCAAACGTCTGGACGAGTATCGTCAGATGATCTCTGGGGGCCGTAATGCACTAGAGGTGGCACGGGAGATGCTGAGCCACAATATCATGCTGCGTGACGTGGCTGAGGTAGTAGGTAAAACACAGGACAATCTGTGCCACCGTATTCCGAAGGCCGAGCGAGATGCGTTACGCCGCCAGGGTATCGAGCGCACGGCCACGACCTCCAGTTAATCCTTTTTTGATGTTGTTGACCGAATGGGGCTCCGCGTGAGCCCCATTTTGTTTTTTGGGGCCATAAACCCTCGCTTGCTACGTTAGGTTTGTTTACTGACGTGCTCAGTCGCCTGCGGCACTGTGCCTCGCACAACGTTGTCGCGAGGTTCCTATGCACTCCCCTATCCGCTATCGCTATCCGATCATCGCTATTGCGCTGGCCGTACTGGCTGGCTGCGCCCAGCAGCAACCTAAACCTACCCCTGAACCCGTATCGTCAGTCAGCCCCTACCTGATAAATCCTGATGTCTACGCAGGTCAGGTGCCGGGTGTGGCGCCGAGTGCGTCTCCCAGTACCGTGACCTACGGCCGGTATACCCAGGTGTCGGTCGGTCCCAACGCCGCGCAAATTGATCTGATGGCGCAGATCGTCGACATCCAGATCCCCACCTCGATGTCGCCCACACTGGGCGATGCTGTGCGTTATGTCCTGGCCAAGTCGGGCTACTCCCTGGCGGAGCCGTCCTCCGTGACCGACCCGCTCTATACCGCGGAGCTGCCTGCTCCGCTTTACCGCATTGAGTCGATGACACTCCGGGATGCACTGCAGGTGCTCGGAGGTCCTGCCTGGCAGGTGCAAGTGGATGAATTGCACCGCATGGTGCAGTACGTGCCACGCCCAGGCTATGCCGCGTCGGCAGAGGTGGTGGATGTCAGCGCGCCGGCGCTGGCGACAGTGACGGTGGGTCAGGTGAGTGAAGCCGGCGCGGTGGGTGAGATGGGGGCCGCCTCGGTGCCCTCTCCTGTGCGTCCGCATCGTCAGTCCGGTGAGCAGTGAGGAGCACGGCCATGAGTCAGGATAATCAACCCTCTGCACTGGATGTGCTCGATGACAACCAGCCCATTATTCAGCAGGCACCTCATCAGTCGTCGATAGCGGCGGAATCCCATCGTGGTGGGCGTGCTGTATCGCGCTCCGGTAACGGCCTGGCCGTACTGGCGCTGTTCTCGGGGGTGCTGGCGTTAGCGGTATCAGGTTTTGGCATCTACCAGAACCTGCAACTGGGTTCGAGCGACCGGCAACAATCAGCGGTAATTAATGCTCAGGCCCAGGCGGTGGAGAAGGAGTTGAATGAGCTTCGCAGCTATACCACGGGTCTGGAACAGAAATTGACGGCATTGTCGTCCACCTCAAATGGTCTGGTCGGGCTGGCGAGTCGAATCGATCAACTGGAGCGCAGCCAGGGAGCCGGCAGTGCCATGACCGAGGAGTTACACAAGGCGCTGGCCGCACTCGGTGACCGTCTGGGAGTGGCGGAATCATCGCTCACTGTGATGTCGGCCCGTCTCGATGCGCAGTCTGCTCAGGTGGAGGCCAATGCCGCTGCCGCTGTTCAGGCACGGCAGGTCACGGTGGCCACGGTGGCTTCTGCAAAAAAGCCGGTGACCCGCACGAGTAAGCCACGGGTCCTGACACCCCCCTTTGTGGTACTGGGGGCTGAGGTGCGGGGAGGCGAGTCCTTTTTAGCTGTCGCGCCCTCGGCGACCTCATCGTTATCGCAGGTCGTGTTGCTGAAAGTGGGGAGCGTGTATTCCGGCTGGAAATTGCAGTCACTGGGTGATGGACGCGCTGTATTTAACGTCAGCGGGCGTAGCCAGGAGGTGGCGTTATGACGCCGCTAAAGTGGCTGGTAATGGGAGTGTCGCTGTCGGTTGTGGATCAGTGTCTGGCAGGTTCTGTGGGTACCTCTCGCGCGGAAACGTCACAGATGACCCAGTCTCAGGGGGCGCAATCACAAGCCGTCGATTCCTCTGCGACTGCCGCAGAATGGGGGCTGAGCGCCGGTGAGTGGACGCAATATCAGCAGGCCATGGCCGGTCAGCGGGGGATCTGGTCGCCGGGGCTGGACCCGATTACCACCCTTGGGGTCACCGCTAAGACAGACGCAGAGAGACGGCGTTTCGCCGAGCTGTTTGTCAAAGCCGAGGCGGCGCGGGTGGAGAAAGAACTCGCCTTCCAGAAAGCGGTTGATGCGGCCTGGGCACGGCTACTCCCCACCACGCAGCCCATCATGGGGCTGGCCAGTTCGTCACCTGCTTCTTCAGCGTCGCCTTTTGGTCAGCCTGCGGTGCCATCGGTGGGGGTGATGAGCGCCGGACGAGTCTCATTATTTGTGCGTGATAACTGCGTGCTCTGTGATCGTGAGCTGAAAAAGCTGCTGAGCCAGAACCGCACGATCGACATCTATCTGGTCGGCAGTGAGGGTAACGACCGAACCATTCAGTTGTGGGCACTGGCACGGGGGATCAGCCCCGCCGCCGTCAAGTCAAAGCAGATCACCCTCAACCATGATAACGGCACCTGGGCATCCATGGCCGGAGCTGCTCATGCCGGTGATTTGCCCGGTCTTATGCAACAGGTCGCCGGTGAGTGGCGAATCGTGCACGAATGAGGCCGGTCACTGTGACGGCCGCTCTCCTGCTCTGGGGAATTTCACTGTTGCCTGGCGTGGCGACAGCTGCCCGTTTTGTGCCTCCGCCATCGTTTCAGATGGTGGCCCAGGAGGCAGCCGTTCCCGATGTGCTGCTGTACGCCCTGACGCAAACCGAGAGCAATGCCGGTTTGGTGGATGGCAGCTTCAGTCCGTGGCCATGGACACTGAATGTCGCGGGTAAAGGGTTTCGTTATCACTCCCGTGCTGAGGCTTGCAGCGCCCTGCAGGAGGCACTGGCGAGTCACCGTCCGGGCAACATCGATGTCGGCATTGCACAGGTGAATATCGGTGCCAACGGTCATCGTTTTTCATCGCCCTGTGCGGGACTTGATCCAATGCTGAATCTGCGTACAGCCGCGCAGATCCTGCGTGAGCAGTTTGAGGCCAGCAAGGGCAGCCAGGGAAACCCGGTGGACGACTGGATCTGGGCTGCAGGTCGGTATCACCGGCCTGCAGGCGGTGAGCCTGCGGCGAAGTACCGGGCAACCGTCAGACGGTTTTTGCGCAAGTTGGGATTACAGGTGTGATGAATAAGGAGGGGGTGATGCAAGGTATGCAAGCGATGCGGTGGGTGGTCGGGGGCTTGTTGGCCGTGGCGATGAGTCAGGCCATGGCGCTGGAAGTTGTGGCGGATCACGGTGGTGTGCCAGCACAGCCGTATTACTCACCAATCAATAACGTGTCGGACCCGGAGATCGCTGGAGAACCCGCGCCGGTACGCCCGCCTCTGGCAGCGGCAGGTCTGCCCCATCAGGTGAGTATTGCCGACATGCTGCCGGTGACCAGCCAGCTGCAGCCCAGGCGCGTGGCACGGCGTGCCGTGAGCCTGCCGGGGATGACGCCGTTGTTTCTGGTCGGCTACGACAACCTGAGTCTGCAGTGGTTGAAGGTGCGCGGTGGACAGTTGCAGCAGATGCGGGCCACCGGCGTGGTCGTGAACGTGCAAACACCGGCACAACTGGCGGAGCTGCAGCGCATGGTACCCGGTGTGCAGTTGCTGCCAGAGTCCGCCGATGATATGGGCTCGCGTCTTCAGCTGTCTGGCTATCCGGTACTGATCACGGCCACGGCCATCGAGCAATAAGAGGACGCAAGATGTTAACGACTCGTGTAGGCAAGAGCCGTCTGGCTGAGCTGGCCCTGCGGCAGGCGCTGGATGAGGATCGCCCTCCCCGCCCCACGTCACTGCATGCGGATCCTGCCGGCATGGCCGAAGAGGGGCTGGCGTTCAGCCAGGCCTGGGCCCGGCTGAGCATGCACCCGGATCTGTCGCGCTGCGCATCCGGGGTGGCCGCACAGGTGGTGGAAGATGCGTCCAGGGCGTTGATTCCGCTGGTGCGCCGGGCACGGGGGGTACTGGGCGAATCAATGAGCAATACGGATCTGCAGGCGGTGATGTGTGATCGCTCAGGGTTGTTTGCCCTGTGTGAACGATATACCGCGCACTACCTGGGATGCAGCCCCTCACCTGGATGCTGGTGTCCGACCGGCAGGCACAGCTGCACCGCTCTGCCATTCCCCGTGAGTGGGCCGGACGGGATGCTCGTATGGATCGTATGATCGCCATCGTGCAGCTGGTTCGGGAACGGCAACTGCGGATAGATGATGGGCTCTGTGCAGCGCTGATACGGCTGCTGGGGTTCAGTGCCGAGCGGGTGTGTCTGTTACTGACGGCAGCACAGGCATTGTTGGCTGACGAGGGAGCAGAGGCGTGACCGACAAGCATGTTATTGAGTCGTTGCTGCGCCCGGCAGTGGAGCTTAATACCGTGGCAGTGGCCGTATCTGCGGCCTTTGTGTCTGCCACCGCGCCCTGGTCGCTGGCTCTCACGCCGTCGGTAGGCTACGGGGTGGCGTGCGGCTTTGGTGTTCTTGCCTGGGTGCGCTGGAATGAGGCGTCGGTGGTACTGCGCTACCGCCGTAATATGCGTCGCCTGCCCACGTTTGAAATGACGAGCACTCAGATTCCGACCAGTCGTAGTGGGCTGTATTTGGGCATGGGCTTTCGCTGGGATCAGCGTCATACCCAACGGCTGCACAGTGCGTTGGAGCCAGAGGTGCGCAAGTACGTCGAACAGCCCGCAGTATGGGAAAAAGCGCGACGTCTGGAGGCGCGCCTGGGCGACTCCGACCGCCTGATCGCCCGCTCTATTGTGCGTCTCCTAAGCTGGGATCATGTGATCAATCCGGTACGTCCCTTGCCGCCGGTGGGTGGCAGTCCGCTTTATCACGCGGTGGAGCCGGATGAACATGAGGTGCTGTTGCCGCTCCGTGAGCGCGTCGGTCATACCCTGGTACTCGGCACCACCCGCGTCGGTAAAACCCGACTGGCTGAGTTGATGGTGACCCAGGATATCCGTCGCGGGGAAACCACCATTTTCTTTGACCCTAAAGGCGACGCTGACATGCTGCTGCGCATGTGGGCCGAGGCTCGACGGGCGGGTCGTGAGGATTCGTTTTATGTGTTTCACCTCGGCTGGCCAGAAATCTCAGCCCGCTATAACGCCGTGGGACGTTTCGGGCGTATCTCGGAGGTGGCCAGCCGTATCTCCGGGCAGCTGTCGGGGGAGGGCAATAGCGCCGCATTTCGCGAATTTGCCTGGCGCTTCATCAATATCATCGCACGGGCCCTGGTGGCGCTGGGGCGGCGACCCGACTACCTGCAAATCAGTCAGCACGTCGTCAACATCGATGCCCTGTTTCTTGATTACGCCACCTGGTATTTCC
Source organism: Pokkaliibacter sp. MBI-7 (assembly GCF_029846635.1). Lineage (NCBI taxonomy): Bacteria > Pseudomonadati > Pseudomonadota > Gammaproteobacteria > Oceanospirillales > Balneatrichaceae > Pokkaliibacter > Pokkaliibacter sp. MBI-7. The sequence continues at coordinate 30,790 of NZ_JARVTG010000002.1, read as the reverse complement.
GGGATGACCCCGAGGCCTTCAAAACCATCGCGGATATGGAAGGCCGCATTAACGAAAAAAATACGCCACGCCATATGCAGGGGAGAGAGAAACGCGTCATTGCGCTCGAACAGTTCCTGACCATGAAGCGCATTTATGATCCTGTCATGGATGGCCTGAAGTCAGCCGTGCGCTACGACAAGACCTATTTCGACAAGATCGTAGCATCGTTGCTGCCGCTGCTTGAAAAGCTCACCAGCGGCAAGATCGCGCAACTGTTGGCCCCCAACTATCTTGACCTGAGCGACCCGCGCCCGATCTTCGACTGGCAGCAGATTATCCGCAAACGAGGCATTGTCTATGTCGGTCTCGATGCCTTGTCGGACCCGGAGATCGCTGCCGCAGTCGGTAACTCCATGTTCGCCGACCTGGTATCAGTCGCCGGCCATATCTACAAATTCGGGATCGATGACGGTCTGCCTGCACTGCCAGCCGATGCCAAAGCTACGCGCAGCAGCGCCGTGATTAACCTCCATGCTGATGAGGTCAACGAGTTGATGGGTGATGAGTTTGTGCCGCTGATCAACAAGGGAGGCGGTGCAGGCATCCAGGTCACGGCGTACACCCAGACGGTATCGGACATCACGGTGAAAATGGGATCTACCGCTAAGGCGGGCCAGGTCGTGGGTAACTTCAACAATTTGATCATGCTGAGGGTGAGGGAGACGGCTACGGCTGAGCTGCTCACCAGTCAGCTGGCGAAAGTCTCGGTGAAAGCCAAGACGCTCACGTCGCGTTCCAACGATAACTCCAACCCGAACGACGATATCGACTTCACCAGTGCCACGCACGATGCCATCAGTACGACGAGTGTGCCGATGATTGAGCCCAACGCCATCATTAATCTGCCAAAAGGGCAGTCGTTTGCCCTGCTGGAAGGCGGACAGCTGTGGAAAATCCGCATGCCGCTGCCGGGGCGTGATGCCTCCGACGAGGCGCTGGTACCCAAATCCATTGCGGATCTGGCAGCTCGTATGCGAGAGGAATACCACACTGGGGAGGGATGGTGGCAGGCCAGTGGCGGCATGCAGCTGAACACCCTGCCTGCCGAACTGCAGGGCTGGCTGGACAGTCACCAACAGGTCGGGCATGAAGCGGAGGACCATGAGCCCTGGGATGAGCTGCATATGCAGGGGCTGGAGCAGTCGGCACAGCAGATGGGAGGTGACAACTAATGGCCCGTGCAGAACCGGTTGATCAGGCGGAACGTCAGCAGCAGCGACGGATCGGCTTCTTTGGTCGCGTGTTTGAGTTGCCAATCAGGGCGTTGGGTGTGCTGATGCTGTCGCTGTTTTTCAGCCTGGTGATGGAGTGGATCGGCATCGCGTTCTTCTACCCGGAACAGGGCTATACCCATGCTCAGCAGATGATGGAACAGGAGATGGGGTATTTCAGCTCAGGGTTTCGTCACTCCCTGCTGCATAGCCAGCCGGTGGTGCTGGCCAGTGGCGTTGTGCAGAACGTGTATGAGTGGGCGTTTGTGAAGACCGGATTTATGGCCTTTGCCGAGCAGGCCAGACAGCCGATCCCAGCGGAGGCCGGTCATGTGCAGCGCTACAGCCTGCTGCTATTTCGGGTGCTGGAGGACTATCTGCTGGCTGCCATGTACACCAGCTTAACGTTCATCACGCGCGTGATGATTCTGCTGCTGAGTATGCCGATGTTCCTCCTGGCGGGACTGGTGGGTTTTGTTGATGGTCTGGTGCGACGGGATCTGAGGCGTTTTGGCGCCGGGCTGGAGAGCTCGTTCTGGTACCACCACATCAAACGCTGGGTGGTACCGTCGTTTGTGCTGGTGTGGATCGTTTATCTGTCGCTGCCGTTTTCGGTGCATCCGAATGTTGTACTGTTGCCCTGCTCTGCGCTGTTTGGGTTGATCGTGTCGCTGACGGTCGGCCAGTTCAAAAAGTATTTTTAACCGATTTTTGAGTTTAGTTGTGCTGCCGGCAGGCATCCGGGAAATGACGGTGGCATAACTGAACACAGGGCTGGGTGGCCACACCCGGCCCTGTGCTTTTTGGTAGGACGATCATGTTGCCCGATGGACAGCTTGTCGCCACCTGGGCTACGCGCTACGGTGGGGGCTGCCAGGACGGTCCTGGCACCCCATAAAGCAGATGCCCCCGGCCCCGATGGTGTTGGGGGTTGCATTGCTTCATGGCTTGATACCTTTTCACATGCGCTCATACCTCGGCCTGGTTTCCAGGCTTTTTTTATTCTCTCGCATTAATCACGCTGCCTGTTTTCGGAGGCCGTCTTCAGTATCTGCGTCCAGTTGCTGATCACTTTCTTGCGGTTAACAGAGAGCTGCTCCGCAAAGACATCATCGACCTGACGCAGCCTGGCCTGCGCAGTGGCCAGTTCAGCCACAGAATGAGCAATAAACCGGTTCCACTCCTGGTGAAGCAGGTCAGGTGCCGGGTGATTCATGACGATCAAAGCCACAAGAGAGTCAGAGATCGCCACATGGTTCTCCAGCTCGTAATACTTGTTACGGGTATCGGCTACGGCATCAGCAAGATGATGCGTCGCTTGAATCAACTCTTCGATCTGGGCCGATAGCTTCGCCATTGACTGCGCCACGTCCTTCGACAGATTTTCCATCACGACCTCTCTCATTGTTTATATCGCGGTTCTTTGAACCATAGGCTGCTTTTGTCATAGGGCAAGTTCAGGCAGGTCATGGCCTGCTGTGAGTGAATCCCCCAACCCTCCACGGTCTAGTGAGGGTTTGTTGCTGCTTGTATCTCCCTACCACTGTCAATCTATACACCTTTCCAACCTAAACAGGTGTTGCTGATGAAACTGACCTTTCGTTTACGCCTTTCACGCTGGCCACCCCAGCCAGGGTTATGCCGCTCGTTGTTGTGTGGTCTCGGTATGGGAATGGCGCTGACATCGCTGTCGGTGTCGGCGGCGTCCTCTGCTGAACAGGAGGAGTTGAGTCTGGTCCTGAAGCAGCTGGACTCGATCCAGATGATTCTGGACCGCTCTGAAGTCGCACAGCGCTCCCGCGCAGGGGATCGATACGCCTTCAACTATGACCAGGCGAAGGCTGACTTGGCGCGGATGTCGAGAGGCATCAGCCAATACCTGTCTCCCTCACGGGCGCAGCCTCGTGATGCTTCGCAGCTGAGCGGTGCCTATCAGGTGGATCAGCGCTGCAAGCAGGAGTAGATCGTCATGGATGATAAGCAACTGGCCGCCTACAAGATGGCCGGCGGTGGCAACCCGGCAGATGGCTACCTCGTCTTTGTTGGCGGCTTTCTGACTCTTTATCTGCTGTGGTCCTGCTGGGTGTTAATCACGATCTGGAAAGGCACTGCAGAGATGGATCGGGATAAACGCTGGGACAAGGTTCAGTGGCAGGTGCTTCGCGTTGTGACCCTCTTTCTGATCCTGGTGTGGTTTTTAAACAACGGTTGAGGTGGCAGGAGCCGCGCTCACAAGTAATGGGAGTAAAACATGGTGTTGTTTCGTTTAGCACGTTCACTGTATGGACGCATGGGTAAGGCAACGCTACAGGCGTATGTGATCCTTGGCAGTATTCTGCTCACATCACCCGCCTGGGCGGGGGGGCTCCCCAAAATGGAGGCGCCGTCCACAGGCGCCGACGGTGGCAACCTGGCCACATTCAAAGGCTATCTCTATGACGCTTTGATCGTAGTGGGTCTGGGATTGGCCACCTGGGCATTCCTGTCGGTGGGCTCCAATACGATAGCAACCTACAAGGCCTGGCGTATGCAGAAGGCTGAACTCAGTGAGCTGGGTCTGGTCGCAGGCATGGGGGGCGCACTGGTGATTCTGGTGCTTTACCTGGCCAACAAAGCCGCCGCCATTCTCGCGTGAGGCTGAGTCGTGACTAAAAACGAGGATGCACGCTACCTGCCTGAGCGGCTGAATCGGGAGCCCACGGTGATCCGTGGGCTAACCAACAACGAGCTGTTACTGGTCATCGGCAGTGGTGTGGTAGTGGGCCTCGTGCTGGGAGTGTTCATCGTCGTTCTGCTACTGCCAGGGCAATTGCCGGCCATCCCCACCAGTATGGCGGTGTGTGGCTATCTGGCCCTGCGTTTTGGCAGCGACCGACTGGCTGCCGCCAAACGCAATAAGCCCGGTGCCTGGTTTTACCGCATGTTGGAGTGGCGGCTGCATCACGGCAGTGTCAGCCGCCTGTTTTTTCGTAAGGCATCACTGATCGATCAGGATGCAACCTGGTGGCTCCGCCGTGAGGGGGTACGGCGCCGATTGAGACGGAAACGCCAGGGCATGTTCGACTGATGGCCCTGGATACCTCTCAGATAACGCGCCACTGCTAGCTACCTTCTTCCCACGCTGTATTCCTATTTCACTCTGGAGTTTTTATGAGCCGACATCGCACTGCGCTGTCATCACGAGACTCGCACATCACCAGTCTGCGACTGGTGATTGCGCTGTTAGCCGCGATTGCAGGGTTCACGTCGTGGGGGTGGTATACCGCTCCCCGTCATTTGACTGTACACAACCCGCCTGACCTGCGCAGTGGCAGTACCCGCGCCTGGTGGGAGGTGCCACCCAGCACGGTTTACTCATTTGCCTTTTATATTTTCCAGCAACTGAACTACTGGCCGCGTGATGGTGAGAGTGACTATCACGAGCGGATTGAGACGCTGCGTGCGTATCTCACCCCGTCCTGCAAGGCCTGGCTGGATAGCGACTATGAACGCCGTAAGGTGAGCCAGGAGCTGACCGACCGGGTGCGTTCTGTCGCAGAGATTCCAGGGCGCGGGGTTTCGGATGACCGGGTACATATCCAGGATCGCGACCACTGGGTGGTGGATCTGGAGTTAATGCTGACCGAAAGCGTTCATGGTGAGTCGGTCAAGAAGCTGGCCATGCTGCATCCGTTGAAGGTGGTGCGCTGGGATATGAATCCTGAAACGAACCCATTTGGACTGGCCCTGGATTGCTATGACTCCCTGCCAGAGCGACTGGATGGCAGTGTGATGGAGGAGGTGAAATGAAGATGATGACACGCATGGGTGTAAGCCTGGTCGTGGGGATGGTGCTGTCTCCCCTGGCTTCTGCCGTGGAGCTGGTGCACTGGAATCGGGTGCCGATCAAAACCGCACTGGCTGTCGGCCAGGAACGGATTGTCTATGTGGATCGTAATGTGAAGCTGGCCCTGCCGGTGGCCCTGGCCGATACCCTGCGGGTACAGAATGCCGGTGGGGCGCTGTACCTCAAAGCCGCTGCACCCTTTCCCGAAACCCGTATTCCGCTTCAGGTAGTGGAAACAGGCGAGATTATTCTGCTGGACGTGACCGCGCAGGATGCGGCCACCGTCACAGCCAACAGCTCGGCCTATGAGCCGATGAAGGTGCTGTACGGGGAAGGGGATGACCTGAGCAGCTTTGGTATCACGGCAGGTCTGTCGCCCAACTATGCCAGTGATGGGATGCCGGGCAGTGCAGGTGCGGGCGCCGTGTCTGCTCGTGCGTCAGGTTCGTCAGCGAACAGCGCAGCGGCTCCCGCCGCACCGCGCCCGACGGCCGATGATGCCGTCGCCGGTCGCATTGGCCGCACGGATGCCACCTCTCGCACTCCTGCCCCTATTTCTCTCACGCGCTATGCCGCGCAGAACATGTACGCCCCGTTACGTACCGTCGAGGCACTGCCTGGTGTGAGCGCGGTACCCGTGCGCGCCAAAGGCCCGCTGGGATCGCTGCTGCCCTCGCTCGATGTCGATGCCCGTGCCGTCGCGGCCTGGAAACTGGCTGACTACACCGTCACGGCAGTACGCCTGATCAATCGGGCTCCTCGTGCGGTCCTGCTCGACCCCCGTCTGCTGAATGGGGATCTGTATAGTGCCGCCTTTCAGCATCCGACGCTGGGGCCGGCAGGTAGCGCCGAGGATACCACGACGGCGTATCTGGTGACGCAGGGCAAAGGTCTGGAGTCCGCCCTGCTGCCCCTGCCCTACCGCCCAGCTAAAGGAGCGAAATGATGGCGACGATCAGAAGCAATGGACTATTGAAGGTCATCATTCCTGCTGCGGTCATCGGTGCCGTCGCGATTGCCTACTCTGGCCGCGACGACAGCAGTAGCGACACGCCGGCGCAGGCAGCCCAGGGTACCTCTGTGCGGGAGTTGACGTCGGAGGAGAAAAAGCGGTTGGGCATGGACGGTGCTCAGGACACGGTGTCCGCACTGGTCGCAAAGATTGATCAAATGCGCGATTCGCAGTCGAAATCCAACCAGCTGATGCAGCAGTTGCTGGAGGAAAACGACACCTTACGGCAGAAGGCCGGGGATGTGGAAGGTGCAGCCAGTACCGCTGTCTCCAGTCAGCTGGCATCGGCCAAGAACGAGCTGATGGGACAGGTCGGTGAGCAGCTGTCCCAGTTCGAGAACCGCATGAATACCGTCACCAGCCAGCTGAACGCAGTGGGCAGCGACGGCGCCGTCTCAGGCTCATCCATGGGGGGAGCGGGCTCTGTGCCCCTGCCTGCGGATGCGGGTTTAGGGGGGCTGGGGGGTACCGTGACCTTCGGCGGGGAAACCTATATGTGGGTGGAGCCGCAGGACATGCGTAAGACCGATGCCAACGGCATGGTGTCCAGTACGGGAAGTCAGTTCAGTTTCCCCTCGTCATTCGGTGAGGTGGGTTCGCTGGCTGACAAAGGACTGAGTTCACTCAACAGCGCCACAAACGGTGCGGCGGCTCAGGTGCTGGGAAGTTCAGCAGAGGAAGACGCTGTGCCAGTGTACACCGTCGCAGAGAACGCCACCCTGATGGGTTCGGTCTCTATGACCGCGCTGTTGGGACGTATCCCGATCAATGGTTCTGTGCAGGACCCCTACCCATTCAAGGTTGTCATCGGTTCAGACAACCTGATGGCTAACGGCATCGAGCTGCCGGATGTGGCGCAGGCCGTGGTATCAGGTGTGGCCACAGGCGACTGGGTACTGAGCTGTGTGCGGGGTTCTGTCACTTCCATCACCTTCGTTTTCACCGACGGCACCATTCGCACTATCAACGGCCAGAGCGAAGAAGGCGGGCAAAGTCAGGGCAACGGATCATCGGCATCAGGTGCCGGAGCGCAGGGAGCGACACAAAGCCTGGGATGGTTATCCGATCCCTATGGGATTCCCTGTATCTCCGGTGAGAAAAAATCCAATGCCATGGAGTACCTGTCGACTCAGTTCGGTTTAGGGATGGCCACCGCAGCGGCCTCCGCTTCTGCCCAGTCAGAGACCACGTCGGTCACCGGGACGGATGCCGTGGTCACTGCTGTCACAGGCGATGCGGGTAAATATGCGCTGAATAGCGGCATCGCCGGCGGCCTGGAGAAAGTCAGCGAGTGGGTCGCTCAGCGTTACGGCCAGACCTTTGATGCTATCTACGTGCCACCGGGTCAGCCGGTGGCGCTGCATATCACCCGGGAGCTCAAGATCGATTATGAGCTGAATGGCCGCAAGGTCAGTTATCTGTCGGGGGCGGGTGGCCGTTCTGGGGCGTTGGATTGAGGGGGAATGGGATGATGGCAAGTAAATGGATTGCGGTGCTGGGGATGGTTGCTGTTGCAGGTATGACAGGCTGCTCGACCTCCAAAGACAAGATGTTTCCCACTAATGGGGCAACCATGCTGGATATCTACCATGGTCAGGGGATTGATACCGCAGGGCTGAGCGGGATGGGCGGTACCAGTACGAACCAACGTCAGTTGATGGATGCCCGCGCGTCACTTCGTCGCCCGCTGGGTGACGGTATCTATGATCAGCAGGCGTTGGCCACGGCAGGCAAGCCCACCGCCGAGGTGATGGTGGCCAGGCAGGCATGGGGCAATCGGGTGGCTGAGGTGAACGGGGATTACACCCGCACGGCGGCCAATGAGATCGTCAGCCAGTTCCCGCGCCTGCCCAACCCGGATCTGGTGGTGTATGTGTTTCCGCACCTGGCCGGTAATGAGCCGGCACCGATTCCGGGTTACTCCACGGTGATCCCGTTCTATTCGCGGATCCAGTACGCGATGCCCGGCGAACGCCTGGGCGACTACTGATAGCGAGGAAGCAATGATGGGAGTCATGGAGAAGTTGCGGAGCGCCTTTGCTCTGCAGGGCGATGGTAAACACGTTGTGTCCCTGGCAGACGGGTCCACGCATGAGCGTATTTCGCGCTCAAACATGACCATCGCAGACGAGCAGGCGTTTATGAATAAGGGGCAGGAATTCAGCTCCTTTGTCGACCTGCTGCCCTGGGTGGATTACAACCATAAGCATCAGGTGTTTGAGCTGGAGGACGGGAGCTCGGTAGGCGTGGTGTTTGAGCTTAAGCCCGTGATTACCGAAGGGCGTGACGATGCATTTATCGAAAACGTCCGTTTTCAGGTGCAACAGGTACTGCAGTCATCCTTCGATGAATATGACACGGAGCCTTGGGTAGTGCAGCTTTACTGCCAGGATGAAACCAGCTTTAGCTCGTACCTGGAACATCTCGATGCCTATATCGATCCCATGATCGCGGATACCGAGTTTACTCAGGCCTATCTGAAGCAGATGGAAGGCCATTTGCGGGGGATCAGTAAGCCCGGCGGGCTGTTTGAGGACACGGCAGTGACGCGCAACCCCTGGCGTGGCCAGATCCGCCGCACTCGCCTGGTGTTGTACCGACGTTTTGAGGCGAACTTTTCCCTCAAAGGCCACTCGACTGAGGATGAGTTTGAGACGGCGGTGCAGGACATCAATGACACCTGTGCCCGTCTGGTGGCAAACCTGGAGTCCATCGGGATCGATGTCCAGCGCTGTGATGGCCGCAGTGTGTTTCAGTGGCTACTGCCCTGGTTTAACCCCTGCCCCACGCTGACGCAGGGTGATACGGAAGCGCTCGGCCGGCTTGCACACTATGTCGATGAGGAGCCCCCTGAGGGGCGAAGTCCGCTGCTGGACGATTTCTCCGAGTGCCTGATGTATTCCCACCCGGCATCGGATGTGAATCGCGGTGTCTGGCTGTTTGATCGTATGCCCCATCGCGTGATCATGATGAATCGATTCAAGCAGGTACCTCGCCCCGGCATCCTGACGGCGGAGTTGCGACGTGGCCGCATGGTCAATTCGCTATTCGACTCCCTCCCGGAGTCCACCATCATGACCATGACGATGGTGATCACGCCACAGGACTCAATCGAAGCCCATATCGATAAAATCCGGGACAGCTCGTCCGGCCATTCCAATGATGCAACAGCGGCACGTAAAGAGTGTGATGTGGCACAGCGTAAGCTGCTGGCCGGTGACAAAATGTGCCGTTTTTCATTGGCCTTCTATGTCCGTGGTCAGGATATGGCCCAGTTAAATGAGCGTACCAACCAGATTATTGCCGTCACGCAGACAGCAGGTATCGAAATGGTGGATCCGCGCCATGAGGTAGCACCGCTCAATAGCTATCTGCGCTGGCTGCCTATGAACTACAAGCCACATGAGGACCGCAAGCACTGGTATGTCAATCTGGCGTACTTTGATCATCTGGCCTCGATTGTGCCCATCTTTGGCCGCGCCGTCGGTACCGGCAATCCCGGTTTTACGGCGTTCAACCGGGGCGGTGGCCCTCTTACCTTTGACATGCTCTCCACCGCTGACCGGGCAAAAAATGCGCACATGCTGTTGCTGGGGCCGACAGGGGCCGGTAAGTCCGCCACCCTGGTGGCCATGCTGACGCAAGTGCTGGCCATCCATCGTCCCCGTGTCTTTTTGATTGAGGCCGGTAACAGCTTTGGGTTGTTTGCGGACTACTGTCAGTCACTGGGGCTCAGCGTCAATAAGGTGTCGCTCAAACCGGGTTCGGGGGTACGTCTGAACCCCTTTGCCGACAGCCATTTGTTGTTCGAGTCAGGACGAAGCTATGACCCGGATGACATCAGCGATGATGAGGCTGACGACAGTGATGATGATGAAGGCGATGCGCAGCGGGATGTGCTGGGTGAAATGGAAGTGGCTGCCCGGCTGATGATTACCGGCGGTGAAGAGGCTGAAATCAAAGAGTACAAGCGGCAGGACCGCTCGGCGGTGCGTCGGGCCATTCAGCAGGCAGCGGAAGAGGCGTACGCCGGGAAACGGCAGATGACCGCACCGGACCTGCAGCGCGCCATGCGTGCCATGGCCCGTGATCCGGATCAGTCTGAGACCCGCCGCTTACGTATCGAGGGCATGGCGGATGCGCTCGATCTCATGTGTGCACCGGGCTCGTTTGAGGAAGAGATGTTCGCCAAAGAAGGTACCCCCTGGCCAGAAGTGGACGTTACTGTGGTGGATCTGGCCACGTTATCGCGTGAGGGTTACGAGGGGCAGTTATCCCTCGCACTGATCTCACTGTTTAACCACATCAACAACATTGCCGAGCGTGACCAGTTCTCAGGGCGGCAGATCGTGGTGCCTATCGATGAGGCGCACATTGTGACGGTCAACTCGCTACTGGCTCCCTATGTGGCCAAGATCGGCAAGATGTGGCGAAAGCTGGGGGCCTGGTTGTGGCTGGCCACCCAGAACATGGACGACTTCCCGGACTTTGCCAAGAAGCTACTGGGGCTTTGTGAGTGGTGGATCCTGCTGGTGATGGAGCCTGCCGAAGTAGAGCAGGTGGCGCGCTTCAAGACACTGAGTGCCGATCAAAAACACCTGGTGTTGTCCGCCCAGAAGGAAAAGCACAAGTACACCGAAGGGGTGGTGCTCAGCAAGAATCTGCAGATGCTGTTCCGCTCAGTCCCGCCCAGTTTGTATCTGGCGTTGGGGATGACGGAGAAGGAGGAAAAGAAAGCCCGTAAGGGGTTGATGGATGAGCACGGTGTCTCTGAGCTGGAGGCGGCCCTGATGATCGCTCAGAAGCTGGACAAGGCGCGGGGATTGGGAGTCAACAGTTCTGCCGGCATTAGCAGCGAGCTCTGCCAGCATCTGAATCCAGACGGGATCTATTCGCCGAAGAAGCCGGCATGGTACCCCCACCCGTACTGAAGGTGCGCAGCTGTATCGGCAGGAGTGTCAGTCACTCCGTAGCAGGGCTGGCTGGAGCAGTTTACACCCAGCCTGACTGCGGCAGTCGGTAGGCTGACAGAGCATCGTGAGGGGCAGGATAACGTGGAGGGGACAGCAAAGGGTGACGGTGTGTGAGCACGTCACCCTTTGTTATTGGTGGTCAGGGGCAGTGAGCGTGGCCAGTGAGGCATATACTCCCCCCTAGATTGCCAGACGCCTCTTGTCTGGCAGACTGCTATATACCAACACATCATTCATAGAAAATGAGAGGTAACGATTGAAGATTTTCAAGCTACGACCCAACGACACTCTGCACTATCCAATTGATAAAGAGACTTTTGAAGAGGTCACCCTTAAACAAACTCCCTACTACTCTGGGGGGTCACATTTCGCCGTCTGTCCAGCTGTGACAATCCCATTCAGCTGATAGGACTGATCCCTACTCATACCAACGATAAAGCACCGTACGGCAAACACTTCAGAAATGGGATCCCAGGTTTAGCTCGCTACAGTCAGTTCGAGTACGATTGCTGTCCGCTGGCAGCCCGAAAACGTATGACAGAGAACAGAGACGGCCTTCTGGCGGAGCTCTCAGCAACAAAATCCTTACGATTCTCCGCGAACATTTTGATCGGGTGTGTACGTGCTTGAGAAAACAACAGGTATTTCGATCAGCGACAACATGGCCGAAGCCATGCTAACCCGCTATCTGGAACAAAGTGCTCACACCTATGTGGGGTCATCGCTCATCAATATTCCCTGGATGCTGCGTATTTTTCAAACTCACAGGGGATGTATAAGCGCCGGATCACCAATGAAAAAATGCAGCAAAGCATTTTGAAAAAAATCACTGCGGTTCAATTTGATGCGAACAATCGTCTGGAGAATAAGCCTGGACAATATGTGACACTAAACGTGTGCTTCATTCATCATCAAACTGATGGCGAGGGGGGAGAGTATGTGGATATGGTGGTGTCTGAGGGAATGAGCTTTGATGAAGGCCATATCGTATACAAAGAACGTCAGGTCTTTGACCATGACTTCCTTGAACGCCTCATGCGCAAGGAAGGCAATGAGAGCAAGCGACGTCAGCATTTGATCGACATCGCTCACCGTTTAATTCCTTAGGTTTTACTCTGAGGCTGTGGCGGCGCCAGGGGCTGATCTGCCAGGGTGGCAGGATTCTGTTGGGCTTGTTCCAGTTCGGACACGACTTCGATCTCCTTCAACTCAGGGAATGGCCAGTGTCCACATTTTTACCCCGCTTCTCGACAAAGAAACCTTACACCGCTTTGTAGAGTTACTGATGACCTCTTCCCCTAAGGATCAGCCTGAATAACCGGCGCTCACCTCAGTTGAGCCAACCGCAGAACGTCATCAAAACGACATGACCCTGTAATGAACCGGAACTGGTGGACGTTCTTGTTTACTTAATTAGCAATCGTTTCGATGACTGGTGTAGTCCAGTTTAGTCAGTGCTTTCTTCACGATGTCCAAGGAGGGTCATGGTGTCTTTGTCTTCTGCTTTCGTCTTTCCTTCTGCCGCTGTTCAGGCTGGTGATCCCTCTCCTTCTCTGTCTGCCTGGATGCGTTCGGCGCTGTCGCTGGACGGTGCCGGGTCAATGTCGTCTGCAGCGTCACCGGAGGGGGCGGGGATTCTGCGTCTCTCCCCTACTCTCAGTCAGCTAACACAATGGCTGCGTCAGGCTCAGCAACGGCTGATCCGGCACCGTGCAGCACTGGAACCTGGGGTGCCGGAGGTGTTGTATGTGGCCACGTCGCTGGATGCAGAAACGCTGGGGACCGGCTTTGCGTTGATGGGGGACTGGGAGATGGCTCGCTGTTACTGGCAACGGGCCTGTCAGTATGGTTTACAGCCGCTGCGCATGGCTCAGGAAAGGCCGGATGATGACCCGGTGCTCATACAGGGGACGACGGCCTGTGATGTCCTTCGTCTGGTGGTATGCGCGCTGGCTGCGGGTGATCGTGATCTGCAGGAGGAGATCCTGCAGCAGTACCCGACCTGCCCCCTTCGCCTCACGCGCCAGGTACTGGTGCTGGATGGTATGGCTGACAGTATTCTGCAGGCCATGGCTGCCTGTTTGGCGGGCTATGCGGACATAGCCCGGCAGGTACTGCAGCTTGGCATGGGGCAACTGCCGGAGGATCCTGCCCTGTCCGGCTGTTATCAGGGGCTGGTGAACATGGCCTGGGCGCTGCTGGGGATACTGAACCAGGATCAGGACACCTTTAATGCCGGTCTGATGGGACAGTTGGCTGTGCATTATCAATGGGCGCTGTGCAGTGGCCGTGAGATGGAGGAGACCTATATCTGTTTATCAGCCGTGGCCATGGTCAATCTGGGGCTACAGTGCGGCCTTGAGCAGCAGGTGTTTGATCTGTTGATTCCACAGGGATTGATCTGTCAGACCGGGTGAGTGGCCCCGGTGGTGAGGCTCAACACTGCTGGCACAGTTGTTCTTTGGGCAGCAGCTCCAGTTCGGTAATACGCAGGTAGGTTCTGATCAGTTGGGCTATGGCCACCCCGTGCAGCACTAAGGCGATACTGCCTTCATTCCAGAAGCTAGTGAGGTTAACGCCGTCTGTATCGAAGAGTATCCCTCTGGCCAGTATCACCAGGGCCACTAGCAACCATCCGCTGGCCCAGTAAATTCCCCGTGTGAAGTGTTGTCTGCTTCAGTGCCTCCAGGCAGTCCTGGTAGGTGGTGTAGTCCTGTGCGTCCTGTTGCAGTGGGCTGGCAGGGTGTGCGGTGTTCGGTGACATGGGTCCGTCCGGTGGTGAATGCGTAACGTATGTAACTGCTGAGTATCACATTGTTGCAGTGCAGTTCCCGCCACCCTCTTCCCCTTTGGTCGCAGGGGTGATGATGGCCACGGCGCGTGTAAACCCTCTTCGGGGCGGTGAGGGTTGTTTGCTGTGGCAGCGCATGGGCTTTGGCAGGATGGCGGAATACCGTCTGTGACAGGGTGAAGGAGAATAGTGCATGACCTCGATGAGGGAGACAGCGGAAGCGCCGGTGGTGGCTGCGGTGGCCGCGATTGAGTATGCGTTGCAGCTGGGGTCAGGGGATGACGGACTGGCGTTTCTGCGCTGCTGGTCGGAGGGAGAGTTTGATGTCATCCGGGCCGAGTGGCCAGAGGCGCCCGAAGAAGTGTTTGGTGCTGATCCGTTGTACAAGGCTGGCTGAATCAGTGGCAGGCCAGCCTGGCTGTGGCAGTTCGTGATAGTGGAAGGGCTGAGGCAGTTTTTGTGTGGAAATGACTGGGAGCGGTCTGAGAGGCTGAGCAGTCAGTCGATGGTTGAGTCGAGGCAGAAGGTGCGGGCCAGGCGACTCAGGTATTGCCTGTTGCGGTGGGCGTAGCACTCGGGGCGCCGGATGGCGATATGGCGCGGTGCCTCTATGCCTATCCATACCTGCTGCTGCGATTCAGGTGTCTTTGACATCGTAGACCAGCAGGATGATCTGCTGGCCATCGGGCTGGGTGAGGACGATGCGCTCACCGCGATTCCGGTTAAGGATCAGGTGGCCGTGCCACTGAGCCTTGAGCAGCGTCTGCTGAAGTACGGGCGCTGCTTGACTGGTGATCAGGTAGCGGATAAGGCCGAAGGCCATCCGGGCCCTGTAGGGTATGAGGAAGCGCGGGACATGGGTTCCATCCTGAGTCAGTAGATTGCCAGCCTGCCACCTGCTGTTTCGCCTGTTTCCAGCTAGGTCGCAGGACTGGCTTGGGTATTGTTGAAAGGTTGCCCTGCCCTGTCAATGCGGTGGAGGGCATGTTGAAACGGTCTGGAATGAATCCGGGCCATGAACCGAATAAGGAGAGAACTGTGAACAAGCGCCCCGGTGGACCCGGTGTGGTGGTGCCGTTGTTTGGTGAGCGCACGTCGCCACCGCTGCAAGTGAGGTGGCTCGGTGATTCGGTCACTCAGTCAACAGGCCGGTGCCGGATTATCGGCATGAAGTATCCTTGTTCGGTACTGGATGTGGCAGCGGGTGTGGTGCATGTCACCGTGCTGGCCACGTCGGAAACAGTGGCGCTTGAGGAGGCCTATCAGGCGGCCAAGCGACGTGGCTGCCGCAACATTATCGATATGGCCATAGGGCACATGACCGAGCAGGAAATGGCCAACCGGCCTCAGTAACGCGGTCTCAGTACAGCGTCAGTAGTAAGGTACAGGGGGATGTCAGTGGCAAGCACTGACAGCGACAGTCGGCTGTGGCAGGTCAACTGGTGTATTCAATGACAATCAATAAGGAGTGCAGCGTGGGGATAACCGCCAGGGTAAAGGCAGGTGTGGGTGTGATGGTATTGGCATCGGTGGGTTGTTAGCCGGCTGCGATCTGTATACCAAGGACGGCAGCTGCGTTACTTGTTCAATCAAGGATCCGTTTGGGATTGTGTCCGTCAGCTCAGGGACCACCACGGATAACAGTGGTCCGCGCAGCATCGGCCTGGGCGCCCCGAACAACGCTCCCTATTCCGAAGGGCGCCATGTCGTGAGTATGGCCGTGAATCAGGATGTGGATCTGGTGTTTATTCGGATGAAACGGGAGTTTGGTTTTCAGTCCCCGGAAGAGCTGAGAGCTGCCCGTGGCGACCTGGCTTCCCGCATGAGAATGCAGGACGCTGGATGGCGTTATGAGGCCACACCGGGTGTGACCTATCACATGCGCAGTGATGCGACCGTGAGCGGTCAGGATATTGTGCTGGATATGGTGATCGACAAGCTGGGCTCAGGCAAAGCGGCCCTGACCATGACGTATCGTAATCCTGCCGGTGCCAATGTCAGTCAGCTGGAGTCGGCACTGAAAGCCCGTGTCAAAAAGGCGCTGGGCTAAGTGTAAAGGCCTGGATCCCTGATCGGCCTATCTGATCTCACTGCCAGGTTGATCCTGGCAGTGTTGTTTTGGGCACGCAAACGGTAAGGCGGCTGTCCCTTGTGCCAGTTCAATGACGCCCACTGGGGTGGTATCTATATCGATTCAGGCGCATTGTGTTCAATGATCACTTTCTGGCCATAACAAAAACAATCGAGAAGGAGTTCGCTATGCCATCGGCTATTGCTCAACCACTATCCGTGTCCCTCGATATGGATGACCTGACGACTGATGCCGCTGAACCCAACCCCACCGATGTCGTCATGGACCTGTACCGTGAGTGTGAGGGAGCACTGTCGGTGCTGAGAGACCGTGCACTGACGCTCCAGCGTATCTATGACGGTGAAATGCTACTGAGTGATGAGGTGATGCAGAGCGCGCGGGAGGCCTGCATGGTCATTCGACAGATGGAGGCCAAGGCCCGACGCAAGGCGGTGGCCATCGCCGGTCAGGTGCGGGAGGGGGCCTGTGAAGATGATAAGCGCTGGATGGCATACCAGATGGCGGTGCTGAAGGAGGCCAACCAGCTGACCACCGAGGTACAAAAACAGATGAAAGAGATTCTGTACTGGGCCGAGCCGGTACTGATCGATTCCCAACCGTGATCCTGGATCACCCGTTACAAGGACGTCCCCCGTTATGCAGCACGATATGAAGCGCGCCAGTCTGTTCGTCATGGTACCGATGATGTTACTGGCATGGATCAGTGCAGACAGTTATGTCGATTACCGTCGGGGTCAGGAGGTGGCCGAGTTCTACGGCGAAGGCCACTACAGCCTGCTGATAGCACCGATTCCGGTAGGCAATATGATGGGGGTGAAGGTCGTCCCGGATCTGGAGGGGCGCTGTGAGCCCCATCCTCCGGTGGATATGATCCCCTTCAAGCAGGAAGGGGATTCAGTGACCGTGCTCTGTGGACAGTGGCCACACTCACACCAGCTGCAGCTGGGATATGTGCCGAAGGAGTTGATCCTGCATGGTCTGTAGAGGGGACGGCCTTTTACGGTAAGCTGTGCCCTGGACGAACCCTGACACGAAACCGATGGACCTCATGATGACTACCCCGCCTTCCCGCCCGAAGTTGAGTCTGAAGCGTAAAGTGGCTGCAGACACGGTGGAGGCTCCCTCCACACCCGCTGTGGCCATACCGAGTACAAATGAACAGCCCCCTGTCAGTACGCCTTTAGCCAGTCCACCCGCAGCGGCGCCGGTGACACCTCCTCCTGCCAGTCAGCCCAAAAAACCGAAAACCTATGCTCAGGCCAGCCTGGAGATCGTGCGTACACACTTCCCCGACTGCCTGCCGGAGCCAGCTCAACCCTTGGGGATCGGTGTGGGTGAGCAGATCCGGACCATCGTGGTGACTGAGGCGATGGGGGTGTCACTGAAACGGGTGCGGGCTGCGCTCAAGGCCTACACCAGCCGCCGGCACTATCTGATCGCGGTCTGGAAAGGAGCACGTCGTATCGGGCTGGACGGTCAGCCGCTGGAGGGAGCTGCTGGCGACATCTCCGAGGAAGGCGCGGCAACTGGCTGCAGCCAGGCTGGTGATCCATTTCGGCTACGATGTCACCACGCGACGCGCCATTGCGCCTGACCAGCTGCCCGGGCGCGTAGCCACAGCGGAAGCCACACTGAAGCACATCAAAGGCGGTGAGGACAACGGGGAGCCGGACGAGGGTGATCAGGCCACGGCACCTGTTGCTGTCACGGAAACCGAATAACGCTTTAGCACACTTAATAGCCGTTATCGGCGGCGGAGTGTGCACACCATGATACGGATGATCAGAATGAAAGCAGGACGCATGATCAGGCAGGCCTACTGGGCAGGTCTGCGCGGTATTGGTTGGATGGGGCTGGGGATCGTGCTGGCCGCCACCTTGGGGCTCAATGTACAGGTCGGTGGTTATCTGCTGCTGTTTGGCCTGCTTAACCTGGTAGCGATCCTTGCAGGCATCGTGCTGAAAGACCGCTGGCAGGACTATCAGGCAGCGCGCCATGCTCCCCGTTCGGTGTATCCCTCCTCTGATGCCGGCTATGGGCATCCTCAGCAACTCCATATCAATATGGCCAGCAGTGATGGTCTGCGTGTATGGCAGGTCTACCCTTCTGTACCGCTGATGAAGCCTCACCTGAATATCTTACGTGATGCCGGATGCCTGCTGACGGACAGTGAGGGGCGCATGGTGGACCACTGTATTGAACTGCAGAATACGGCCAGTCAGCGCCGGCAGCAGTTTCGTGTGGTGAGCTGAGTTGAACGATAGCCCGTATTGGTCATAGTAGATGGTAAGGCAGATATGCCTTACCATGTATCTATACCACTTGGAGGGTCATCCCATGGCTACGCTGACAATTACCGCCAAAGGCCAGGTCACTTTTAATAAAGAAGTGCTCCGCCATTTAGGGCTCAAGCCCGGTGACAAAGTTGAGCTGGAGCTGCTCTCTGAAGGGCGGGCCAATATCAAAGCCCTTCCCCCCAAAAATACGTTTGAATCTCTACAAGGCTTTCTCAAAGGCAAAACCAATGGACGCGTTCTCTCTGTAGAAGAAATGAATGACGTCATCAGAGAGGCTTCTGCCGAAGCAGGGGCCACGCCTGCATGAACATTACCGCTGACACCAATGTTCTGGTGCGTCTTTTGACAGAGGATGATCTACATCAGTCAAGGGTGGCCATACAGACACTTAACCAGGCCAGTTCTGTGGTGATTAGCCTGCACTCATTGTGTGAGCTCGTTTGGGTTCTGGGCAGAGGCTATCAGGTTGCGCGCACCGATATTGCGTCAGTCATCCGTCAATTGATGAATACCGCAAACGTCGTGGTCAATAAATCAGCTGTCGAAGCAGGTCTTCAGCTTTTTGACGCAGGGGGAGATTTTGCCGATGGCATCATTGCTTATGATGGGCGGCTTCAAGGTGGTAATACTTTTGTTTCCTTTGACAAGAAAGCAGTCAATCTGCTGAAGCAACTGGGTCATACCACTCAGCGACTTAAATAATACCTTCTTGCTCCTCCCCTCCTTAAAAACACAAAGCCGGGACATCTGACGATGATCCCGGCTTTGCGCTGCTCTCCTGATAAGCAGAGCTCCACTATAGTGAGGCGATGCGCAAGGTTCCACCCTGTCAGTTGAAATGCCGATCATAGTCCATGGCCTGGTGCAGAACACGCACAATAGCAACACCGTATGGGGTCGATTTATAGAAAACGATATGCGATCCCGTATGGTAAGCCTTGAGCCCCGGACGAATGTAATCACGGTTGCGTCCCAAGGCAGGGTTACTGGCAATGACCATCAATCCCTGATGGAGTGTTCTGATATACGCTTCGGCCTGTTGTGCCCCCCATTCCTGCTGGGTGTACTGATAGATGCGAGTCAGATCCTCTTCGGCCTTGGGATATACCTTGAATGTCTTATCCGTCATGGCGATGGCTTTCTCATCTTCTGCAGAAAAGTGTCAACGTCCCATGGCATCGGACTCCCACTGGCTTCACCTTCATCAATAAGGCGCCGCAATTGTTCCAGGTTAGAGGCTGCCGTTTGCTCCTGCAGTAGTCGTAATCCTGCTCTGACCACTTCGCTCTGGGTGTTATAGCTGCCTGTCTGGATCAGCGAGTCAATAAACTCGCCGAGCTCCGGGCTGGGTTGGAAAGTAATAGTGCGAGACATCACGCCGCCTCCTGTAAGAAATATACTTACAATAGGTGGGTGTACGGGGACTGTCCACCACCTGGCGCAGCCTGAGCTAACCCTCTGACACCCAGCAAGAGTTAACTGCGGATTTTTTACCTTTTCTTCTCGAAGCTGTCGGCTGAGTTTCAGTCTTCAAGGGGTCAGGTATGTTTCCCATCCATCTTCGCAAAACAGCAGCATGGGCCGGTGGTGTGCTGGCCATCGTCAGTGCAGCGGTTTGGGCCGCTGCGCCCTCACCATCTGCTCCCCCCTCCATTGAGGTTTTTCACCGTCCATGCACAGCCCGTCACGGTGCCGCCGACACTCATGGCACAGACTCGCGTGGCTTATCTGGACGAACCCGCGCGGCTGGAACAGTCGTTTTCCGCGAACCTGCCGCAGCCCCCTGAACAGGCCGCTGCAGTGGTGCAGCAGCGATTAGCAGGCCCTGCCGGCCAGCAATTCCAGCAGCAGCTGCAGGCAGCGTATGCCGGTGTCGTGCGCGCCCATGAACTGAAGGTGCTGAAAGTGCCTGCCGTGGTGGTGGGTGGGCGTTATGTCGTCTATGGCCAGACGATGTGGCTGCCGCAGTAGCTCAGATCCAGCAGCGCACCGGGGGTGGCCAATGACGGTGCCCGATACCTTGCCCGTGGTGGCCTCTTCCCCCCGCGCCATCCCGGTACCGCTGTCATGGAAAAAGCGGCTGCGCAGCATGGCGATGTCGTTCTGCCTAGTGACCACACCGACTTTTGCCATTACCACTGCCACCATCACCCAGTCAGCCATGGCGCCGGATTGTGTGGAGTACCGGGTAGTCGGTGTCTGTTACTGGCTGTTCTGCACCTGGTGGGGCTGCACAGTGCGGACCTCAGTTAAGGTTAGGCACTACGTGCCGGATCTGGTGGTCTCGGCGTACAACAACCCAGGGGATAACCCCTGGTCTGAGATGTCGTTTGTTGGTGTCCCGCTCCCAGGAGCGGAAGGTGGTGGGGATACCCATGGCCGGCATGCCAATGAACACAGCAAGGTGCGCTTCAAGAGTGCAGATGCCATCGGTCATCCGGGCGGCTATATCGCCTCTAATCTGGCCTCTCAGTCAGGCTATGCCTGTTCAACCAGTGCCACTCCTGTTTACCCCTACTTCGTCTCCACCCTGGATACCCTGGCCTGGCGTTGGGGTGTGCCTGAGTCTGTTTACCCTGAAGCGCTGATCCCCGGACAGCGTGAAGTCGGCCAGACGGGCGATATGTGGGGCAGCGTCTATCCGCGTGCCGGCGCATTGATCCAGACCCACGATTACAAAGCAGGGGCTGTCGTGGCCCAGCGCGTAGGCGATCTGGTCACCCGCTCCGGGCAGATGCACGTCTATACCCCGCTGACGGCCTCCAGTCGCGATGGCTACTGGCCACCCGGCCCGATCACCGAAGGGGATAAGAAAACCCACAAGTGGCAGCAGCTGTCTCCTAAGCTGGAGTACACCTGCGCGATTTTCCCATCTGACACCTACTCCGACCGACTGAGTGAGAACGGCGGCTATGTCTGGTCGCTGTGGCGCCCCTATAGCTGCTGTCAGCGGCGAGGGCAAACCTTCCTGGGTTACACGGATTTCATGTGAGGGAGCAGCAATGAACGTAAGGATAAAGAGGGCTGGTGCAGTGAAGGCAGTAAAAACCGTGACCCTGGCCGTCGGCCTGACGGGTGCAGTGATGGGCAGTGGTTTGGCTGGTGCAGACACCGACTACGGGTTTGATGTGCATGACAAAGTGCTCAATGACTCGGTGTATTACGCCATTGGCGGCGGCAATGTGATTGCAGGCCCAGCAAGCCGGAAGACGCCCAACTCCATTGGCTTGGGGGTCGGCTGGAATGCCAACCTCATGTGCGGCAATTTTGATCTCGGAGCAACGGTACAGAACCAATTGAACGGCGTTACTAACGGCTTCAAGTCGTTGATGAGTAACGTGATTAATGCCGCGACTGGCGCCGTGGCTTCACTGCCGGCCATGATCATTCAGCGCAGCAATCCACAGCTCTATGACCTGCTGCAGAATGGCGTACTGCAAGGCAAACTGTCCTTCGACTCTGCCAAGCTCACCTGCGAGAGCATGGCCTCCGATATGACCGATGTGGTCATGGGGTCTCGATTGGCCCAGCAAGCCAAGGCCGATGCCTACCAGCGGGCAGCAGCCTCCACAACCGATGCCGTACAGGCCAAGGAGCAGGCCGAGAGTAAAGGCGGCGATGAGGGCATTCAGTGGGTAGGCGGTGCCCGTAAAGGTGGTAAGGGCCAGGATCCCATTAAAGTCATCCGTGATACGGCAGTGGCCGGTGCCAACGTATTGACCAACCGTACCGTCACCGACACGGGCACCTTCTCCCATGCGACAGGGAGTGAATCCTGTGCCGGTGGCTCGATGTGTCAGGTCTGGAGCTCTCCTGCCGAACTGGCTGACGACATGGTGAAGGTGCTGGGTGAGAAAACCCTGACCACCTGCACCACCTGCGAACAAGTGGCGGGTAAAGCCGGTACGGGGCTGATTCCGATGGTCGCCGAGGCCCAGGACTCCATTGCCACCACCCTGGCAGGCCTCGCCAGTGGCTCGCTCAAGGTGACCAATGACAACCTGGCCAAAGTGTCCGGGGGCGAACTGTTGCAGGTCTCACGCTCCATCATCGACAGCTTACGGGATGACCCTGAACGCTCCCTGCTGGTACAGCGGTTGTCCGGTGAGTTGGCACTGTCGCGGGTACTGGACAAAGCCATCCTGATGCGCCGTGCCCTCGTCGCCGGTGCCAGTATTCCTGAAGTGCAGAACTCCGATGAGCTACAAACCGCTGTAGATAGCAGCCTGGATCAGCTGGACCGGGAAATCGGCTCCCTCAAACAGGAAATGGAGATCCGCAAAATGCTGGCCGAGAACACCGCACTCACCTCACTGACCCGTACTGCTGACCGTCGTACCAGCAATGAAGGTACCAATGCACGTCCCTTACCTAATACCGCACCCGGTCTGTACCCGAAGGATGAGGAATGATGGATATGAAAACTCTGGCATAACCCTCAGATGTTGCAGCTGGCTCAGCGTGGACTGACATTGACCAGGAAGCTGCTGATCGCAGTGGCCATCCTGGTAGCGTGCATTGCCACCCTGCTGGTACTGGCTCGCTTTAGCATGAACCACACCGAACAACTGGAGCACTTTAGTCAGTGGTGGAGCCGGCTCAGCCCCTGGCTGTATCTGTGGCGTATACCGCTGTATGGGGGCTTCTACTGGATGTGGCGTACCAGCCATCACTACATGGCAGAGCGTCATGGCGCGGCCAAGGTGCGCCGTTTTGGCTGGCGTGCCGTCAGCATAATCGCCGCCGTTGAAGTGATCCGCCTGATTCAGATCGTAGGAGGTGCGGCATGATCATGGCCGTGGACTCGCACCTGGAATACTCCATGGTGCTGCTGGGCTGGTATATCAGCGAAAAAATATGGGCCGTGCTCTCTGACTCCGGGGTGTTTGCGATCCCGTTGATGTTTATGGTCTACAGCAACTTTGCAGAAATGCGTCGTCAGGGTGCCGATGAGGGTAACAAGGGCGCACTGGGGCTGAACAACCTTGAGATCGATCTGTATCAGGCGCTCATCGTGATCCTGATTGCACTGCAGCCCTTCATTAACGTTAATCTCAAGGTCGTCTATCCCCCTAACGCAGACAACCTGCATTCGGCACAATGCTCCATGAGTGATCAGGGCAAACCTGCAGGCGGTGAAAATGCCTGGACGACAGGCTTTGCCAGCGTCAACGGTATGACGCCTCAAGTGCCTTTCTGGTGGTGGAGCTGGCATGTCGTGGCCAAGATGATCACCTACCCCGCGATTGCCTCGATCCCCTGTGAGATCAACCTCCGGCAAGTGAAGTACGAACTGAATCAGGAATATATCTCTGGAGGCCTGGCTGCAGAACTGGGTGACTTTGCGCGGGACTGCTTTGCCGTATCCAAGTCACGCCTGACAAACCTGAAGCGTGCGGACTATTACAAGTTCAACGAAGAGCAGCTGCGTGACGTGGACTGGGTTGGCTCGAACTACTTTCTGACTACGCCGGGCTACTACGACACCCATCATGCCAGTCTGCCTAACCCCAACTTTCCGTATGATGCGGCAAGGGACGTGGCCCTGCCAATACCGGGGCCGGTGGCTATCCCACCTGTAAACAGTGGTGGAGTGATAGCAAAGTCGGTCTGGCCGCGCGCGCGAAAGCGGAGCTGACAGACGATCTGCTGGAACAGCTCTTCGCGATCGGTGTCTCCGATGAAGACTTGCTGCGTACCCTGATGTCCTCCACCACGATGGAGCGGCCAGGGCGTGCCTTCAGAAGCTATGGCTATTCTGAGTCGGAAGGGGGAAGCGTTGTAGGGGCGCCCGTCGCAGCCCTGAAAACCGCCACGGCAGCGGTGGGTATGGGTGTTGCGACTGCCACCGTCATGCCTGCTATGTATCTGGTGCAAACGTCATTGCCCATGGTACAGAGCATGCTGATGATGGCCCTGATCATCTCGATGCCCATCGTCATGGTCATGGGTAGCTATAGCTTTGCCACGCTGATGTCGATCACCCTCGCCTACTGCGCGCTGGTCTTTATGACCTTCTGGTGGGAGCTGGCCCGGTTCGTGGACAACAAACTGGTGGAGATCCTCTACAGCAGCCCCAGTGACGGTTCCCTGTTGGGTTACCTGGCTGATGACTTTGACAACTGGGTCAGTGACTTTGTGACGGTCACCATGTTTCTGGTATGGCCAGCGTTCTTCCTGGCTGCGATGGGTTGGGCTGGATATAAGATGGCATTGATTTCTGATGGTATGGGATCAGGAACTAAGTCGGCAGGGGATGCGGGAAAAGGGGCTGCTCAGTTCTTCCAGCAGATAACTGGAAAAGGAAAATCGAAGGGAGACAAGGGGCAGGCATAAGCAGTTACGAACTACGAACTACGAACTACGAACTACGAACTACGAACTACTATCAGGATGGTACTACTTGGCAGTGCCATTCTGCGTGGTTCTAGTCGATTTTCTGGCTACCACTGTAGTACCCATCACCCTCTGGACCATGACGATAGCCTGTTCTGTGCAGGCTATCATCGCTTTCCTCACTACTGGTGCCCACGGCCATAAATTGAACAAACCCCGCCGTGAGTACCCCCACAGTAATCGCAAACACCCTATAGATCAGTAGCATCAATTGTTTGGCCAGCAGTATCTGGAAACGCCGATCTTTTAGACGTTGCAGAAAGCCGGCCTTGGTGGCTGAGGTGTGGGCGGGCATGGGACTCTCCTTGTACGCCTGTGGTGGGGGTAAGTTGAATACAAAATGTACGGGATGTAAAGTTTCGGCCTTTGCTGATTCCTTTCTTGGGTTTTTCGGGGGCTGTATTGAACAACTTTGCAACATTAGTTGATGCTCTGATCACGTCAGAGATGCATGAAGCCTCCGCAGCATGAGAAGTTACTGCTTGTATGTGATACTCCTGAATACCTGCTCACTCATGCAGGTTTTCCTGCCTTACCTGTGGCAGTCAAAAGCAGCATTATAAGCAAGATATGCTTTGATCATGGTATCCCCACACGTATGATCCAGCAGCTTCCAACCATTATACAAAACGCTCCAATGGCCCTATTCAAACCTGCCAAGCAGACATTGATCGATAGCGTTGTCGTTGTGACTTTTGAGATAAAAAGCGGCGCTCCTGTCATCATCCCTATCAGGCAAAACCAGCAGGTTGGTCGTAATCAGTATTACAACTTAGTCACGTCAATGTATGGCAAAGAGGGTCCTGATCCAGTCCAGAAATGGGAAGCAGAAGGTCTTCTGATTTGGAAGAGCCAACCATAGGCACACAGGGCAGCTTTTATCTTTGAGTGCTTTGACCAAATTTGACCACAAAACAAAACAACGATATATTGTTTGTGTGAAGGTCACTCACACCACGCAATTAGAGCGGAAATGTCATACCTTCCAAGTTTTGAAAAAAGCCCACATAATTGTGGCTTTTTTCATTATTAGGCTACAGAGTGTGTTTGAGCCTCCCCGCTCTTTAAATCCAGATGAGGCCCGCGTAGCACCCCCCATGGTCAGCCTGTAAAGGGCAAGTAGT
This sequence comes from Pokkaliibacter sp. MBI-7, assembly GCF_029846635.1. Classification (NCBI taxonomy): domain Bacteria; kingdom Pseudomonadati; phylum Pseudomonadota; class Gammaproteobacteria; order Oceanospirillales; family Balneatrichaceae; genus Pokkaliibacter; species Pokkaliibacter sp. MBI-7. The sequence goes on along the minus strand of NZ_JARVTG010000002.1, from coordinate 5,026 downwards.
GGGAAGGTTAGGCAGCGGCTAGCCCTTCAACATTTGATGTTGTCGTAGTACTTGGAGCTTATAGCTCCACCTTTTTTCATTTATGGGTAGTACACCCTATGTCGTTCAAGCGCTCTCAAGCTCCACCTGATAGATCTTGCCCCATGTTGTGATACTCCAACTGCTTTGCCCTGATCCGCATGATCGACTGCCGGGTAGTCCCAAAATTTCGTGCCACCTGAGCGACAGACACTCCTGCCGCCTAAGCGGTCAATGACTTTGACCTGATCTTCGTCACTCAATGCCGGTGGGCGCCCTAGCCTCTTCCCTTCGGCACGCGCTCTTGCCAGACCTGCCTGAGTGCGCTCTATCAGCAAATCTCGCTCAAACTCCGCGACCGCATTCATCACCATCATCGTCATCCGGCCTGCAGGGCTGGTCAGATCCGCACCTCCCAATGCCAGGCAATGAACATGGATACCATCTTCTGCCAGAAGTTCTATGGTGGCCCGAACATCCATGGCATTGCGACCCAGCCTATCCAGCTTGGTCACGATCAATATATCTCCGGGCTCCAGGCGATCCAGCAGTCTGGCAAACTGCGGACGCTCAAGCGCTGCTACACTGCCGCTGATGTGCTCTGTTACGATCCGCCGTTGATTTACAGCAAAGCCCGCCGCAACAACTTCTTGTATCTGGTTATCAGTATGTTGCGTCAGCAGTGCTGACACGGGCATAGACGAAAATGCGGGACATACGTGCACCTACATGTACGAAATCAGTGTTCGTATCATACGGCGTGTACAAAATAGGGAAAGGCTAATTTTAGGACAGGGTGTTTGAGAGGGGTCCGAAAACGATCCTTTTTATACACTTATCTTGCTCGCGAGCTAGAGCTGTATTACATCGAGCTATAAATTCTGATTCTGATATTGGAGAGCGCTCTCACCAAACGGTGCCGAAGAAAAATGAAATGACATGCTCAAGAAAGTGAAAGCTCACGCCTAACCATGAATAGCCTCGAAAGAGACGATATGCCTTCTAATTGGATAGCTCGAAATCGACAACCATGATAAAGGTTTCTTTCATCAGCAGGGCTTTGTTGCATAAATAGATGTCAGCATATAAGACCCCTTACCCCAGATGATCTTATGGTATGCGCACCGTCATCGGTGTCCCGAGCCGCGTAAAGCGATTCAATATTGCCGCCCGCACCTGAAGCTCGGCGACCTGCCGGTCAAAGTCCCTTGCCATCACGCGTTCACCCAGTCGCTTGAAACAGTGCATTTTGGTTTCCACCAGACTACGCCGATGATAACCGCTCCACTTCTTCCAGAGCGTCCGGCCCAGCCGGCGGGTACCCCGCAGAATCTCATTCCTGGCAGAAGCCCCCGGGCGATTTTCCTTCCACGGCTTCGCATTCTGGCGGGTGGGTATCACCGCCTCTGCCTCTCGCCGGGCTATCGCCTCATGACAGCCTCGCGTGTCGTAGGCACCATCTCCGCTGACAGACGCTATCTTCTCCTCCACTGGTATCTGACTCAGCAACCCGGGCAGCATCGGCGCGTCCCCCACCGCATTGTCGGTCACTTCAATAGCCCGGATTTCCAGCGTGTTGTGCGCATCGATGCCCAGATGCACCTTGCGCCATTGGCGGCGGTAGTCCGCACCGTGCTTTTTGGTTTTCCCATTCCCCTTCGCCCAGCATCTTGATACCGGTGCTGTCGATCAAACAGATGCAGTCCGGTCGTGGCTGGGTGGCAAGGAATCACGACCTGCAGCGACTTCTGGCGCCGACAAACGGTGCTGTAGTCGGGGGTTGGCCAATCCAGCCCTGCCAGTTTAAGCAGGCTTCTGTACCATGCCACCGCCTGGCGCAGGGCCAGGTGTAGAGGCATTTAATGGTCAGGCAGAACTGAATGGCGGCATCGCTGAAGGTGGGGCGTACGTCCTCGCTTCCCGCACGCAGAACCGTACCAGTTCATGTCACGGTCGAGCCAGATCATCAGCGATCCACGCGCTTTGAGGCGCGGTCGTTGTAGGACTTCCAATTGATGGTCTTGTACTGAGGTGAGGCCGGTTTATTCATGCCGTCATTCTACAGCATGGGACTCAACATGATTTGTGCAACAAAGCCTTGACGAGGCTTCCCCTGCATTTGACAACGATAGCTTAGGCGGTGGCGGCACTGGCTGGATGAATCAAACCGGCGGCTTTGATGGTCTATCCATTGAGGACCAGGAAGAAGCCCGTCAAGCACACGCAGAATGGCAAGAGGCGCGACCGGAAAATCACACCTTCGACGTTGAGGACTACGTTTCGTATGCCAAGAACGCCAGCAGGAGCGCAACGAAGAGGTTGCCAGTTTTGTTAAAAAAGGTCGCATGGCCTAACTAAGTAAGGATTACTGATTTATGGAGTTTAACTTTCCACCTCAAAACCTGCAGAGGTATATTTGGTTTCTTCGCAGTGATGTTCATTGTGATAGTGGCCTCCTATTTTTTGGGCCAGTGGCCTGCACAAAACCGGGCACGGCCCGAAGATGAAAGCCATTGCCGACAAAATGGAGGTATTCCAAAACAAGCTGGCCGGGCGTGCTTATAAGGACATGACGAGATCGGTTCGAGCGAATCGACAAAATGAGGTATTGGCCGTTTGCCGACGCAAGTAGTTAGAAAGCACACGGGCGGTGATGGGGCTTTGTTGCACAAATCATGTTGAGTCCCATGCTGTAGAATGACGGCATGAATAAACCGGCCTCACCTCAGTACAAGACCATCAATTGGAAGTCCTACAACGCCGCGCTCAAAGCGCGTGGATCGCTGATGATCTGGCTCGACCGTGACATGAACTGGTACGGTTCTGCGTGCGGGAAGCGAGGACGTACGCCCACCTTCAGCGATGCAGCCATTCAGTTCTGCCTGACCATTAAATGCCTCTACAACCTGGCCCTGCGCCAGGCGGTGGGCATGGTACAAAGCCTGCTTAAACTGGCAGGGCTGGATTGGCCAACCCCCGACTACAGCACCGTCTGTCGGCGCCAGAAGTCGCTGCAGGTCGTGATTCCTTGCTGCCCAGCCACGACCGGACTGCATCTGTTGATCGACAGCACCGGTATCAAGATGCTGGGCGAAGGGGAATGGAAAACCAAAAAGCACGGTGCGGACTACCGCCGCCAATGGCGCAAGGTGCATCTGGGCATCGATGCGCACACGCTGGAAATCCGGGCTATTGAGGTGACCGACAATGCGGTGGGGGACGCACCGATGCTGCCCGGGTTGCTGAGTCAGATACCGGTGGAGGAGAAGATAGCGTCTGTCAGTGGAGATGGTGCCTACGACACGCGAGGCTGTCATGAGGCGATAGCCCGGCGAGAGGCAGAGGCGGTGATACCCACCCGCCAGAATGCGAAGCCGTGGAAGGAAAATCGCCCGGGGGCCTCTGCCAGGAATGAGATTCTGCGGGCCACCCGCCGGCTGGGCCGGACGCTCTGGAAGAAGTGGAGCGGTTATCATCGGCGTAGTCTGGTGGAAACCAAAATGCACTGTTTCAAGCGGCTGGGTGAACGCGTGATGGCAAGGGATTTTGACCGGCAGGTCGCCGAGCTTCAGGTGCGGGCGGCAATATTGAATCGCTTTACGCGGCTCGGGACACCGATGACGGTGCGCATACCATAAGATCATCTGGGGTAAGGGGTCTTATATGCTGACATCTATTTATGCAACAAAGCCCGGTGATGGTGTACCGGCCCGCGTTTTCACATACATCAAACCGATTATGGTGAAGCTGTAACTTGTTTCTGGGACATATCTGTTTCAGTGATTTTGCTAAATTAGTAAGTCATGAATAACTTATAGTATGGAAAAGTCAGTTAACCCAGAACCCGATGTTGATTACAAAGGTCGATTTTGCTGCATGAATTGATGGTACCTAGAGACTTGATAGTTTCATTAAAATAAGCCCCATAATAATCAGTACGGGCTGCGATAACTCTCAAAACGTTAACAGGTTCAGCTAGCCACAAAACTCCAACAAGGAATGCACCGACAGAACCAATCCCTGTCCAAATTGTATACGCCGTTCCAAGAGGTATAGAGCGCATAGCAATCGCTAGTAACCAAAAACTTGCCATCATTGCAAAAATAGTTATGAGCGATGGAATAAGTCGAGTGAAACCGTAAGATTGCTTCATTGTGTAAGCCCAGACAATTTCAAGTAATCCAGCAATGAGAAGATAGAACCAAGGCATAGCCCCTCCAAGTAATAACAGGGCTAGGTCGTCCCAGCAGATCACTCCCAAAACGGGGGAAGTCGTCTTCCAATACAGGTATGTTAAGAACTACCTAACAATATCACCCGTCAAAATTTTCATTCCAGCAAAACCAAAAAAAGCAGCAAACGTACATTCAAACATGACTTTCGATTTTAGATAGATATTTCTCGCTCTATGGTTAGAGAAAAGAACAGCGTAACCAAGAAAGACACTGGAACTCAACATTCCAACAGACAATATCACTGTCACCAAATCAGAAACCTGCGCAGTTGCAGGAACACCGATGGAGTACAGAGAGGCGAAATACAATATGGCTTTGGGATTAGTCAGGTGAATAAGTAAACCTTTGAAATAAATATTGGTCAGCGTTGTTGAATGACTTTGAACTAATGTCAATGTAGATTTTCCGACGGCAGAACGTAAAGATTTCAACGACAAATAAATCAAATAAGCAGCGCCACAATACCGTATGACTTCAAATATCCAAACATTTGAACTGAGCAGTGCCGCCAAACCAAACGCTGCACTACAAGACCAAAACAGCGAACCAGTGAGCACGCCACAAGCTAGACCTAAGCCGTAAATTCGACCATGACTCATTGATGCACTAGCAATAGCTAATGTCGCAGGCCCAGGACTCGCTATCGCAGCTAATGCTGCCACTAAGATTAGAGGGTAATTAATAGCATCCATTGCAATCATCCTTAACTGTATCTTTGTGAGTTACAAACCAAAAAAAAACCACCCTAACATCATGATAATTCTAAACTATTA